>JAFIGH010000142.1 GCA_020831525.1 Opitutales bacterium
GCGTCCATGCCGAGGCACTGCGCGCGCTCCTCCCCGTAGAGGGCGCGGAAGCGTTGCAGCAGTTCCTCGTCGCCGCACTCGCGCGCCTTGGGATCGACGCGCACGAGGAGGTGGAAGTGGTTGGACAACACACAGTAAGCGAGCAGCTCCACACCCGAGAACGCCGCCGCCCGCCGCATCGCGGCGCCCAGCGCGGCGCCCAGCGCGTCGCGCTCCGGCTCGCCCAGCAGCCCCAGCTGCCGCGTGACGCGGCAGACACAGTGGAACGCCGCCCGGTGAGAACTCTTGATCCTGAGATGATAAGCCATAACAGCCTCTATTCTGGTTCTCCTTTTTCCTCCCCGCAAGACAAAAATAAATTTATGATATATAAACTGAATATAAATAATTATGAGAAAAATTATTGGATTTAAATAATTCAGAATTTAATCAATTGACGTTGACGGGCGGGAACCTTTTCCCATGCGAAGCGGGGATTTATTCCCAACGAGCCACTGCTGGATGCCGGAGCAAATGGTTTCAAGGTTTTAAGTATTTTTGGATGAGGAGGTTGCGTATTTGGCGAACTTATCCGGCACGTATTTTGCGTGAAGGGTAGGCGGTGGCCTTCACGAGGCTGCTGTTTTCGCTCTCCTGAAGAATATGCACCCAAACCGGAGGTTGTCATGATTGATCGTTCCGTTGCCCGAATCCGTTTCCCGTTTCCGTTCCTTGGCGAGTTTTTCCGCCGGTGTCCGGCTTTTGTCGGCGGCATGGCTCTTTTTGTTTGTTTGGTTCCCGCTGTCGTGGCGGAGACTATCGAGCCCCTTGCGGTGGAGACCGCCGAACTCCGTGACGCAGACACGGAGCGGCCCGCTTTGCCGGTGCAGACCCGTATCGCGGTAAAGACGGACACCGCCGCGGGAGTAGCGGCGCGGGTCACGCTGGTGTTTCCGCACAACGGTTTTGCAGTGACCGACTGGGGCGAACCTGAGCGCGAGGGCAACCGGATCGGTGTGGACATCACCGTCGAGCGCCGACCGGCGATGTTGCCGGTGGTGACGAAGTTTTCGCATACCTACGTCCTCGGTCTGCTGCCGCCGGGGGACTATGGTTTCGAGGTCTCGGCCATGGGGCATCCGCTTGCGGGCGAGAAGTTCACCGTGCGGGAGGACTCCGGCGATCCGCCGCCTCCGGCGACCGCGCGCCTGCGTGTCTCCGTGCTCGACGACGGCACGGCGAAAGCGCGGGTGGAAGTCGCCTTCCGCGAGCCCGGTTACCGCGTGGTGGATTGGGGTGAGCCGATGCGCCGGGGAAGCTTTTTTTCAATCCACGCGAAGGCGGTGCGTATTGAGGACCGGCCTGGCCCGGCAAGCGATGAGGCTCCGGTGCTGAAGCAGGGGCACACCTACCGCTTGTGGCCTTCACCGCTTTCGCCCGGGGAGTATTCGCTGGAATTCTTCCTGAACGGGCGTTCCCTTGCCGACACTAAGTTCCGTGTGTCGGGGCGTGGTGGCAGCGTCGCGCTGCACGTGCGTGCGCTCACGGAGGCGGGCCGCCCGGTGCATCCGATGCGGGTGGTCTACCGCCATCCCGATGGCATTGACACGGAGTCGCTCGGCGACCGCAACATCCGCGTCACGGGACCGGACGGCTACGACCGGTTTGCCGCGCTCGCGGGCTGGGTGCCGCTCCATGAGTGGGCTCTTGAAACGGGGGCGACGCTGACGGAGGGCGAGCGCGGCGTTGTGGCAACCTACCATGCGCACGCGCCGGGACGGTTCTGGAACGACGGTGATAACGGGATGTACGGCGTCCGCCTTGCGGACGGCTCCGTGCGCACGAAGGACGGGGGCGCGTTCGCGGGCCGGCGTCTCGGGCGTTTCGCCGTGGAGATTCGGCAAGAGCCGCGCCCTTGGGTGGAATTCCACTCTCTGCGTATCGGAAAGAAGGCCGACCTTGGCGACAGTACGGACAATGCGGCGGGGGCGCAATACGGTGCGAAGCTGACGCTCCTTGTGGGCTCGCCCAGCGTCGAAATCGAGTGGGGCGACGTGACGCGGGAGGGCAACCGCTTATGGGTGGATGTGAAGGCCTCCCATGCCGACGGACCGTCGCTGCCGGTGGTGACGGAAACGTCGCACATCTACCGGCTTGGCGAACTTGAGGCGGGGCATTACCACTTCGTGGTTTTCGCGCACGGACGGCGTATCGGGGAAAAGCGCTTTACGGTGGATCCAGAGGTCCTGCCTGCGGCGCGGGTGCTTGCGCGCGACATTCGCGAGGCGAGCCGGGACCCGCATGTCTTTCAAATCCGCTATTTCTCGCCCTATGGAATGGATCTTGAGAGCATCCGGGCGGCATCACCGGGCGTGCGGGGACCGCACGGCTACAGCGAGCGGGCGCGGCTGCTTGCGCTCGATACTTTTGAGACGGCGGGCAGCGACCGCTTTGTGCAGGGCAGCTACGAGGTCGCCGCGCCGCCCCACGGGTGGACCGCGCGCGCCAACGGTTCATACGGCATCTTCCTGCCCCACCGTGCGATCCATGATCTCGCGGGCAACTACCTCGCCGGCGGACGAGCGGGTGGGTTCAAGGTGATGATCCGGCCCGGTCCGCCGCCCGGCCACCGCCCGCGTCTCGAACTCGATGTCGAACAGAGCAATGACGGTATGGTCTACGCGCACCTGCGCTTTCTGCCAGGCGCGAGCGGGTGGGCCGTGACGCACTGGGGGAAAGATGTGCACATGAAGGGACTCGCGTTTGTCGCCCGCGCGGAGATCGACGAAAACCCGTCCATTCTGCCTGTGGAGTTTCACCACAGTTACCGTCTGGGGCGCCTGAAGCCCGGAGTTTACCGTTTTGTCTGGTATGGCTCCAACGGGTTTGTCAGCCGACACATCTTCCGCGTCGGCGGCGACCTGCCCGCGCCGCCGTTCGAGCGCTGGCGCGATGCGGTTTCCCGTCTCGCGGCGGAGCGCGGCACGGCATTGCCTGCGCTCGATGATTCCGCGTGGCTATACCACTACGCGTTCGCGGGCAGTCCCGCCGACCCAGTGGGCCGGAGTGCGCTGCATCCGCGCGTGGAAACGGCAGGTAACGGCAAGGGGCGACTCGTCCTCGAGTACCCGGAAGAGCCCTATGCGGCGGATGTTGACTACCGTGTCGAGTTGTCCACGGACCTGCGCGAATGGACCGACGCTTCAGGCCTTCTCCGCCTGCGCGAGCTGCGGGAGAACCTCGACGGCACCCGGCACCGTGTTGTGGAAATCGAACCGGAGCCCGACGGCACCGTCTACCGCTTTGCCCGCCTGCGCGCCTCCCTGCGCGGTCCGGACACGGACGACTGATAAACGGAAGCGGCCGGCCGGCGGCGCTCCTTAGGAGGTGCCGCTGGCGAGACACGGATTGGAGGTCCCTTGTTCTGTAGGGGGCGGAATTGGTTTGCCCCTGTCTTTGCGCGGGCTTTTGTGTCGAAGGATCGAATCGGAGCGATGTCACTCCTCGGCAAATTGATCACAGCGGTTCTCGCCATCCTCCTTGTAGCGGTGGTGTTTTCGTTCATGATGGTGCTGCTCGGCACTTATCGTGAGTACGAGGGCTTCCGCGAACGCGAGCGCCGGACGGCCGAGCGGTTGGAGGCGTTGCGCCGCGAGCGCGACCACAAGGAGGAGTACCTGCGCCTCGTCCTCGAGGATCCGGATTTTCTGGAGCGTGTTGTGCGCGAGCGGCTTGGGTACATCAAACCGGATGAGACTATCTTTCTCTTCGAAGAGCACCGCTGAGCGTTCGCTCGCGACTCACGCTTTGCCTCCGCGGGCCTTGTAGACCGCTTCGATGGCGCTGGCGTCGTCCGCTTTGGAGCCGGAGACGATGGTGTGGTTGAATTTGTCGGCCTCAGGGATTTCTTCGATGGCGGTCTGGAGGCGGCGGGCGAGGGACGTATCGTCTTCGCTGCCGCGCCGGAGGAGGCGTTCGCGCAGATCGCCGATGGTGCGCGGCTTGACGAAGACCGTGACGAGGCGTCCGCGCAGGAGGGGGTCGGTCTCCGCCGCCCGCCGGAAGGCCTCGGCGCCCTGCACGTCGATGTTGAGGAGCAAATCTTTGAAGCCGCGCAACCGCTCGCGGACGCGTGCGCGCTCCGTGCCGTAGAGGTTGCCGTGGACTTCCGCCCACTCGTAGAAGCCGTCTTCCCGGATGCGTTCCATGAACACATCGCGCGCGAGGAAGTGGTAGTCCACGCCGTCTTTTTCGCCGGGGCGGGGGGGGCGTGTGGTCGTTGTGACAAACCGCTCGATGCTGTCCGGAAAGGCGGATGTGAGGTGGTCGCACAGGGTGGACTTTCCGGAGCCCGCGGGGCCGCTTATGATGAGGATGATGTTGTCTCCGGATTCCGTAGGCATGAGGGGCAGAATGGAACGCGCGCCGCGCGGCTGTCACTACGAAAGACCGTCCGTGCAGTCCGCGCCGGTTTGACTTTCCCTCCCCGCGGGGAACCTTCGTAGCATGCTGAAGTGTCCATCAGGTCAACGGGGCAAGCGCTTCCCGCGCCTTTTGCGGACGGGCGGGCTGGCCGGGATAGCCGTTGCCGCCGCGTTTCCCGCCGGATGCGGGGGCGGCGCGCCGGAGAACGCAAACGACGCCGAAGCCCCGCGCACGCCGGTTGCCGCCGTGGAGATCGTGCGGCGCGACCTCTCGCGTCAGCTCGACGTCTCCGGCACGGTGGAGCCGCTCGCGCGCGTGCGCCTTGCGACCCGTGCGGCGGGCACCCTGCGCCGTGTCCATGTGGAGGAGGGCGACACGGTGAAGGCGGGCGATGTGCTCGCTGAGCTGGACGTCGCCGAGGAGGAGGCCGAGCTGGAAGGCGCCCGCGCCCGCGAGGAACAGGCGCGCCTCGACTTCGAGCGAATCGAGGAGATGTTTTCGCGCGAATTGGTGAGTACTTCGGAGTTCGAACGGGCGCGCACTGACCTGCGGGCGGCGCAGAGCGAGGGGCGGCTATGGGAGGCGCGGGTGGGCTTCGGCCGTGTGACGGCCCCGGTCGATGCTGTCGTCACCGCGCGCTACGTCGAGCCCGGGGAGGGCGTCGATGCACGGCACACCGTGTTCGAACTCATGGTCATGGACAAGCTGGTCGTCCGCGTGGGCGTGTCGGAGCTGGACGTCGGGCACCTTGAGCGCGGGCGGACGGTGTCCGTTCGGCTAGATGCTCTGCCCGATGCGGAGATGGAGGGTACCGTGCGGCGTGTTTTCCCAAGTGCCGACGGCGCCAGCCGTCTTGTCACCGTAGAGGTCGCCTTGCCCGCGGACGCCGCCACGCGCGGGGTGCGGCCCGGCTACCTCGCGCGGGTGCGCGCCTCCATCGACCGGCGGCCCGACGCCCTTGCCGTGCCCGCCGCCGCTGTCGGCGAGGAAGGGGATGATCGCTACGTGTATGTCATCGATGACGGCTACCTGCGCCGCCGCGGGATCGAGCCCGGCGCGACGCGCGGGCAGTGGACGGAAGTGCTCTCGGGCTTGGAGGAGGGCGAAATCGTCCTCGCCACCAATCCGATTGAAATGGGCGACGGCGAACCCGTGCGCATCGTCGGATGGAGGGGATGACGGTGCGCGCCGAAGACAGAGACGGCGGCTCGGCCCCTGCCCCGCGCGGACTGGCGAGCACCTGCATCCGCCGCCCCGTGGGAACGCTGGCGGTGGCATCGGTCGTGGTCGTGATGGGGCTGTTCTTTATCGACCGTTTGCCCATTGACCTGTTGCCGGAGATCGAGCGGCCCCAGATCCGGGTGACGGCGAACTATCCCGGCACGGCACCGGAGATCATGGAGGAGCAGGTCACGCGCGTGCTCGAGCGCAACCTCGCCGCCACGGAAAATCTCATCGAAATCGACAGCCGCGCCTCGCAGGGCCGCACGAATGTCAACCTGCACTTCCGCCACGGCACGAACATCGACCTCGCTTTGCAGGACGCCGCGCGCCACCTCGAACTCGCGCGTACCCAGCTGCCGCCGGACATCGAGTCGCTGCGCCTCTACAAGTTCGACCCCGCGCAGGATCCCGTCTGGCAGGCGGGTTTCCGATCCAGCGCGCGGTCCGAGGTGGAGGTGCGGGATTGGGTGGAGAACCGGCTTGCTCCGCAGCTTGTCGCGATCCACGGGGTGTCCGGGGTGGAGGCGGCGGGCGGTCTGCGGCGCGAGGTCGAGGTGATCGTCGACCAGGAGCGCCTCCGTTCCTACGGGCTCGGCATGCGCCACATCATCGACACGCTGGCGGAGGAAAATGTCGACATCGCAGGCGGGTGGGTGACCTCGGATACCTTTGATGTGATGGCCACGACCGACGGTATGTTCACTTCGGCGGAGGACATCGCCAACGTCATCATCGCGCTGCCCGGCGGCGAGGGAAGCCGCATCCGCCTTTCGGAACTCGCGGAGGTGCGCGACGGCTACCGCGACCAGCGCCTCTACGTCCGGCTCGACGGCGCGCCCGCATCGCAGGTATCCGTTTTTAAACTACCGCAGGCAAACACCGTGGAAGTAGTCGACGCCATTGATGCCACGATGGAGCGTCTGCGGGCCTCGGGCTTCATTCCGGAGGATATCGAATACACGGCTATCGGCGACCCCGCGTTTTTTATCCGTGGGGCGATCGCGGGCGTGGGCATGGCGGCGCTGCTCGGAGGGATGCTCGCCATGGGGGTCGTTTTCCTCTTTCTCGGCAGCTTCCGCAGGAGCTTTGTCATCGGTCTTGCCCTGCCTATCGCCGTCATGGCGACCTTCGCGATGATGGGACTCGGCGGGCTGACGCTCAATATCATCTCCCTCGGCGGTCTCGCTCTCGGTGTCGGCCTGCTTCTCGACAACGGCATTGTCATGCTCGAAAACATTTTCCGGCACCGGGAGAAGCTCGGTGAGGCACCGGAGGATGCCGCCCACCACGGTGCCCGCGAGGTGGGGTCGGCCATCGTTGCGGGCACGCTTACCAACCTCGCCGCCGTGGCACCGTTTCTTCTCGTGAGCGGGCTTGCGGCGCAGGTGTTTCAGGAATTAATTCTCACGCTATCGTTTGCTATCCTTGCGACACTCGCGGCGGCGCTTACCCTTGTGCCCATGCTCGCCGTCCTGCTCGGCAGAATCCGCTTCGAGAGCGGTCTCGCCCGGTCCTTTTTCTTCCGCGGCTTCAACAACGGGCTGGCCCTGCTGCGGCGCCGCTACCGGCGCCTCCTGCCGCGTGTCCTGCGCTGGCGCGCGGGTGTTCTGGCGTTTGCGGCGGGCACCCTCGCCGCCGGGCTCTACCTGCACGGCGGGCTGGGGCAGGAGTTTCTGCCCGAGGTGGACGACGGGAGCGTCCACGTGCGCATGGTCCTGCCGCCCGGCACGCCGCCCGACGAGACCTATAAAGCCGCGCGCGGCATAGAGAGCGCCGTCGCGGAGATGGGCCATGTGGACTCGGTCTTCTCCTTTATTGGCGGACATCTCGGCGGGGGCGTGGTGAATGAGCGCCCCGGCACGGCAAACATCCGCGTGCAACTCGTTCCCGCCGGTGAGCGCCCGGAGATGCCGGCCGGGCTGTGGGTCGCGGAGGCGCAGGAGGTACTCGGCGCGCTCGATTTGCCCGGGGCGCGTATCAGTGTGCGCCCGCCGAGTATTCCGGGCCTGCACTTCGGCGGAGACGCCGACCTGTCAATTAGTGTGGTGGGCGAAGAACTGGAGCGCCTGCACCGGCTCGGCGCGCAAGTCGTTTCGCGCCTGCAGGGAATCGAAGGTCTTGAAGGCGTGGAGATCGGGCGCGAGGACCGCAGTCCCATCCTCCGTGTGCGTGTCGACCGTGAGCGGGCCGCCGCCTTTGGTCTGCGTGTCTCCGAGGTAGGGGGTGCCATCCGCGACGCCGTCGACGGGGCCGTGCCCACACAGTTCCGCTCTGCCAATCAGGAGTATGATGTGCGCGTGCGCCTGCCGCGCGAGGCCGCCAGTGACGCCGGGACGCTCGGGCAGATGCTGGTCTTTCGCGACGACGGCGAGCCGATCCACCTGCGCGAGGTGGTTTCTTTCGAACTCGGCGAGGGACCGGCGCACATCGTGCGCGAGAACCAGAACCGCGCCGTGCGCATCGTGGGCGACATCAACACGGCCGTGTCCGACGTCGGCACGGTTATGGGTCAAGTGCAGGAGCGGCTTGCCGGGCTCGATCTGCCGGAGCAGTACACCCTTGTGTGTGCCCGGCATGGGCGCGTTGTAATCGGGTTAAAGTCCCGTGTATCA
>JAFIGH010000143.1 GCA_020831525.1 Opitutales bacterium
GACCTCCGACATCAGCCATCAACCATCATCGATCAGCCATCTGCCATCGCCTACGACAAGAAGCATCCATACCCGGCAAAGATCCTCCGCAACCACAACCTGAACGCCCCGGACTCGGCCAAGGAGACCCGCCACATCGAAATCGCCCTTGGCCAATCCGGCCTCAGCTACGAAGCGGGCGACGCCCTCGGGGTCTGCCCGGAAAATTCTCCCCGCCTCGTCGACGACATCATCGCCGCTTCCGGCCTGCCCGAAGACGCCCCCGCGCCCCTGCCCGACGGTCGCGTCGGTCCGCTCTTCGAGGCCCTGCGCTACCACTACGATATTACCCGCCTCACCGCGCCCTTTGTCGAGGCATGCGCGCGCCTTTCCTCCGCCGCCGAGCTCAAGACGCTCGTCGATGACAAGGAAGCCATGAAAGCCTACCTCGACGGACGCACCCAGCTCGATCCCGTCCGCGACCACGGCGTCCGCTTTCCCTCCACAGAGCACTTCATCGCGCCCCTCAAACAACTTCGCCCCCGTCTCTACTCCATTTCCTCCAGCCCCCGCGCCCATCCGGGCGAGGTCCATGTTACCGTCGGCACCGTCCGTTGGACGGCCCACGGCGAGGACCGCCTCGGCGTGTGCTCCACCTTCCTCGCCGGACTTGCAGAAGGCGAGCGCTGCCGTGTTTTCCTCCAACCCAACAACAGCTTCCGCCCGCCCGCCGACTCCGCCGCACCCATGGTCATGGTCGGCCCCGGCACGGGCATCGCACCGTTCCGCGCCTTCATCGAAGAGCGCGCCGCCCTCGGCCACACGGGCAGGAACTGGCTCTTCTTCGGCGACCAGAGGTCCGCCACCGACTTCCTCTACGCCGACGAACTCAAGCACTGGCAGAAGCGCGGTGTCCTCACCCGACTCGATACCGCATTCTCGCGCGATCAGGCAGAGAAAATCTACGTGCAGGACCGCATGCGCGAACACGGACGCGAACTCTACGACTGGCTCGAAGCCGGGGCCGCCTTCTACGTCTGCGGCGATGCCTCGCGCATGGCCAAGGATGTCGACGCCGCCCTGCACGACATCATCGCCGAACACGCCGGCAGGGACGCCGACTTCGCCGCGGAATACGTGCAGTCTCTCCGCGCCGCCAAGCGCTACCTTCGCGATGTTTATTGAAAACCCGTCCCGGCTTCGTTCAACCTTTCTTATCCAAACACAAATGAATACACGCTCGCAAAAACTCATCCTTCCCGTCGTCCTTGCGGCCGGGCTCCTCTCTCTCGCGCCGTCGCCCGCCGACGCCACCGAACTCGGCAAGTCCGTCCTTGCCCGCGCCGGTTCGCCGTGGGACGAAGGCAGACTCATCTTCAACACGCGCCTGCGCTACGAGCATGCCGACCAAGACGGCCTGCGCGCCGCCGACGCCTTCACCCTGCGCACCCGCTTCGGCTACGAGACGCCGAGTTTCGAGGGTTTCTCCGCCCTCGTCGAAGGCGAATACAACTGGGTCCTCAACAACGGGGATTTCGCGGTCTACCCGCCGCCCTTCAACAACGGACGGACGGTCATTCCCGATCCCGAAACCTTCGCCCTCAACCGCCTCTTCGCCGCCTACGCCGACGACGGCTTCTCCGCCACCGTCGGTCGCCAGGGCATCAACCTCCTCAACCAGCGCCACATCGGCACGGTCGGCTGGCGGCAGAACGACCAGACCTACGACGCCGGCCGCCTGCGCGTGACCGCCGTGCCCGATGTTGTCATCGACTACACATGGAACTGGCAGGTCAACCGTATCTTCGGCAGCAAAACCCCCGCCACGCCTCTGCGCCGCCTCCGCACCGACAACCACTTCGTCAACGTCCTCTACACGGGCATGGACGACACGACCTTCGGCGCCTACCACTACGCCCTGCGCCTGCGCAACCTCACCGCCATGTCGTCCGACACCACCGGCCTCTTTGTCGACGGCACCCACGCCCTCAACGGTGACTACACCCTTCTCTACCGGGCTGAATTCGGGCGCCAGCGCGACAACCGCTCCACCAGCGGTGCATCGTACCGGGAGGATTACTACCACCTCCGTCTCGGCGCGCGCCGGGCGGGATTCCAAGCCGGCATCGGCTACGAGGAACTCGGCGGCGACGGCGAACGCGCCTTCCAGACACCCCTCGCCACCCTCCACGCCTTCAACGGCTGGGCGGACACCTTCCTCACCACCCCGCCCGACGGCCTGCGCGACACCTACCTGTGGCTGGCCGGCCCGCTCGGGGAGACGAAAGTCAACGCCCGCTTCGAAGCGCGCTATTTCCGCGCGCAATACATCAGCCAGACCTACGGCCACGAGCTGGGCCTCCTCCTCACCCGCCCGCTCACGGAGAATCTCGGCGCCCTTGTCAAAGCCACCCGCTACAAAGGCCGCGAAGCCGCCGGACCCGGCGTCAGTGCCGACAAAACAAAAATTTGGATACAGTTCGACTTTCGCCTTTGAGGACGAATTCAAGGGGCAGCCCTCGCAACGTGACACAGCCATTCCTGTCTGTGAAGCCACCACACCGAGGGCATTTGTCGGAGGGCGGACGGCGAAGAACTGTGGCTGCGCCTTAGCCAGATTCGCCACTTCCAGCAGTGTCGAACGGTCGGCCTAGCAGATCGAAATCGCGCGAAACAAATGGAGCCAGATCTGTCGTCGCTCACAATTGTTGCGGCGGATTGGCACATTTCGAAGAGAACAGGGGAAAATCCCTGTGGTTCAGGAATCGAAGTTCGCGGGATTCAGCTTCAGGAGCATGCTGACGAGGTGGTGAACTTTCGTTGAAGGGTTATCGCTGCCCGTTCGGTTTCTCTCGTTCAACTGGTAAAGCCGATCCGCGTTTTTTTGGGCCGTTTCGAGCTTGTCCTTCAGCGTATCGTAGATCGTACCATCATTTTTCTGGTAGGTGCGCCCAACTTTCTTACTGACTTCTTTGAAGATCTGGATCCGCTTCATTGCGGTGTTCTGGTACTGAAAGTGGAGCAAATACCAAAGCTCGAAACACTCATTCGACCAGCATGCCGTCACCTCCCGGTGTGAACTTGCCAAGTGGAAGGCCCGGTTGAAATTATGTTGTGGAAAACTGTCCCGGTCGAAGACGACCCAAACTTCCTGGTAGGGGCGGCCTTCCTCATAGGCTTGTTTTTTGCGCTGTATCGCTTCCTCCATTAGGCTGTCGGTGTTTTTACCCGTTCCTTCGCAATCCACCTCAACAACATCCTTGTCTACTGGAAATTTTTCCAGGTAAAGGACAGAGCTCTTCTCGTCTTCACAGAGAATAAGAATCCGGCGCAGTGGGCGGTCTTTCGCAGGCGACTTCCTCCCACGCTGCCATGGCTTCTTACTCCTTGACGGCATAAGCGGCGGCTTCCTGAAAATGCGCCAGTTTCGGAACAGCACCGAACAGGCCTAACATGTATTGACGTGAGAACTTGGTGGTCGAGCGCACCTTCTGCGGATCGAACTCGGCCAAGGAAAACAGGCTGGTCGCCCCGTCGCTTCCTTTTTCGCAAAACCAGACTTGGTCCCTGCGAAAGCGCTCAGGATCAAGTAGTGTGACATCGTGGGTGGCGCACACCAATTGCGCATTTCTTTCGTTTACCGGGCTGTGGAAAAGATCGACGATCGCTTGCGTCAGTTTTGGGTGAAGCCTTGCCTCCAACTCGTCGATGACGAGAATGGAGCCTTCTTCAAGCGTGTGGGTGACCGGGCCGGACAAAGCGATAAATTTCTGTGTCCCCTGACTTTCGTCCTCATTCAGATCAAATTCCACTGTGCCGACAACATCACCTGCGGCATTCAATTTGTGGTGGTAGGTCTTGATCCCGCCAAAAATCCGGGCGGCAAGGATCTTCTTGTGCAGTTCAACAGGAGTCTCCCTGATCAATTTCTCCGCTGAGAGTTCCTCCGCACCCAAGTTGACAATATTGAAATCGGCCTGCCGGGCAAACTCGACCAACTTCGAACGATGCCCTTCGTGACTGAGTCGCTCGGCGGTGAAGGGTCAATCTTCATGCAGAAAATCTGCACAAAGCAGATATATCCGCCTTTTTTCCGCAATTTCATCATGCAATTTGAGTCCGAATCTCCTCCGCCTGGACGTGGGCATTTCCGGCTTCGCCCTCGGGCGATCCATCTGGCCGATCCTGCGGTAAATGCGCGAAACCTCTGGCATCCCGGACCATTTCGGCTAGGGTTGTGTCTCTTTTAAGCATGATCCGCGACCGTCTCAACCGACCGCTCTTTGACCTGCGCCTGTCGCTCATCGACCGGTGCAACCTGCGCTGCCGCTACTGCATGCCGGAGGAAGTCTTCGGTCCGGACTACGCCTTCCTGCCCAAAGAGCGGCTTCTCACGCCCGCCGCGCTGGAACGGGCCGTGCGTGCCTTTGTCTCCCTCGGGGTGCGGAAGGTGCGCCTCACCGGCGGCGAACCGCTCCTGCGTCCGGAGGCGGTGGATATCGTCGCCCGTCTCGCACGGGTGGAAGGTCTCGTGGACCTCGCCATGACGACCAACGCCACCCGGCTCGCCCGGCTCGCCGCGCCCCTCGCAGCGGCCGGTCTACGGCGGGTCAACGCGAGCCTCGACGCCCTCGACCCCGTCGTTTTCCGCAAGATGAGCGGGGGCCGCGGCCATCCCTCCCGTGTTCTCGAAGGCATTGATGCCGCCCGTGCGGCGGGCCTCGACGTCAAGGTCAACACCGTCATCCGGCGCGACCTCAATGATTCGGAGATCGAGCCGCTCGCCGACCATTTCCGCCGCGCGGGCATCACCCTGCGCTTCATCGAGTACATGGACACGGGCAACCACCACGGGTGGGACCACAGCCTCACCGTACCCGCCGCCGAGATCCTTGAGCGCATCGGACGCCTGCATCCGCTCGAGCCCCTTCCGCCTTCGGCACCGGGTGAAGTCGCGCGGCGCCACCGCTACAACGGTCTACCCGTGGAAGCCGGTGTGATCACGTCGATCACGCAGCCCTTCTGCCGCGACTGCGGCCGCGCCCGCCTCTCCGCCGACGGCAGACTCTTCACCTGCCTCTTCGCCACGCGGGGACACGATCTGCTCGAACTCCTTGACAGCCGGGCTCCCGTCGCACGGATCGCCGAGAGAATCCGCGAAGTTTGGGGTGCCCGCGAGGACCGCTATTCAGAACTGCGCGCAAGCCAATCTGAACCCCGCGACAAGAAAGTGGAAATGTCCTACATCGGCGGATGAATGCGGCCTCATCATTGCAGGGTCACGTTGTCGGCGTCCTCCTCGCCGGCGGGCGCTCGCGCCGGATGGGGTTCGACAAGGCCTTGCTTGAATATAGGGAACTCCCTCTCTGGCAGTGCCAGACCACCCTGCTCCGCGAAGTCACCGGGACCACGCCCGTTGTCTCCGCGCGGACACCACCGGAATGGCTCCCCGTCGGCATGGGGTTCGTTGCCGACGGCTTCGATGCCGGCCCCCTCGGGGGCATCGCAAGTGTGCTGAGCCGGCTTCCCGCAGGCGGGCTGGCCTTGGTCCTTGCCGTCGATATCCCGTTTATGCCCGCCGAATACCTTCGCCGCCTGATGGAACGTGCACGGGCCGACCGCAGCGTGATCCCGAAGCTCAACGAAGCGCATGAGCCCCTCGCCGCTGTCTACTCAACAGCCGCCTTGGAGAGCGCTCTGGAGCAAATCCGCGCGGGACGCTTTTCCCTGCGGCAATGGACGAATATCCTCGTCGCGCGCGGCCTCGCCGAAGAGCTTCCCGTCCCGCCGGAACTCAGCCCCGGCTTCACCAACATCAACACTCCGGACGACTGGCCGCCGACAGAATCCCCTTGAGGCGACCCGCGCTATGCTCAATGGTCAGAGCCTTGCCCCTTCATACCGATGCTGAAGTATTCTCCGTACCACCCAAAGCCAGGAGCAATATAATGAGAATTCTCTATTTTTCACAGGCGGAGAACCTTGCGGGTTGCTCCGAGGAGTCGTGGAACGGAATCGCCGCGCCGCTCAGTGAAGCGGAATTCTGGGAAGAGGCTGTGCGGCGGCATCCCGCCCTTGAGGCCATCCGCGGGATCTGCCGGGTCGCCCGGAACGAGCAATTTCTTTCACCGGGCGAGCACGTGCGGCCCGGCGACGAAGTGGCCGTCCTGCCGCCCGTCTCCGGAGGGTGAGCCAATTCCCGCCGTCCGCCATGAAGATCACCGTATCGCTGACCGAAACCGCCATTCCCGCCCGCCCGTGGTCCCCGCCGGGCGAGGGAGCACACGGGGCGCTCGCTGAATTCCACGGTATCGTGCGCGGCACTGAGGACGGCACGCCCATCGGCGGCCTGCGCTACCGCGCCTACACCGGCATGGCGGAAAAGCAGACAGTGCGCATCCTTCGCGAACTCGGCGGAGAGCACCCTTGCCACGCCGCATGCGTCGTGCACCGCACCGGAGACATCCCCGTGGGCGAAACGGCTGTCTATGCGGGTGTCGCCGCCGCCCACCGCGCCGAAGCCTTCGCCCTCCTCTCCGCCTTCATGGACCGGCTCAAGCAGGACGTGCCCATCTGGAAGGTCGGCGTCCTGCCGCTTCCGGCACCCGATTCGATTTCAGAATGATCTCCGTAACCGAAGCCTGGGAGCACATCGACGCCTGCGCACAGGCCTTGCCCGCCGAGAACGTTGCTCTCGACGACGCCTTGGGGCGGACACTCGCCCGATCTGTTTGCGCATACGCCGATCAACCCGCATTCGACCGTTCCGCCGTCGACGGCTTCGCCCTCGCCGCAGGACAGCCGGAACGAGAGAGCTACCGGCTCGCGGGCGAGATTCTCCCGGGCCAACCGGCGCCCCCGGCACCCGCACACGGGGAGGCTCTCCGTGTCTGCACCGGCTCCGCGCTCCCCGCCGGCGTGGCCGTTGTCATGGTCGAGGATGCCGTCACCGACCAGACGACCGTGCGCTTCACCGCCACGCCGGACACTTCCATTGTACGCAGGCAGGGCTCTTCAATGCGCGCGGGCGCCGCCCTTCTCGGCAAGGGCACTTCCGTCGGCCCCGGCGAAATCGCCGTCCTCGCTTCGGTCGGCGTTCATCGCCCGAAGGTCGTCCGCTCCGCCCGTATTGTCCACCTTGTCACCGGGTCCGAGATCGTCCCTTGCTCCGAACAGCCGGCCCCCGGCCAAATCCGCGACACCAACGGCCCTCTTCTCCGCGCCCTCCTCGCCGGTCCCCGTTGCCACATCCGGCAGACACTGTATGCCGACGAAGCTGTCGACAACGCCCTGCGCGTGCTCGACGGCATCGACTTCGACCTTCTTCTCGTCTCCGGCGGGGCAAGCGTCGGCCCGCACGACAATACCCCCGCGCTCCTGCAATCCCTCGGCTTCGAAACCGTCTTCCACCGTGTCAACGTCAAGCCGGGCAAACCGCTCCTTTTCGCACGGTCCGGAAACCGCCTCGCCTTCGGCATTCCCGGCAACCCCGTCTCCCACTTCGCCTGCGCCCACCTCTTCATCCGCCGTGCCCTCGCGCGCATGGCCGGTCGCCCGCCCGCGGAATTGCGCGCCGCCGCCCTCGCCGACGGTGCCCCCCTCCGCCCGGACGCCCGCGAATGCTTCTGGCCCGCCCGTGTCTCCACCGATGAGACCGGGCGCGCCACCACCGCACCCCTCCCGTGGCTCGACTCCGGCGACATCGCCGCCCTCCGCGGCGTCGACGCCCTCGTCCGCCTCCCCGGCAACCGCGAGCCCCCGTCAACGGGTGCCACGATCCATTTTCTTCCCCTCCCAACCCCCGCCGAGCGCGCCCTCATACAATAACGGCACCCGCATAAGCTGCTGGCTCGCGGGAGCGCGTGTCTTCAGTCCGCGTAAAACCGCAGGAAGGTCCATCGTCTCCGGACGCGAAGAAACCTCAGTCCTCCCGCTTCACGCGCAGCCACTGCCGCGCGCAGGCAAGGCTCTCCTCCCCCGCGGGCGAGGGCACCGGCTTCGGCGCGCGCTTGCGCCGGTAACGCAGGCCTTCGTCCCCGCGCAGCACCCCTTCCACAAAGGCTTTCGTGCCCAGCACCAGACCTTCACTGAATTGCCGTGTCTTCCGCAAAAGCAGTTCGTGCGCCGACAGGCGACCGCCGCGTTCCCGCGCCTCCGCCGCCACGTGCTCCGGCACGCGCGCCGCGCACGTGCCGTCGCGCTTGGGCAGCCGTCCCT
>JAFIGH010000144.1 GCA_020831525.1 Opitutales bacterium
CAAAGCCCGAATACCGCTTTCAAACTACGAATTCTAAAGCCGACAGGCTGCTAGCTCCGCTTGCCTCGCGATTTTGCCGGTTCCTTCGCCCGCAGCCACTGCCGCGCGCAGGCGAGAGCTTCTTCCCCTGCGGGCGACGGCACCGGCTTGGGTGCGCGCTTGCGCCGGTAGCGCAGACCTTCGTCACCGCGCAGAACCGCCTCCACAAAGGCCTTCGTGCCCAGCACCAGCCCCTCGCTGAACTGACGCGTCTTGCGCAAAAGCAGTTCGTGCGCGGGCAGACGGCCCCCGCGCTCACGCGCCTCCGCCGCAACGTGGTCCGGCACGCGCGCGCCCGTCCCGTCGCGCTTGGGCAGCCGTCCCTTGCCCAGCACGTAGATCCGGTAGTCCGCCAGCGCCTCCGCCGCCTCCTTCGCCTGCGGGAAGAACCCGCCGTAGGCGCGCCGCAGTTCCTCGTCGCCCGCGAGGGCCGCGGCGTAGCCGCACCAGCGGTAGGCCTTCGGGTCGTCCACCATCCCCGCGCGCACCGCATTGAGGTCGATGTAGGCCGCCACCGTGCGCAGCGGACCCGAGGCGTCCTGCACCAGCACGCTGCGGAAGCGCTCCGACCAGAGCGTGCCGTCGCCGCTGTGCGTGCGGTTGAACCACTTGGTGTAGCGCTGCTTGAGCGTCTGCATGAAGGCCGAGACATCCCCCATGCGCGCGAAGAGCTTCGCGCGCACTTTCTCCGCCGTCTCCGCGCGGGCGGGGTCGGCGAAGAGGGTTTCGAGGTCCTTGGCGTCCATGCCGAGGCACTGCGCGCGCTCCTCCCCGTAGAGGGCGCGGAAGCGTTTGAGCAGCTCCTCATCACCGCATTCGCGCGCCTGCGGATCGACGCGCACAAGGAGATGGAAGTGGTTGGACAACACGCAGTAAGCGAGCAGCTCCACACCCGAGAACGCCGCCGCCCGCCGCATCGCCGCGGCCAGCGCATCGCGCTCCGGTTCACCAAGCAGCCCCAGTTGCCGTGTCACGCGGCAGACACAGTGGAACGCCGCCCGGTGAGAACTCTTGATCCGCAGATGGTAACTCATGACGGAAATAGATTCTCCAGCCGACGACAGGCAACGCAAGCTCAAAATAATTTTCATAGTTAATAAATGAACAGAACTAAACTATGAATTATTTATTCATTTTTATTAATTCGCAAATAAATTTATTGACATGGAGGAGTGCTGGTTTGGTAGGGTTGCGCCCGTGTTGACTTCGTGGGCGGGATGGGGTGGCTTGGCGGGGATGGACAGGAAGACGACGGCTGATGCGGCGGGGGAGCGGATCCGCCTTGGTTTCGAAAAAATCGACCGCGACTTGGATTACCTCATGGAGACCTTCGCGGAGGTTCTTGAGGGGGTGGGGGACGGCGCGGTGGCGGAGGCCCTGCCTTGGCACGGCGCGCCCCTGCCGGAGGCGGCGCCGGTGCCGGACAACGCGACGGCGCAGGCCTACTCGATTTCCTTCCAGCTCCTCAACATGGTGGAGGAAAACGTTGCGAACCAGATGCGGCGCCACGGGGAGCGCCACGAAGGCATGCTCACCGAGCCGGGCCTCTGGGGCTTCTATCTGCGGCAACTGAAGGAGGCGGGCTGGACGGCGGAGCAATTGGCCGTGGCGCTCCCGCACGTGCGCGTAGAGCCGGTGCTCACGGCGCATCCGACAGAGTCGAAGCGGGTGACGGTGCTTGAGCACCACCGCGGACTTTACCTTTCGCTTGTGCAGCGGGAGAACACGATGTGGACGCCCTCGGAGCAGAGGGAGATCGACCGTCAGGTACGCAATGCCCTCGAACGGCTCTGGCGCACAGGCGAAACCCTGTTGGAAAAGCCGACGGTGGCGTCCGAACGCGCTGCGCTCCTGCACTATCTTGTGCATGTCTTCCCGGACGCGTTGCGGCGTACGGACGCGCACCTGCGCGCGGCGTGGGCGGCGGCAGAACTGGACCCCGCGCTTGTGGCGGACCCGGCGGTGCTCCCGCGTCTGCGTTTCGGCACGTGGGTCGGGGGCGACCGCGACGGCCATCCCCTCGTCACCCCGGCGGTCACGCGGGAGACGCTTGCGGAGCTGCGCGGGCAGGCGCTTGCTCTGCAGCGGACGCTTCTCACCGGAGTGCGGGCGAAATTGAGTTTGAGCACGCTTTTGCGTCCGGAACCGCCTTCGCTTGCGCGCAAGATCAAGGCCCTTGGGGGGCTGGTGGGTGCGCCGGCGCTTGAGGAAGTGCGGGCGCGCAATCCCAACGAACCGTGGCGTCAGGTGCTTTCGCTTATCCTGATGCGTATTCCGCCGGGGGACGGAGAGGCGGCGGCAGCAGCCCCGCTCAGCGAGCGCTACTACCGTTTTGCGTACCAGTATACGCGCGACCTTCGGGAAGTGCGGGAGTGCCTGTGCGAGGCGGGGGCCGCACACATCGCGCAGGCCGACATCGATCCGCTCCTGCGCGCGGCGGAGGTCTTCGGCTTTCACCTCGCGGCACTCGACATCCGGCAGAACAGCGGGTTGCACGAGACGGCAGTGAGTCAAATCCTGCGCACGGCGGGTTGGAAGGACGCGGACTTCGCGCAGTGGGACGAGGAGCGGCGCGTAGCTTTCTTCAATGAACAGCTCGCAACTGCGCAACCCCTCCTCAACGCAACCGAGCTGACTGACCGCGAAGCACTCGCGGCGGTCGGCGCGCTTCGGGAGTTCGCGCTGCAGCGCGCCCGCCACGGCGAGGAAGGGATCGGGTCGGTTATCCTTAGCATGACCCGTTCGTTGTCCGACCTGCTCGGTGTCTATTTTCTTGCCCGTGAGGCGGGGCTTTTTGCGGAAATTGACGAGGGCACCGTCTGCACTGTGCCGGTCGCGCCCCTCCTCGAAACGATTGATGACCTTGAGGCAGGGCCGGGCATCCTTGCTGCGTTTCTGGATCATCCTGTTACACAACGATCACTCGCGTGGTTCCGGCGACGCCACGGAAAGATGGTGAAAAAGGGCCGCGACCTTCCGCCGCCGGGCAAGGGAATGGAGCGGCTCGACGATTATTACCAGCAGGTCATGATCGGCTACAGCGACAGCAATAAGGACAGTGGTATCCTGGCCGCGCAGTGGTCGCTCCTCAAGGCGCAACGGGCCGTGGCCGGGGTGGCGGCGGAGCGCGGCGTGCGTATCCGGTTTTTTCATGGCCGTGGCGGCACTGTCAGCCGGGGGGCCGGCCCGACGCACCGCTTCCTCGAGGCCCTGCCGTCGGAATCGGCGGCTTTCGATCTGCGGCTCACCGAGCAGGGCGAAGTCATCGCGCAGAAATACGCCAACCTCCTTACGGCCAGCTACAACCTAGATCTCCTCGTGGCGGGAACTTTCTACTACTCCCTCGCCAACCTCGGGACGGAGGCGCGCGCGCACCCGCTCGAAGGTGTTATGGAAGGCCTCGCCAAGGCCAGCCGCCGCGTCTACCGCGACCTCCTTGAGATGCCGGAATTCATGACTTTCTTCCGCGAAGCCACGCCTATCGACGCCCTTGAGATGAGCCGCATTGGCTCGCGTCCGTCGCGGCGTACGGGGGCGCGCACGCTTGCCGATCTGCGCGCCATTCCGTGGGTCTTCAGTTGGTCGCAGTGCCGGTTTTTCCTGCCAGGCTGGTTCGGCGTGGGCGGGGCTTTCGAAGCTCTGCGTGCCAATGACCCGGCGGCGTGGGAGGCGCTCGACGGTGCCATCGACGAATGGCCCTTCCTACGCTATGTCCTCACCAACGTGGAGACGGCCCTGCTCAGTTCGGACCGCGGGATCATGGAGCGCTACGCCGGGCTTGTCGGTGATATGGCTGCCCGTGCGGACGTGCTCGACTGCATCTTCGCGGAGCACGAGCGCACGCGCCAAGCCGTGGGCGATCTTCTCGGACGGTCCCGCGCAATACGCCGCCCCCGCCTTGAAAAGACGCTCCGTCCCCGGGCCGAGGCCCTGCGTCCGCTTCACATGCGCCAGATCGACCTCCTCGCCCGCTGGCGCGCCTGCGGTGATCCGGCGAAAAAGGAAGCACTTCTCCAGGACGTTCTTCTCACCATTAACGCCATCGCCGGCGGGCTCCGGACAACGGGCTGAGGGTGGCCGCGGGGCGCGCGCCGGCGGCCATGCGTTGCCGGGACCGCTGTCTCAGCCCGGATAGCGGCCGTGGATGTAGTCGAGGAGGTTGTCGACGTAGGTGTCCTGTTCGCGCACGATCCAGCGCATGAGGTCCCCGATGGAGATGAGCCCGAGGAGGTCGCCTTCTTCGTTGATCACGGGCAAGTGGCGGCGGCGCTTCTCGGTGACGATGCGCATGGCTTCCTCGACGGTGACCGACGGCTTGATGACGATCGGGTTGGCCGTCATGACATCGCGCACCGTTGTTGTCTCGGGATCACGCCGGGCGTCGACGATGCGCACGAGGACATCGCGTTCGGTGAAGATGCCGACGGATTTTCCGTTCTCAATGACGAGGAGTGAACCGACCTTTTTTTCGTTCATGAGATGCACGGCGTCGAGGGCCGTTGCCTCGGGACGGATGTTGTGAACACTGGGACCTTTGTGGTCGAGAATCGCGGAGACAGGAGTTTTGGTTTCCATGGTTTGCAGGCCCGTGGCGCGGACGCCCGGACGGGGTTTAGGGTTGGCGGTTGAACAATGTGGGCATGGCTGGGCTCAGGAAAGTGAAAAGAACGACAAATCCGCGATCCATTCGAGTAGAATCTGCGGCGCGAGGCCAGCCCAAAGGACGATGGCCGCGAGGACTCCGAGGAGTATACCCACACTGACGGCGTGGGGCGGGGGAGACTCCCGAGCGGCGTCCGCCTCTTCGTCGTCGCCGGGTTGTCCGCACATCACGGAGACGACGCGCAGGTAGTAGTAGAGACCGACGGCGCTGTTGGCGACAAGCCACAGGACGAGGAACCAGCGGCCCGCGCCCGCGCCCGCGGAGAGGACGAACAGCTTGGCGAAAAACCCGGCGGTGAGAGGCAGCCCGATGAGGGAGAAGAGCATGACCGCGAGGGCGGCGGCGGGGACGGGACGGGAGCGGAAGAGCCCGCGGTAGCGGGCGATGTCGTCGCGTTCGTCGTCGGCGGGGCTGAGGTAGCCGATCACGCCGAAGGCACCGAGGGCGGCGGCGAAATAGGCGGCAATGTAGAAGGCGAGGGCCTCGCGCCCGGCGTCGCCTCCGGCGAGTAACGCGACCATCATGTAGCCCGCGTGCGCGATGGAGGAATAGGCGAGGAGGCGTTTGAGGTTGGACTGGAGGAGGGCGAGGAGGTTCCCCACGGCCATGGAGGCGGCGGCGAGCACGATGAGGACGGTGGCGAGGGTGGCGGTCTCCGGGGTGAAGCCGTCGGCGAAGTAGCGCACAAGCACGGCCATGAGGGAAGCCTTGGCGACGGTGGCGAGAAAGGCGGCCACCGGGGCGGGAGCACCTTGGTAGACGTCCGGTGTCCAGAGATGGAACGGCGCGAGGGAAAGCTTGAAAGCGATTCCCGCGAGAAAGAGGCCGGTACCCGCGACGACGTAAAGCGTGGCGGCCGCGGGCGCGCCGGTCGCGGCAACGGCGCCCGCACCGAAGACCATGCTGCCGGTCGCGGCGTAGACAAACGCCATGCCGAGAAGGAGGAAGGCGGAGGCGGCGGCGGAGAGAAAGAGGTATTTGACGGAGGCCTCGAGGGCGCGCTCCTTCGTGAAGACGTACCCGATCATCACATAGAGCGACACGGAGAGCAGCTCGATGCCGAGAAAAAGGGATACAAAATGCCGCGAGAGGGCGACGACACACGCGCCGAGGACGGCGAGAACGAGGAGGACGTAAAACTCGCCCCGTTCCATGCGGTATTTGCCGAGGTAGCTGTGCGAGAGAATGACGACCGCGATGCCGCCGAGGAGGTTGAGGGCGACGAAGAAGAGTCCGAACCCGTCGACAACAAAGAGCGGTTCCTGCACGTACGGGGCGGGGGCGGCGGCGAACGGCAGCGTGACCAGCGCAAGGACGAACGCTCCGCCCGTGGCGAAGGCGGTGACGGTCTGGTTGCGGTAAAAGGCGAGAAGGAGCAGCAGCACGAGCGAAGCCGAGCCGAGCACGATGAGCGGAAGGATGGCCTGGAGGTCGGTTGCGGTCATGGCGTGGTTTCCGGTGGTGTAATCCGTGCGACCGGGTTATCGGCAACGATCCCCGGACTATCAGTTGGCTTCGCAGGAGCGTCGGCTTCAGCCGTCGTCTGCGGCGTAGTGGCGGCGTCCCCCGCGGGGCATCGGCTGAAGCCGACGGTCCAATGGGCATCGGCGGAGAGATTGAGGACGGGCCGCGGGTAGAGGCCGAGGAAGACGAGTCCCGCCGCGAGGACGGCGAGGACAACGGCTTCGCGGGGAACGATATCGGCGGGCTTTCCGGCGGAGGCGCCCTCATCCGGCGCGCCGCCTTGGAAGACATCCTGAAAGAAGCGCAGCGAGTAGAGCGCGGCTCCGAGGAGTCCGAGCGCGGCGACGGCGGCGGCGGCGGGGGAAACGGCAAAGGTGCCGAAGAGTATGAGGAATTCGGCGACAAAGTTGCCGAGGCCCGGCAACCCGAGGGAGGCCATGGCAAAGAACAGCGCCATCGCCCCCATGCGCGGGGCCGCCGTCCAGAATCCGCCCATGGCACGCATGTCGCGTGTGTGGAGGCGCTCGTAGAGCAGACCGGCGAGGACAAAGAGCCCGCCCGTGCTCAGCCCGTGGCAAACCAATTGCATGACGGTTCCCTGCAGGCCGGCTTCGTTGAGGGCAAAGACCCCGAGGAGGACGAATCCCATGTGGCTGACGCTGGAGCAGGCGATGAGCCGTTTGAGATCGGTCTGGGCAAAGGCGAGCATGGCGCCGTAGAGCACGCCGGCCGCGCCCATGGCCATGGCGACGGGCGCGAAGGCGGCGGCCTCGGCGGGAAAGAGGGGCAGGACAAAGCGGATGAGGCCGTAGGCCCCGGTCTTGAGGAGCACCCCGGCGAGGATGATGCTGCCGGCAGTCGGTGCCTCCGAGTGCGCGTCGGCGAGCCATGTGTGGAAGGGAAAGGCGGGCAGCTTGACGGCGAAGGCGGTGAAGAACCCGAGCATCAGCCACATGGCGGTGGTGCCGGTCGCCCCGTGCCGGAGCAACGCCTCGTAGTCAAAAGTGCGCTCGCCGGTATTCGCCGCATGGACAAAGTGCAGCCCGAGAATGGCGGCGAGCAGAAGCAGTCCGCTCGCTTGGGTAAAGATGAAAAACTTGATGGCGGCGTAGACACGGTTCTCATGGCCCCACACGGCGATGAGGAAAAACATCGGCAGCACCATCAGCTCCCAGAGGAAGAAGAAAAGGACCAGATCGGTGGCGAGAAAGACACCCGCCGTGCCGGCGAGGATCCAGAGGAGATTGAAGTGGAAAAAACCGGGGGCGCGTTCAATCGACTTCCATGAAGCGACGACGGAAAGGAGACCGAGACCATAGGTGAGGGCCACAAGCACGACGCTCAACCCGTCGGCGGAGAGACTGAGGGCGATGCCGTGCGAGGGAATCCACGGCACGGACCATGCGGCGATCCAGCGCTCCCCGCCGGAACCCGCGGTGCTCCACAGCAGAGCGGAGAGGACGACCCCGGCGGCGAGGACGGCGGCGGAAAACCAGCGCGCGAACGCCGCGCCGAAGAGGGCGGCCCCGGCCCATGCGAGGATGCCGCCGAGAAACGGAAGGAGAATGAGCCAAAGTAAGATCATGTGAGCAAAGCGATGGCGAGGATGAGAATGACCCCGGCGGCGATGGTGGCGGAATACCAGCGCAGGCGGCCGGACTGGGTGGCGGAGAGGATACTGTGGAGCATTCGCGCGGCGCCCGCCGTGCCTTCCGTGGCGCGGTCGACGGGATCGTTGCGGGTGGCGCGGGCGAGCGCGGCGAAGGGGCGCACAAAAAGGAGATCGTAGACCGTGTCGAAGCCGAAACCGCCGAGGGCGCCGCGCCGGGGGGGGGGGGCGCCCGCCCCCCCCCCCCCCGGGGGCGCCCCCCCCCC
>JAFIGH010000002.1 GCA_020831525.1 Opitutales bacterium
TTTTTCTTTTTGATTTTGGTTTTTTTTTTTTATATGGGTGATGGGGTTTTTGGGGGTTTGGGTTAGTGGTGTTGTGGTTTCTGGCGGCGGCGGTGCCCGTAGGCTGAAGCTTCAGCGAGCCTTGGTTGCGGTTGGTGTGGTGGAGGGCGTACCTCCGTGTGCGCCGTGTGGTTGAAGTGGTGGAACGTAGGCTGAAGCTTTAGCGAGGCATGGTTGCGGTTGATGCGGTGGATCGTAGTAGCTGCCAGACCTTGGGTCGGCAGCCTTGCGGCGGGAGAGGGAGACGAAGACGAAGAAGAAGACGAAGAGGGAGAGGGAGAGGAGGAGTTAGTCGGTGAGGGTGGCGATTTCGCTGACTCGGTTGAGGGCGAAGGCACCGCGGGAGCGGTAGGTGCGGGAGGCGCCGTCGCGCCCGTGCAGGAGGACGGTTTCCTCGTAGGTGCCGGAAAGGGTGCCGCTGCCGGCCGTGACATTGGCGAAATCGCCGCCGGGGGCCTGCACGCGGAGGGTGATGCGGCGCTCGATACCGTAGGATTCCACACCCTGCGGGAGGGTTTGTTCGAAGCGGGCGTCAAGGTTGTCGTGGTCGGGATGGTAGGTGTGGACGAAGGGATTTGCCGCGTGGTCGTCGTAAGGCGCGAAAACCGTCGTTTCGATCTCAGCCGCTTCGTTGAGGGGCCCGTTGAAGGTCCACGAGGCGTTGCCGCTTGTCCACGGGAGGTGGGCTGCGCTGATGCGCCGGGCGGAGGCGAGGCGGTCGGGGTGGAGCACGCTCTGGTCCTTTGTCAGCACGGTGTTTTCGTCGTCGATCATGCCGTGGTAGACGCGTTGCAGGAGGGTGGCATTGCCGCTGCCATTGTTGTGAATGATCAACCGCAGCGGAAAGGCCCGCGCCACCGCGCCGAAGGATTCGTCGATCTCTTCGGCGATGTAGGCGCCGTCTTCGTCCTGGGCGAGCCCGCCGGTGCCATCCACGGCGTAGTCGACGAGATAATGCGCGACCTCGCCGACGAGGGCATTGCCCACCCAGAGGCCCTCGGTGGAAGCGATACCGGCGCTGACGGGCAGGTCGATCAGCGTCATTCCGGCGTCGTCGCTGACGCGGAGAATACCCGCAAAGTGGTCGCCGGGAATTCCCTCGAGGGCGAAGCGGTCGAGGCCGACGACGACCTCTATATTCGCGCCGGCCTGGCCGACGGGTGCGAGCGTGAACGCGCCGTCCTCCTCGCTGAAGCGGGTGAAGGGGAAGGTGAGGTCGCTCATGTCCTGCTCGCCGCGAAGGAGGAGGGGGACGTTGCCGGCGACGACCGGTTCGCCCGCGGGCGCCGGCCCGGAGGGCAGGAGCCGGGCCGTGACCGTCACCGGTTCTTCGATCCGGTTGCGTATGCGGATGCGGAACTGCCCGCTCCGCGTCCCGAATTGAATTCCGTTGGGGTGTTGAAGCTCCACCTCGAAGGGGCCGAAGTAACGGTTGTATTCCTCCGAGCGCACCCAGTAGGCTTGGTTGCGGTGAAGCGGGGTATTGCGCAACTGCGGGGCGTGGATACGCTGCGGGTTTGTCGCACTGAAGGGACCGCCGACGTAGCGGTAGATCTCGGCATGGTCGTGCAGGGAGCGCGCCGGGCCGAGGAAATCGCCCCACGTCGGCGGGCTGGTGCGGGGCGTGGGAAAGCCGATGAAATTCATGCCCGAGCTGGTCCACCGCTGCGCCGGCGGCACGGGCTTGCCGACGAGGGTCCATGTGTAGTCGGGTGTGCCGTCGGCCACGCGCACGAGGGCCGCCGCGTTGCCCGGCAGCCGTTGCATGGGCGAGGCGCCCGCCCAGTAACGGTCCCAGCGCAGCCACTCCGTGCTGCCCGACTGCGGGGCCTGCAAGGAATCAAAAAACTGCAGCGCCGGCCCCGGCGGCGACCAAACCCAGATTTCTTCAATCGGGTTCTCAGGATCGCTGCCCACCAGCTGGTTGAGCGTGGCGTGCGAGGCGTCGATGTGTAAGTAGACGGCGTTCCAACCCGCTTTCAGTTCAAATTGCTCGGTGGTCCACTGGGCGTGGGCCGTCAGACACGTTAGGAACAAGGCCGCAGTGAGAGCGTGGCCGCGGAAGCGGGCCGGGCTGTGCGATTTCATGTTGTGACCGGAAGATATGGAAGGACAGGCACCGTTCCGGTGGGAACGGACTGGAGAAGGCATTGAATCCAGTCCCGTTGAACAAAATGTGGAGATGCCGCACTGCGGACAGCGTAACACCGGACAATGATGTGTTCGCGTTACCGGAAGGAAGCCGGGGATGTTGTAACACCGGATAACGGGGTTGTGTCAAGAAAACTTATCGAAAAAATAAGTAGACTTAATGCCCCAGACAACGCTGCTGCTGACCCCGGTTGTATCCGGATAAGCCGGTGAGGCGAATGCAGCGTGGCTTCCTGCCCGCTGTTCGCACAGAAACTCCTCATGCAATGGCGGCTTATAGGGGCGGCCACCGGTTTTGGCGGGAATCGAGAAGCGATCGTGCAGCGGGGGCGAGGAAAGCCGGACCACAACGGCCGCCGGAGCCGACTTTGTGGTCCGAGGAGTTCTCCGCCGTTGTTACGGAGAAGTCCGCGAATAGGCGGCACGGCGGTTTGCTTCGAAATCGCGGAAGATACGGGCGCGCAACGAGTCGTCGGGCTCCGGCGTGACCGCTGGACGGCGGTACACGGGGGGACGGTGCCATACCCGCGGCGCATAGGGATAGAAAGAGGGGCATGGAACGCTGAAATACCGTCCTGTCCGGCGGATATCCGGCGAACGCGGCCATGAATCCGGTGGAACCGCCGCGCGGTGCGGCGACTCTGCAGCCCTGTGCTCGCGTTCGATTTCGCGCGAGAGCGCGTACAGAGTGGGTTCGATAGAAATTCCGGGATAGTCCGCCGCAAATTGGCGCCAGAAGGCGAGTCGTTCGTCCGCCGGCAACCGCCGGAAGTCCGGATCGGCGAGAGTGGCGAGCCGCAAGGCTTCGCCCTCTTCCCGACGGCTGTCGGCATCTGCGGCGGCCTTTTCCTCCCTGCGGGCTTCGTGGGCCTTGCGCGAGAGGAAAGCGTCGATGGTCATCAAATCCACCGTTTGAACGCGGCCCTCGCGCAGGAATATGCGCCCGCGCGGGTACTGAAGGACCTCCCGGTCGCCCATCCATGCGGTGCCGGTCGGCGGACCGAGAACGCGGATCGCCTTGTCGCGGGAGTCGCCGCGCTCCGGACTGACGGCTTGCGGGCTTCCGTGGGCGAGCGCTGCGGCAGCGAGGATAACGGTAAGGATGCGAACGACAGGAGCCATCGTGTTGCAGCTTCGCACCGGCCCGGCCCGATGGCAAGTATGTTTGCCGATTCCGGCGGACCCGTTGCGCCGCGCGTTTGCGCCTGTCAATCCGTCACGTAGAGCTTTGGCGTGATGGCCCAGCGCAGTGCCCAGAACTCGTTGCCTGCATTCATGTGGATGGAAGGCACGGATTCGAGGCAGACAAGGCTGCCTTTTTTCATGCGCATGCCCATTCCGAGGTCGCGCCCACTGAGGAGGCGGGCGACGAGAAGGCTGAGGTGCGGGTTGTGCCCGACGATGAGGAGCGACTCTTCTGTTTCGCGCGCGATACGAACGGCTTCGTCCGTGTCGTCCTCGGGCGTGAGGCCGTTCACCGGCTCCGCCGCGACGCGCGTTTCCATTGCTTCGAGGCACAACACCGCGGTCTCCACCGCGCGCCGGTAGGGACTGTGGATCACGCGTCCGATATCGTTGATGCCCGTTTTGCGGAGGAAACGGCCCAACTGTTCCGCCGTCCGGCGGCCCTTCTTTGTGAGCGCCCTTTCCGGGTCGGGGTGGGTGGCTTCGGCTTCCGCGTGGCGTAAGATATAAAGTCGCATGATACCTATGTCATAGATTCGACAGGCGCGGAGGCCATAACATTCTGCAAGGCCGTGTGACCGCTGCCCGCGGTTTCCGCCGAAGATTGGGCGTGTTTTCGTTTGCCCTCACTGCATAGTCAATGCATGCAAACGGTATTCAAGAATGACAAACTCCCCATTTTAACGCTCAGCCATGCCACGCGCCAGTCAACACGAAATCGCCCGTATCCTCAACCTATCGCAACCCACGGTTTCCCGGTCGCTTGCTAATCATCCTGCCATCAACGCGGAGACGAAGGCGCTTGTCTGGGAGACGGCGGTGCGTCTCGGCTACCAGCAGAAGGTCAACCAACTGCGCAAAACCGGGCGCGGCGCGAAACCCCTCGTTGTGGGTATCGTTATTTCCATTCCGCACGAGCACCAGAGTAAGTCGGAGACGTTTCAGCTCGTGCTCAAGGGCATCTCCGAGAAGAGCGCCTCGGAAAACCTCTTGCTCGATGTTTTGCACCACGAACCCAAGGATGTGAAGAGCAAGTCGCTGCTGCGCCGGATCAAGCAAGCGGGCTGGCACGGCTGCATCCTCGTCCACCCGATGTCGCCGGAGGTCGTGCAGACCATTGCCCGCACGGTGGCCACGGTGTCGATCATCGAGAACTACAGGAACGGCCACATCGACTGCGTGGATGTCGACCAGTCGGAGGGGATCTGCGGAATGGTCCGGCAGTTGATTGAAGCGGGGCACAAACGAATCGGATTCTACAGCTGGGTGTATCAGCTGGAGACTCCATGGGTGCAGCACCGTCTCGGCAGTTTCGTCGAAGGACTCTACCGTTGCGGCCTCGAGTTCAATGCGGGCGATTGCATTAACATCCATCTTTCGGAGACCCTCGAACCGAATGAAGCCGCCGCGCGCGCGGCGGAGCGGATACGCAACGGAGTGACCGCCTTTTGCTGCGCCGCAGACCACCAGGCCTACAGCCTCATGACCGACTTGGCAGGGCAGGGCATCCGTGTTCCGAAGGATTGCTCAGTCACCGGTTTCGACGGGATCGATGTGCCGCAGGACCTTCCCGCGGTGGCGACCGTGCGGGTGCCCTACGACGAACTGGGGCGGTCTTCCGTCAACCAGCTGTTGCGCCGCCTCGAACAGCCTACGGCACCCCGGCGCCACCTTCTGGTCGACGGTGAGTTGATCGTCGGCGGGTCGGTTGCGCCTCCGCCGTCCCCGCGCGCGGCGGCGAAGAAGAAGGCGCGGTCGAGACAAGCTTGAAGAGCGGCGGGGAAGTGCCAGGCCTCCCCCCAACAAAAAAAGCGCCCGGCAGCATGGGCCGCCGGGCGCGTGAGAAGGATAATAGACCTCTTGTATCTTGGCTCAGCGCCGGCGACGGCGCAGGAGCACAAGACCGAGACCCACGGCGGCGAAGATGAGCGCGTAGGTGCCCGGCTCGGGGATAAGCGTCGGGTTCATGAAGTCGAGGCTGGAGCCCTCCGCGACATTGAAGAGTACGCCGACTTGGTAAATGTTCGAACCGTCGCCAGTGGGGGTGAACGTGATCGTGTTCAGGCCTTCCGACAGCGGTGCGTTCGGGAATTCATCGAGCCATGCGTAGGTCGACGAAAAACCTTTCGACCAGATAAGGGCGGTCGGCGCGGCCCCCACGAGGGAGAGATTGTCGATCTCCACCGTGAAGGTGTATTCCATGCCGGGTGTCAGGGTACCGGCGAATTCTTGGTAGAAATTCACCTCCGTGTTGGTCGCGGCGTTGACTGTCGCGGCATTTCCGCTGATGGAGACGTATCCGGCGCCGACGGGATCGCCGATTTCACCGGGGCCGCCGCCGCCGTCAAAGACGAACCAACTATCAATGCCGGCGGCGAAGTCGGCGTTCATCATCAGATTTCCAAACAGCGACGAGGCCGGGAGCAGCCCGATCGCGAGGAGTGTGTGTAGTTTTTTCATATCATTCCTTTACCGAGGATTTTGGTTAGCGTTTCGTGTTTTCCGCGCTGGAAAATAGCCCCAGCGCCGGAGAGTGTTTTGCATAATAATGTATTGTTCTGCAAGGGAAATCTGTCGCACGGCAAAAACTTCTGCATGATTTCGCCGAAGACAGAGATCCCGGATTCAATCGACCGATCTCGTGGTCCCGTGGTTAGAAGGAGAGCCCGAAATTCATGCGCCAGGACATGCCCGGTGCTCGGATGAGGCCGTATTGCGAGCGGTCGTTGAAGAGATTATCGACATTGAGCTGTATGTAGGCGTCGTGTTCACGGATGTTCCACGAGTATTTGACCATGGCATTGATGGTGAGGCGTGGATCGGTGAAGGCCTTGATTGTTTCGCCGGTTTCGTTTTGCTTGCGCTGGCCGGCGGAGGTGAAGGCGGAGGCGTATTCACGCTTGCTCTCCCATGTGCCGCCGAGGCCGAGTTGCAGACCGTCGAGGAACTCCTCGAAGGTGTAGGAGGCCCATGCGCTGACGACGTGTTTCGGCGTGTCGTCGAGGGCCTCGCCCTTGCCCCAGCCGATGCCGGACCAGCTTGCGGTGTCGGAGTTGGGCAGACCCGGCGTGTCGCCGCCCGGATAGGCGACCTCTGGGTCGACACCCGCGAGCCCCCAGTTGGAGTTGGGAAAGTACCAGGATGCCCAGCGGTCCCAGTTGCCCTCTGCATAGTCATAGGTGACAAAGTTGCCCGGATTGACGACTTCGCGCTTCACGTGCGAATAGTTCAAAACGATCTGCAGGTTGTCCCGGGGAGAGAGAATCATCTGCACCTCGATGCCCTCCGATTTGTCGGAAATGGCTTGGAAGAAATCACCCTCGGCCCAGTCCTGCGCGGCGGTGTTGACGACCGGGTCGTCGCGGCCTTCGTAGAGGAAGCCCGGCCACGGGTCGTTGTCGGTGCGTTCTTCGCGCGGAAGGGCGAATTCGTCCTTGAGGGCGGCGAAGACGGCGTCGAGGTAGGCGGCGCCCTCGGGCGTGGAGGCGTTGATGTAGGTGAACTCGGAGCGCCCGTCTTCGCTCATCTGCTCGAAAATCGCGCCGGAGGCCCGTGCCGCGGCCCACTCATCAGCGGCGGCTTCGAGGTAGCGGTTGCCCGCCTGCCGCTCGAGATTCACTTCGTCGAGGCGGTAAACGATGTCAGCATTGCGGTCGAAGTTGCCTTTGATCGGCGCCGGTGCCCACCAGTAGCTGAAGGGCACACCTTCGCGTTCGATGCGGAAGGCGCTCACCGTGGCGGAGAGGCGGCTGTCGAAGAAGTCGAACTTCAGGCCGACTTCCCGTGCCTTCGCGACGGAGGATTCAAGGGCTTGGCCAATGCCGTCGCGCTGGCCGTCAAAATTGGGCTCCACGCCCTCGGACTGAAGGGCGAAGATATTGATGCCCTTGGTGATTTCAAAGCTGGCGCCGAACTGGGTCGTCGTCTTGCTCACCGTTGTGTCGGGGAAGAACTGGCGGCCCGCGCGCGAGCCGATGAGTTCAAAGAATCCGTCTTTCGAAGAAGTCTCGTCGCGGCGGATACCGCCGATGAGGAAGAGGCGCTCGTTTATGAAGCGGCCTGAGTAAACGAGGTATAGACCGGTGTTCTCGGTTTTGTCGCCGGACAGTTGGGTCGCCCGGAAAGGCAGGTTGGGCGAGCCGTCGTACTGCGTGTCGAAGCGGATCGGTTCCGGGTCGGTCGGATTGCGGTAGCGGAAGTTGTCGTTGTCCGGGCTGCCCGCTGTTCCGAAGCCGACATTGTCGTTTTGTTGCAGCTCATACGAGAACCCGACAAGGAGGTTGTGCTCCGAATTGAGCCAGCGGCTTCCTTCGAAGTAGCGGTCGCGGAGATTCACTTCCGCGCGGACCTGATCCCACTCCGTGTGTTCTTCGGAGCCCACCCAGTTGTATTGAAGGACGGCGTTGTCCACGTCGACGACAACGTCGGTGTCCCGCCCGTCGATGATCTGCCGGGCGCGGATGGTGGCGAGGTGCGGCTGCGCGCGCGGCGCGGCGGAGTTGGTCGCGATGCCGCCGAAGACATCGCGCCAGCGGAAGCGCCGGTCGGAATGGTTGTAACCGACCATGAGGTTGATTTTTTCGCCGATGCCCTGCTGCCAGTCGAGGTTGAAGTTCCACGCGTCGGTGATGAGGAAGGTGTCCGGACCGGACCAACGGAAGGTGCGCGGGTTCTTCCCCTCGAATTCAAGCATCCCGAAAGTCTCCAGCCGGTCGGCTTGGAAAATGGGAATACCCGTGATCGTGGGTGAGCGCACGCTGAGGAATCCGATGCCGTTGTCGTGCGCCTTTCCTGCTTCGAAATCGAGCGTGATCTTCGTCCGCCGGAACGGTGACCACTCCAGGACGGGAGAGATGAACCAGCGGTCGTGCGTGTTGAAATCGGTGAAGTGTTCGCGGTCTTCGTAGGCCGCCGTGAGGCGGTAGCCGAGATTGCCCGGGAGCGGACCCGTGACATCCAGCGTAGCCCGCCGCCATTCGTCCGATCCGTAGCCGAGCGTGATGTGCTGCTCGCTGTGGGGCAGCGGTGCCTTCGGGAGATAATTGACGACGCCGCCGAAATTACCCACCCCGTAAAGCAGGGCACTCGGGCCGCGCACGACTTCCACACGCTCAATGTTGATGGTGTCGGTGGCGTGCTGGCGGCGGAATCCCTTACGAAGTGTGTTGTTGGTGACGAATCCGCGGATCTTGAAAGAGGAATCCGTCTTGTTGGCCGTGCTGCCTTCGGGGTTGTTCACATTGCCGAAGCCGCCTGTGCCGCCCCCGCTGAAGGCGTCGTTCTGCGACTGCAGGACGATCCCCGCGCTGTAGCGCAGGCTTTCGCGCAGGTCCGAGGAACCGGTGTCGCGGATAAATTCGGAGGTCAGCACCTCGATTGTCAGCGGCATGTCCTGGATGAGCACGCTCAGGCGCGATCCGGTGACGGCGTTGGCCGCGTAGTAGCCGCGGTCGCCGTCGGTCACGACTTCAAAGGGCGAAAGCTCGTAGACGGCGTCATCATCCTGGGCCGTGAGCGGTGCCGCAAAAGCGGTCAGGAGTCCGAGAAAACACGCGGCGGCCGCGCGGCGGGGTAGAGTCAAGGATTTCATAAGCTTTGGATTGGGTTGGTGGGCGGAGTCCGTCCGCGAGGTATTTCGCGTCCTATCATTCCGGGCACGGACATCGGGTCAATATAAAAATGCATAAATCTGCATAAAAAAAACGCCCGCGGGCACGCGGGCGTCTCTTACGGGTGCGGAAAGAGTATCCGCGCCACCGGTTGCCCGGCCGTTACCGCATGAGAAAAGCCCACGCGCCGGAGAATTCCTCCCCCGGATCGGGCATGTAGACCCAGCGGGCGAGGTCGAAGACATATACCCAAGGGGCGTGGGCGACGTGCAGAACGCCGAGAAAGTCTCCCGTGTCGACATTGCCGTTGGCGTCGACGAGCATGCCCGCGTAGAACACGTCCGGCTCACCATTGGCTTCACCTTCGATAAACGCCTCGATGTTACGGAAGGTAATCGTCCCGGAGTCCATGTCGCTGCCGTCGAACTCCGTCGTGATTTCGAAGCCGACCTGCAGGACCTGGAAGCTGTCGTCGACCGAGAGATCGGGGAAGGTGACGCTCAGCTCAAAGGGTTCGTTGACCGGACCGATGTTGTGGAACTGCGTGTGGTCGGGCTTGGTTTGGAACTCCCAGCCAAGCTCGTTGAAGCCGAGCATCTTGACGAAGGCGCGCACGATCATGTTGGACGTGTCGGCACCCGTCCGCGTGGCGCTGGCTTCGCCGCGGAAGACGATGACGTCGCCCGCCTCGAAAAGTTCGTTCGCCGTGGGGCTTCCCACCGGACCGGCACCGAACTCCTGGAAGAGAAACGACTCGATCTTGTCGCTCGTTTCATCGTCCCATGACATGAAGGTGACGGCATCGCCGTCGATGGAGACCCGGTCGGGCACATCGAGGGTGGCAAAACCGACCCATTCGGTGACGGGCTGGAACTGGTTGGCCCCGGCGATCCAGTCTCCGTCTACGGAAAAGTCGTTCGGGTCGACAAGGAGCGGGGTGTTGGCTTGCGCAAAGGCGGCGCAGAGGACACCTGCGAGGGTAAGCATGTGGATTCGTTTTTTCATTGTGTTATCGTATTATGGGTTGAAACAAAATTCTCATTCATTGGCGGCGTGCCGGGGAGCCCATAGCCAGTCGCCGACGGATTCTTCACCGCTCTCCGGCAGGTAGAGCCATCCGAGGGAGGGCGAGTAGACCCACGGGTCTTCCTCGACAAAGAGGAGGCCGAGCCAGTCGCCCGTGTCGGCATAACCAGAGGGGCCGAGGGGCCAACCGCGCCACTCCGCAGCCGCTTCGGCCGGTGCGTAGACGCGAATGTATTCCACCTCCATGCGCTGCGGCCACTCGCCGTCGTGGTCGATGCCCGAAAGACCGTAGGGCGAGACGCCCGGGTATAAGTCGGTATTGAAATGTCCTCCCCAGGTGCCGCCCACGGCGATGTTGAGGAGCAGGTGAAACGGTTGGTCAAAGGGCCAGATTTCGAAAACCTCTTCCGGCGGCGGCGGATTGCGTGAGGGAATGAGAGACTCCTTTGTCACGGAAAAGTAGACCTCTCCGTCGACATCCATTTCGATGCCTTCTTCGGTCCACACCATCGTATATGTGTGGAACTCGTCGCTGGCGGAGGTCAGAAGCGTGCTCCCGCCGGTCGGGGCGGCAGTGGTGGGCATGCCGTTGCGCAGCTTCGTGTGCAGCGTGCCGTGAATGTTTTCGGGGATGCCCCCGTAAACCTCGTGGAAGACGGGATCGGTCTCGTAGCCGACATGTTCCATAATGTCGATCTCGCCGTTGTCCGGCCAGAAGGCCCCCGGAAAGACGGCGTTTTCCGATAGCATCCAGATCGCCGGCCACGTGCCCGTCGTGTTCGGAATGCGCGCCCGCACCTCGAAGCGACCGTATTGCCACGCATGCAATCCGCGCGTGACAAGCCGGGCCGAGGTATAAATTGGCGAGCGGGAACTATCGGTGTCCTGCTGGACTTCAATGATGAGGCGGCCGTCCTCCACCCGCACATTCTCCGGGTCGCTTGTGTAGGTCTGCACTTCGTTATTGCCCCAGCCCCCCGCGCCAAGGTCGTAGGTCCAGTTCTCCGGATTCGGTGCTCCGTCCACGTCAAATTCGTCCGACCACACCAATTCCCAGCCTGCGGGGACGGAAGCTGCCGCAGCATGCGCCGCGGCGGCGCTCAGGATCACGACGGAAACGGAAAGGAGTGACGCGAGGTTTCGGGTAGAGTCATGGGGTATCCAAGACATAGGCTGCATAATTATGTATTTTTTTGAGGGGTCAAGGGAAAATGGAGGATTTTCCAAAAATTATTGATGGGCTATAACGGGCTTGAAGCGAACAAACGCTTGAATATACGACAGACGCTGCCGTAGTGGATGCACCGGCAGCGCAATAGCCCGCGCTCCGGCATTCGCGCGAATAATCGCGCATGTCGGCGCTTCGGGTCCTGCACCTCCGTCGCCGGTCGCATTGTCGTGGCGCGGCTACAGCGACCTGAGGTAGGCGACAAGGGCGTCGCGCTCTTGCGTGGTCATTGTACGGAACTCCTCGCGTGCCCCTTCGGCTTCGCCGCCGTGCCAGAGAATGGCCTCTTCCAGTGTGCGGGCGCGTCCGTCGTGAAGGTAGGCTTCCTCGCCGCCGACGGCTGCCGTGTGGCCGATGTTCCAAAGGGGAGCGGTGCGCCACTCCGATCCACCCGCCGTGCCCTCGCCGAGGTTGTCCGCGAGGTCCGGCCCCATGTCGTGGAGGAGCAGATCGGTGTAGGGGCGGATGGTCTGGTTGCGGAGTTCGGCGGAGGGGTGGTACGGCCCCGTCGTCAGCTCCGGCACGTGGCACTGCACGCAGCCTGCCCGCACGAACATTTCGTGGCCGAGGATCGTCACCGGGCTGTTGAGATCGCGCCGCGCCTGCACACCGAGCACGGCGATGTAGAGGGTGAGGTCGTCGAGGTCTTTGTCGTTGAGTTCGGGTCCGTCGTATCCGGGATAGACCGTGGTCGTCACGCCCATGTCGTTGTAGAAGGCGGAGGCAACCTGCTGGCGCAGGTTGGCGGAGCCGCCCTTGTGGCCGAAGCGCCCGAGGCGCGGATCGCCTGTCTCGGGGTCGGTCACGATGCGCGGGCGGCCGGAGATGCCGTCGTTGCTGTCATCGTCCGGATCGGCAAGGGCAAGGATGGTTTCCTCGGCGACGGCTTCGAGGAGGCCGAGTCCGACGAGGGGACGCGCCATACGCACGGAGTAAAATTCCGGGGCTTCGCCTTCAAAGGTGTATTCCGGCTTGCGGAGTTCGTAGGGCGTTCCGTCGCCGTATTGGCCGTCGATGTAGGTGTAGCCGGAAATGCGCACGGTTGCCTCGGGCGTTCCCGTGGTCGATTGCGTCTGCACGGTCTCACCGAGGACCGGGTGCGGCGTGCCGGCGGCGTCCGCCCCGGCGCGGATGACGGCAAAGTGCATCGGTTCACCCACCGGTGACGGGAAGGAGCGGCCGTTATTGACATGGCATTCCACGCAACTGCGCGCGTTGAAGGCGGGCCCGAGTTTGCCGATGTGCTCGGTGAATGCGGGGTTGCCCGGTTCCGAGTGTGAGCCGTCACCGAAATCGGTGTGGTGCAGGCGGCGGCCGAGGAGAAAGGCCTCCGCGCTCTGGGGGGCGGCGTTTCCGGCAAACTGCTTGAAGAGGTGCTCCGGTTCGTGCGTATAGCGGTAGGGAAGTGTTGTTTCGCCCCCGAGCCAACCTTCTTCGGGAATGGGATAGGAATCCAGTCGCTCCCCTTGATTATTGTAGGGGAGACCGGCGGTTTGGGCCGTTTGCCATGGCACGATGCCCCGGCCGACAATGTAGAGTAGAGTGGTGCCGTAGTAGTTGGTGCGTCCGTTTGCCGGTCCGTCGAGGAAGAGGCTGATTTCCATTTCAATGCGGTCACCCATCTGGAGCGCACGGTTGAACTGGTGGTTGCGGTCGATCGTCACCGAGTAGGTGTTGGTGGCCGGGTCGATGAGGGTTCCCAAGGTGTTGAAGTGGTATTCGGCAACCGTCCCCAGTCCGCGGAAAAACACTCTGAATTCCGGGGCACTGAGCGGAATGACGGTGGTGTAATTGTAGGTGATCGTCGTTCCGCCCTTGGCGACGCGGTCGATGATTTCCACGCCCAGCGTGCGCTCTTCCCAGTAAAAGGGCAGGAAGTGGTCGTAGGCATCAAAGTTGTTCACCGGGACCGTCCCGGTCCCTTCGCGGGCATGGCGGTCGCGCGCCCTGTCCCCGATGTAGGTGATCAGGGCTTCGTCCGTTTCTATCTGGTAATCCGGCTCCAGCGGCGTTGACGCGCTGAAGAGCGGAACAATGTCGAAAGGTCCAATGGGATCGCCGGGTTCCCCGGGGTCTGTCGGTTCTCCGGGGAAACCGATGCGCATGAAGACTGCGTTCGATGTCATCGGCACAACGACGGAGCGCGTGGCGCCCGTGCCTGTGACGACCGGTCCGAACGGGCTCCACGAGGCGGGATCGCCCGGATTGTGCGACACCATGGGTTGGTAGGGCACTCCGGTGCGCGAGAGCCAGCTGATCTCGAGGACGCGTTGCCGTTCCGGTTCGAGAACGAACGTCTCACCCGGCGTGGGCTCGTCGGTCGAAGCCAGCGAAACATCGTCGATGAATACCTCGCCCTCGCCGCCGGCGACCGCGCCGGTGACGAACCGGAACCGTATGAGCGCGTCGGTCGCGCCGACCGGGGCCGCCAACCCGTCCACGCGGATCTCCTGCCACGAGCCTGTCGTCGCCGTGAAATTCACCAAACCGGTGCCGTCCGCGACACCGCCGTCGGCGTTCAGCCACTGCACTTCATACTGCTGGATGTAGCTTGGGCCCACGCTGACCTGCTTTGCATGAAATGAAAAATCGTAGGTTTTACCGCCTGTGACAGCCGAGCCCGCCTCGGACAAACGCTGTGAGAGCAGTCCCTCGTTGGCGGAAGCCGTCGTATTGATGATGCGCGCGCGCATGCTGTAGCTTCCCGTGCGGGCGTCCGCATCGCTGCGGACCGGCGGCTGCGATGCGACCGCCGTCCAGTCCTCCGCCTGCGGACCGGAGCCTTCTTCAAAGCCGCCGTTCACGACAATGGACGGACCCGCGGCGGAGCCGGGCACCGTTTCCAGAATCCGGTAGTGGCGCGGCCCAGGCGCGTCAAAGTCGTTGACAGAAAGCATGCCGCCGCTGCCGGAGCGGACCGCGCCAAGGTTGTTCCATGGGCCTGATGCCGTCGCCGCCCATTGCGCTTGGTAGGTGCGCCCGGTCTGCGAGGGCCAGCTGAGGCTTTGTCCCGGCCGCGCCTCCGGTGTGTCCGGCATGCTGTGAGCCACAAAGGGCAGAAAGCCGGCGAAGATCAGGAGCGAAACGGCATGCGGCATGCGGCGGATCAGCCGAAGAGTGAAGCTGCGGGGACTGGAGGGGCTAATGGAGTGCATAAGTGTGTATAATCAGGTAATAGGGGTGTGGGGCAAGGGAAAAATCAGCTCTCCATGAGAATTTTCTGTGACCGGAAGGGAAAACAATACAGGCCGGTGTCCCGCAAGGAGCACCGGCCCGTTTGATAAACCGAAAACACTCTTGAAGTCAGGAGCGCTTCGCGCGGCGCCGTGCGGCGACGAGCCCGAGCGCGAGGAGGCCGAGCAAAGCGGCGTAGACCGAGGGCTCGGGGATGGCGGTAACGGTAATGTTGTCAATGGTGACGCCTCCGCCTGATCCGTCAAAAGCGCCGGTCACCAAGTTGAATTCGAGGAACAGAGTATCCGCATTGGCGGGAACGCCGGATACGTCGAGTTGAATTGTCGTGAAATCAGCTGTGAGTTGGTTTTCAAGATTGAAGAAGTTTACCGCATTGCTCGCACCGCCCGGGCCCATCGTGTTCGTGAGTAGGTGAAATACACCACCGACCAAGGGTTGCGAGATGCGCGCATCGAACTCAATCACAAGCGAATCCATACCCATAAAGTCCGTTCCAGGCAATGGATTCTGAAAGGCAAAATTGAGTCCCGGACCATCGGAGAAGCCCGCGATTTCCATAGCTCCTCCCGGATTGCCGCCCGTTTCGAGCCAAGTCTTGTTGTCGTTGGTTGCACTAGCGACGGGATTCCATGCGTCGATGGACAAAGCATCTTCGAAGGTTTCGTTGAAGATTACGGATGCGGATAAGGAGAGGGCGCAGGACAGCGTTCCCGTGGTGATAATGGATAGGAGTTTCATCATATTTTATAGGTTTTGGATTGGTTTTGAACGATGTCGCGTGGAAGGAGTTACCGTCACGACGCTGGATATGCAAATATATGCACAAGTTGGAGTCAAGGCATGTTTTTCCTTTTTTGCAAAATTCTGCCACCGGGCACACCGGAGATCGCTGCGCGTGCGCACTTCTATACTGGATTTTAGAAGCCGAGCGATCCGCCTTCAGGCCAAAAGACGCTTTGGCGGGATCTTTTTGAGGGGCCGGGTTTTTCAAGATATGCAATAAAATACAAATATTGAAAATAGAGGCATTGGCAAAGAAAAAAGCCGGTGCTCGGCATGGAGCACCGGCCCGGTGGATAAACCAAGAACGCTGGAAGTCAGTCAGGAGCGCTTCGCGCGGCGGCGCGCGAGAACGAATCCGAGCGCGGGCAGGCCGATCAACGCAGCGTAGACCGAGCGCTCGGGGATGGTTGTGACTTGCATTGTCGATAGCAATGGCACCGCCGGCGTCATCCACGGCACCGCCTGCGATTTCGAACTGAAGAAACATTGCGTCGGCATTCGGCGGAACGCTGATTGTATTGACGGGATCGGGATCGTTTAAGTCTCCGAACTGCAACCCGTTGAAGCTGTCGACGGAAATGTCGCCTTGGGTTGCGCCGAAATGGAAAGGGCGCAGGCCGTAGTCCCGAGAGTGAAGATGGATAGGAATTCCATCATAGTATTTTTTGGTTATGCATTGATTTCGGATGCGCGTCAGGATACCGATTTGCATCCATGATGCCTTTCATGCAAAATTATGCATACAAGGAGGCGCAAGATTCTTTTCTCTTTTCCGTACGAGATTCCGTCAGGGATTTCCGCGGAAGCCGCTGCGGGCGGCCTTTCTCAGCCTCATTAGCGGGGTCAAAAATACGTGGGAAAGTAGCTGAGGGCTTGGTTAAGGTGTGAAAATCCGGATTTGTTTCTTGACGGCGAATCATACGTAAGTATGCATCATCAATTATAGCTTTCGCCGCCCCCGCCTGTTGGTGCGACATTCAACCCCGCTCCCGATGATTACGATTCCTGTGAACAAACGCTTCACCGCCGCCCGCCGCAGGGCGGTGGCCGTCCTTTTCCCCGCGGTTCTCGCCGCGTCCGTAGCGGCGGGCACCGATTGGCGCCTCGTCTGGTCCGATGAGTTCGAGACGGACGGTTTGCCCGACCCCGCGAAGTGGGGCTATGACCTCGGCACCGGCGCCTCCGTCGGCCTCGTTGGGTGGGGAAACAATGAAGCCCAGTACTACACCGACCGCACCGAGAACGCGCGGGTCGAGAACGGCATCCTCATCATCGAGGCGAGGCGCGAGCAAATGCAGAACTCGCAGTACACCTCCGCGCGTATGGTCACGCGCAACCGCGGCGATTGGCTCTACGGGCGAATCGAGGTGCGGGCGAAAATGCCCTATGGGCGGGGCACATGGCCGGCGATCTGGATGCTGCCGACGGACTGGGAGTACGGCGGATGGCCGCACAGCGGTGAAATCGACATCATGGAGCACGTGGGCTTTGACCACGGGCGTGTCCACGGCACGGTCCATACCGATGCATTCAATCACATGCAAGGCACGGAGCGCGGCGGGTCCACCATGGTCCCGGACCTGCATGAGGCGTTTTACACCTACGCCATTGAGTGGGACGAGGACCGCATCCGGTGGTTCGTCGATGATGTGGAGTATTTCGAATTTGAGCGCCAGGACGGGTGGGGCAGTTCGGAGTGGCCCTTTGACCGGCGGTTCCACCTTATTCTCAATATCGCCATCGGCGGGAACTGGGGTGGTCAGCAGGGGATCGACAACGACATTTTTCCGCAGCGCATGGAAGTTGAGTATGTGCGCGTTTTTGAGGCCGCCGACGCGGCTGAACCGGAACCCGTGCGCGGTGCGTGGATCCATTTCTTCAATCCCGGCTACGAGGGAAACTGAGGGCGGAGAATGAACGGTCTGCTTTGTGATCTGTGGGTTCGGTCCGGTAGGGAGTGTTTTCCTGCCGTCCTGGTGGCGTTTTATGCCGCCGCGCTCGCTCCGCTTCTTCTTTTGGCGGCGTGCGCCCCGGCGAGGGAGAGCGAACCGTTCTCTGTCCATGTTGAGCGCGCCCCGGGCGGTCAGTTCACTCTTTTGCGCAACGGCGAGCCCTTCATTATGAAGGGGGCGGGCGGCCGCAGCCGGATCGAGGAACTGGTGGCGGCAGGGGGAAACACCGTTCGCACGTGGGGAGTTGACGATCTCGAGCGGGAGATCGCGGGAATGCCCTTTCTTGATTACATGCACGCTCAAGGGCTTGCCGTGCTTGCGGGAATCTGGGTGCAGCACGAGCGTCACGGATTCGACTACAGCGACCCCGATGACCTCGAGCGGCAGCGGCGGACGGTGCGCGAAGCTGTGGAAACCTACCGCGACCATCCTGCCATAGTCGTTTGGGGACTCGGCAACGAGATGGAAGCTTTTCGCGGCGATGCCGACGACACGCCCGTCTGGCAGGAGGTGAACATCCTCGCGCGCATCGTGAAGGAAGTGGATCCAAGCCGACCCGTCATGACCACGGTCGCAGGGGTGACGCCGGAGAAGGTCGCCAGTGTGCTCCGTCATGCGCCGGAGGTCGATATTCTCGGAGTGAACGCCTACGCGGCGGCCATCCGGACGGGCGAAATTCTTAACGAAGCGGGATGGGACCGACCCTTTGTTCTTGCCGAATTCGGTCCGCGGGGGCACTGGGAGGTGCCGCTCACGCCGTGGGGCTCGCCCGTCGAGCCGACCTCAGAGGAAAAGGCTCGGTATTACCTGAACACCTACGAGACAGTCATGGAAGACGCGGGCGACCGTTGTCTCGGTACTTTTGCTTTCCTCTGGGGCCACAAGCAGGAGGTGACACACACATGGTATGGTATGTTTCTTTCCGGCGGCGAGAAGCTGCCCGCGGTCGATGTCATGACGTATGCATGGAGCGGGCGCTACCCGGAAGTTCGCTGCCCCGTGCTTCGCACTGTTGACTTCGACGGAAACGGCCGCGTTGTCCCTCCCGGCACGCGTTGGGACGTATCGGCGGAAGCTGTCGACCCCCAGGGGCTTCCTCTCGAGTTTGCATGGGAGGTGGTCTCCGAGCAGTCGGATCCCGCCGTGGGCGGCGACCGCGAGGAACCACCCCCGCGCCACCCCGACGCCATCCTCGCCGCCGACGAAAATTCCGCCGCCGTGCGTGCTCCGGATACTCCCGGCGCATACCGGCTTTTCATTACCGTGAGAAACACCGAAAACTCCGCCACGGTGGCGAATTTTCCCTTCAAGGTTGAAGCACCTTGAGCTTTCCCCGCCTCTTCAACGCTCAACACAGTTCCCTATATGAAACATTCGGTATTGGATTCGCCCGCTGTGGCGGCGAATGGAATCGACGCCTCCGCGGCTGTTCCGGCAAACATGATTCTCGATCTTGAAGACGACAGCTATGTTGTCATCGAAGCATACGACCGCATCCCGCCGTTCTTTTGCTCACTCACGAGTGACGCCGACATTTGGGTATTCATTTCCTCGACCGGTTCGCTCACGGCCGGGCGCAAGGATCCCGACAGTTCGATTCTGCCTTACGAGACGGTCGACCGGATCCACGACAGCGGTGCGCACACCGGCCCCGTGGCGATTTTGCGCTGGCGCGAGAATGGCGGGTGGCGTGTCTGGGAACCGTTTTGCGGCGAGGGAAAGGCCGACGGAAACGTAAGGCGCCGCCTCATGAAGAATGTTGCGGGTACGCGAATGGTATTCGAGGAGACTCTGGTTGATGAAGGGTTGTCGTTTTCCTCAACGCTCATGATCAGCGGACGTTTCGGGCTCGTGCGTGAATGCCGGGTGCGCAACTCCGGGGATAAGGGGCGGTGCCTTGAAGTCCTGCACGGGATGCGCAATCTCGTGGCCAGCGGGATCACGCGGCAGTTGCAGAACGAAATGAGCTGCCTCACTGATGCCTACAAGCAGAATGAAATCCTCGAGCCTGAGGGGCTCGGTGTTTTCAGCATGGCGTCAGGAGTTACGGACCACCCCGTGCCCTACGAAGTCCTGCGCGCCACTGTGGCGTGGTCGTGCGGACTGCCTGGGGGCAGCCGGAGCGTCGATCCCTCCGCTCCGGACCAGTTCCGCGCCGGAAAGAGTCCGGCGGTGTCGGCGGCATCCCGCGGCGTGCGTGCCCACTGGTTCGAGTGGGCGGAGATCAGCGTGCCCGCCGCCGAGGACGTTCGCTGGAAACAGATTGCCGATACCGGGCTCAGTCAGGGTGCGGTGGCGCGAATCCAGCGCCTCATGAAAACGGGTCTGCCCGTGCGGGATGTCGAAGAGGATGTTCTCCAGGGCGAGGATTCGCTGCGCCGTCGGCTCGCGGCGGCGGACGGGTACCAGGAAACGGCGGACAATCTGGCTACGGCGCACCACCTCGCCAATGTTCTTTTCAATGTCATGCGCGGCGGAACTTTTCCCGGCGGCTACGAGATGGCGCGCGACGACTTCCGCGCCTTTCTCGTCTCGTCCAACCGGGCGCTCGCCGCCAAGCACGAAGACTGGCTGAAGGGCCTCCCGGAGCGCGTCCACCGCGACACGCTTCTGCAGGGCGTGAAGGAACAGGGCTGCGTGCAGTTGGAGCGTGTGTTTTTTGAATACCTGCCGCTCTCCTTCAGCCGCCGCCACGGTGACCCCAGCCGCCCGTGGAACCGCTTCCGCATCGAAACCCGCGATGAAGAGGGGAGGGACATTCTCACGTTCCAAGGCAACTGGCGCGACATCTTTCAGAATTGGGAGGCCCTCGCGCTCAGCTTTCCGGCTTACCTTGAGAGCATGATTTCCAAGTTTGTGAACGCATCATCGGTGGACGGATACAACCCGTACCGGATCATGCGTGACGGCATCGACTGGGAAGAACCCGAACCGGAAAATCCATGGGCGGCCTTTGGCTACTGGGGCGATCACCAGATTATCTATTTGCTCAAGTTGCTCGAAGCGTATTCCGCACACAACGACGGAGCGCTTCCGGGTCTATTGAATACAAGACGCTTTACCTACGCGAACGTTCCCTACCGCATCAAACCCTTCGAGGAGATTCTACAGGATTCCCGCAACACGCTCGAATGCGATACGGAGCTAGCCGCGCGCTTGCGCAAGGACGCGGCGACGCGCGGATCGGACGAGAAGCTCGTTACCGGCGTGGACGGTATGCCCGCCCTCGTTAGCTTCATGGAGAAACTCCTCGTTCCGCTCCTCGCAAAGTGGAGCAATTTCCTGCCCGGCGGCGGCATCTGGATGAACACGCAGCGGCCCGAGTGGAACGATGGAAACAACGCTCTGGTCGGCAACGGACTCTCCATGGTCACACTGTGCTACCTGCGACGGCACCACTCTTTCCTGCTTGGCCTTCTGGAGCAGTTGCCGGAGGCGGCATTTGCGGTCTCCGCGCCGGTCGCGGAGTGGATGCGTGCCGTCCATTGCGCACTCGCCGACGGAAACCCTGCGGCAGACTGCGGCGATGCCGTGCGCCGGTTTGCCATTCTCCGTGCTCTCGGGACTGCCGCCTCCGCGCACCGGGAAGCCGTCTACGGGCGCGATTTCACGGAGGATGCGGCGGAGATCTCCGCAGGCGAACTGACCGGACTTCTGCAGACCTTTCAAGCGTGGACGGATGAGACGATCCGCCGCAACAAACGCGCCGACGGACTCTACCACGCCTACAATCTGATGTTGATCACGGATGAGGGGGCGGATATCGGTAACCTCGACCCGATGCTCGAAGGCCAGGTAGCCGCCCTAAGCGCCGGGCTGCTCAGCGCCGGAGAGGCCATCGAGCTTCTCGACAGTCTCCGCGTTAGCCCGCTCTATTGCCCGCGCCGACGGAGCTATATTCTGTATCCGGACCGTGCCATTATCCCGTTCCTCCGGAAGAACCGTCTTGATGCGCAGGCGCTTCGTGCCAGCCCTTTGCTGGCCGCGATGATGAAACGCGGGGACCACCGAATCGTGTACCCGGAGAGCGATACGGTGTGGCGCTTTCATCCCGACTTCACCAACGAAGGCGACTTACGTGCGCGGCTCGACGTGGTCGAGCGCGAGGGTGCCTACGGAAAGGTCGGGCCGGAAGACCGCCGGTGTATCCACGATCTCTACGAAGGTGTTTTCAACCACCACTCATTTACGGGAAGGAGCGGTTCGATGTTCGCCTACGAAGGCCTCGGAAGTATCTACTGGCACATGGTATCAAAGCTCCTTCTCGCGACCCAGGAGGTTCTTGTTGACGCTTGTAAGCAAGGGGCGCCGATCTCCGTTTACGAAGGCCTCGACAGGCACTACGAAGCCATCCGTGATGGTCTCGGCTTCCGCAAGTCTGCCGAGGATTACGGTGCCTTTCCGACCGATCCATATTCACACACGCCTGCCCACGCGGGTGCGCAGCAGCCGGGAATGACCGGACAAGTAAAGGAAGAGATCCTCACCCGGCGCGGCGAACTGGGTGTGCGCGTCGAACGGGGCTCTATCCATTTCGCGCCGGTCCACCGTCTTCTCGGCGAGGAGTTTCTTCCGGGAGACGGAGGGGTGTTTAGATTCATTGATGCCACGGGCCTTCGCGCAAGCCTACCCCTGCGGGCCGACAGCCTTGCCTTTACCCTGTGCCAGACGCCGGTTGTCTATCGCCGCACCGATGCCGCGACCGGTCCTTCCATCCGCGTCCACTCCGCCGACGGACGGGAGGAGCGGATCGAGGGCGATAAACTCGGAACGTCGTGGAGCCAGTCGGTCTTCCGGCGCGACGGGAGCGTCCGCTTAATCGAAGTCGAACTCCCCGCAGGGCATTTATGAGGCCCCCGCCTGCATCGCAGGCGGGTGAAGGTCGTTTCGGTTCATGGGCCGGGATGCTGTCGGTAGGGAGTTGTTGCCGTTCGCTGAAGCGGCGGATGGTCAACGGCTTCCGATATTCTCCGGGGCTGCAGTCTGTTGAAGTATAGATATGCATTTCAAGATGATTAAAGTCATTTCTTCTCGGTCGTTGGGTCCATTGGAGCATCTATAAATAAGATTTAAAGCGTTCGATAGCTTGACAAGGCAAGGCTCGTCCATCAATCAACGAGGCGAACGCATAAAAACGCATTGAACGATGAGTCTGCCCCGACACTGCGCCACCGCCGCCGCCGACCGGATACCAAATCTCCAGAAAATCGCCTACGGGCTTGGAGCCTTGGTGAACAATCTGTTAGGGGCGGCCATCGGCGTTATGGCCATCGTGCTCAACCTCGGCCTCGGCATGAATCCGGCGGTCGTCGGTCTGCTCATGGCCTTGCCCCGTCTCACCGACGCGCTGACCGACCCGGTGATGGGATATATCTCGGACCAAACCCGCACGCGCTGGGGACGCCGCCGACCGTTTATTTTCTTCGGTGCCATCGCTGCCGGGATCATCTTCGCCCTGCTTTGGCAACTGCCGCCGGGGCATAGCGAGACCTTCTATTTCTGGTTCTTCCTTATCGGTTCCTTGTTCTTTTACCTCGCTTACACGGTCTTCGCGACGCCGTGGGTAGCGCTCGGTTATGAGATGACACCCGATTACAACGAGCGCACGCGCCTCATGGGTGTGGCCAACTGGATGGGGCAGATCGCATGGGTAGCCGCGCCGTGGTTCTACTGGATCATGGAGAATAAAAATTTCTTCGATGATTCCGTCTCAGGAGCACGGGGCCTGGCCATCATGATCGGGGTCTTCGCCGTGGCGGTCGGCATCATCCCCGCTGTTTTCTGCCGCGAGCGCATGGGCAAGGCGGAAATGGCGGAAAAAACGGAATTGATCGAGAGCGGCCTACAAGCCATCTGGCGCAATGTGGTTTCGTTTTTCAAGGGCTTTCTCATCACGATCAAATTTACGCCCTTTCTTAAACTGTGCGGCGCCACGTTTCTCGTTTTCAACGGCTTCATGCTCGTTTCGGCGTTCTCTTCGTACGTGATTATTTACTACGTCCACGGAGGCGACAAAGGCGCCGGGTCACAGCTGATCGGCTGGAACGGAACGGCCTCCGCCATCGCCACCTTCTGCGTCATTCCCCTTGTCACATGGATCTCGACGCGCCTCGGCAAGCGGCGCGCCTTTTTCATCGCCATCGGCATTTCCATTTTCGGCTACGGGCTGAAGTTCTTCTGCTACAGCCAGACCACGCCGCTCCTCCTCCTCGCCGCCACGCCCTTCATTGCTTTTGGTCTCGGCGGGCTCTTTACGCTCATGGGGTCGATGATCGCGGATGTCTGCGACTTTGACGAACTCGAAACCGGACGCCGCCGCGAGGGCATGTTCGGCTCCATCTTCTGGTGGGTCGTCAAACTTGGCATGGCCCTCGCTCTTGGATTTTCGGGCTTTCTTCTCAACGCCACGGGTTTCGACGTCGAAATGGGAGGCGACCAGCCGGAGCGCACGCTCCTGCTCATGCGCATCTTCGACTGCATCATACCGATGGTCGCCTCCGGTATCGCCATCTGGCTCGTCGCCTCCTACCGCATCACCGAGGACAAGGCGCGCGAGATCCGCACAAAACTCGAAGCCCGCCGCGGCAAGGTGTGAGATAATTTCCGCGCGAAGCGGTCCGAAATCGAGATCTTACGGTTAGGGCTATTCCGGATACGGGTCCGTCCGTTGTCTTATTTGAATGGTCGTGCCGGGATTACTCTCCGTTGCCGATACCTTGCAGTGCGGCATCCTCGGTAACCTCCGGACCGCGGTAGTAGAACGCGTCATCCGCGCTGTAGCCTTTGCCGGAGAGAACGTATTTGGGCTCGCGATCGACGTCCCAGAGGCCCCAGTTGTCGTCGCGTTCCTTCCACGGTTCGTCGAAGGCGGCGAAATAGAACACGGCGGCGGGGCGGCTGAAGCCGTCGCCGGGATTTTCGCCGTTCACGCCGTAGGCCCATGCCGTCATATCATTGAAATACCAGGCTTGGTTTACCGGATGGGCCTGATGACGGGCGAAATCCTTTACAAACGCCTCATCAAGGTAGGCCGAGGGCACGCTTTGCCAGCCGGTTTCACCGATCACGATTGGAATGGCGTGACCCGCCGCATTGAGCGCGCTGCGCACGGCATGAAAGTTTTCGCGGGCGTAGGTATAGGCGGCGTCCATCATGGCCCGTGCGCGGCGGGGTTCGGGTACGGACAGCTGGCGGAAATCCCAAAGCTCGAATCCGGAATCCCAGTAGGCGTAGGTGTGGACAGCAGCGAAGTCGATGTGCCGCCAGACTTCGGCAATGTCGCTGCCGGGTTCAGCCGCGTAGGGCTCCCAGTTGTCGTTTACGGTGAGGGGTTGCCGCACCCGCTCCCGGACGTACTGGATGTAAGCCACCATATCTTCCGGCGGAACGGCGACGAAGGACCAGCTCACAAGCACCTCGTTACCTACGCTGACGGCCGCGATGATGTCGGGATGGGCGTTGGCCAGTTCGATGGCCGCGGCCAGCTCGCGCATGTTCCCGGTATGGTTCTCCGCGTCGGCGCCTTCCACATATGCGCCCAGCTGCACTTTGATCTTGAGATTGTGTTCATGGATCAGCTCCACCACGGCACGTCCGTGTTCCCCTGAGCTGAAGACGCGGATCAACCCGAACCCCGCCTCTTCCAGTAGACGCAGGTCTTCGAGAATCTCCTCCCGGTCGGGATGGACTCCGGTCTCCGGGCTCTGCCCCCGGCGGAAGCCCGAGTAGGAGAGGGCGGGGCGTTCCCAGATCTCCGGATCGAGCGGGCGGAGGGCTGTGGCCGCCATCGCCTCGCCGACTCGGGGAGAGGGCGGCGCGGCGTCCGGCGCCGGACCGCGGCAACCGGCGGACAAGAGGACGAGAAGGGAAGCGAGGGCGGCGGTCCGGAGGGTGGCAGTTTTCATTGGGATGGATTTTGATAGGGTGTAAGAATGAGCAGGCGTAGACTTTCCCGTCCGGACCCCGTTGTCAATGGGAATGCATTAAAATGCATAATTTCGGCGGGCACCCGCCTCGCGGGTAATGATGGCGCTTGACGCGGGTGCGGCGGGCGGAAAACGTCGTTGTATGGCTGGAGTCGGCAAATTACTGAAACAGGCCGCCAAGATGCAGAAAAAGCTCGAGGCGGTGCAGACGGAATTAGCGGAGAAGACGATTGACGTCTCGAGTGGCGGGGGGGCGGTGACCGTCACCATCACGCTCCAGCAGGAGGTCCGTGCGGTGAAGTTCGACCCGGAATTTCTCAAGGAGGATCCCGAGGTCGTGGAGGAAGCCGTCACGGAGGCGATGCGCGAGGCGGTCACAAAGTCCAAACAACTCAATGAGGAGGCCGTCGCGGAGGTGACGCAGAGCATGCAGATGCCCGGTCTTCCCGGACTGTTTTGACGCCGTATTTTGAGAAGCTGCACCAGTGCCTGAAGCGGCTCCCGGGCTTGGGCTACCGGTCGGCCGAGCGGCTCGCGCTGCACCTGCTTGTGGAAAGACCGGAGCGCCTGCCCGATCTGCTCGATGCCCTGCGCGCGGCCGGCGAGCGGGTGCGCCGCTGCGCTGAGTGCGGCAACCTGTGCGAGGACGATCTGTGCGCGGTGTGCGCCGATGCACGGCGCGACCGCACCCATCTCTGCGTGGTCGAGTCGGTGCCCGATTTGCTCGCGATCGAGCGCAGTTCCGCCTTTCGCGGGGTCTATCATGTGCTCCACGGCAAGCTTTCGCCGATCAACAATGTCGGGCCGGAGCAGCTCAACATGGAGGGGCTGGAGGCGCGGTGTGCCGGAGCGGACCTTCGCGAGGTCACCCTAGCGATGTCCAACGACATTGAGGGCGAGGCGACCTGCCATTACATTCAGGACACATTTCTGAAAGGGAGGGAGGTGCGCGTCACGCGCATCGGTTTTGGCCTTCCGAGCGGGGGCGGCATTGTCTTTGCCGACGCCACAACCCTCCGCAGCGCCCTTGAGGGCCGCCGGGAATACTGAGGCGTCGCTTTGCTGGACTCACAGTTCGGAGTCTGCGAACCCACGCCGGACCGGGTTACGGGCAAAAGCACCCGTGATTCGTTGATTGAGGTGTGCGCCTGCCTGAACGGAGCACGGACATTCTTGTCCGTGTGCCGCGGAAAAGCCACGGGTTGGAAAACCCGTGCTCCGTTGGACGAAGCGCGCGCGGATCAAAACGGAGCACGGACATTCCTGTCCGTGGGCCGCGGACAGGTCACGGGTTGGAAAACCCATGCTCCGTTGGGGAAGCGCGCACGTGTCGAAACGGAGCACGCAACGCCCGCCCGCTACGCCTCCGCTCCCTCACGAAGCCCGTCAAGCACCTCGAAAAACCGCGGAAATGTCTTGGCGCAGCAGCCGGGGTCGGCAATACGGAGCCACGGTTCGCCGTCGCCGCGGATGTCCGCGCAGCCGAGGATGCCGAAGCTCATGGCGACCCGGTGGTCCTCGTAGGTTTGGATGGTGGCGCCCCCTTTGAGCGCGAGGGCGCGCAGGGCTTCGCGGTCAGGGGTGATTCTGATCCAGTCCGCTCCCTCTTCGATGCCTTGGCCGAGCCTCCGCAGCTCAGTCGCCATGGCGTGGATACGGTCGGTTTCCTGGTGGCGGGTGTGGCCGATGCCGCGGATGGTGAAGGGTGCGGGCAGGAGGGGCGCGACGGCGGCGAGGGTGAGAAAGGTGTCGGAGAATGTCTCGAAATCAACTACGGCGGGCGTGTCCGACACTTCGGTCCGGGAGATTCGCAAACCGTCGGTTGAGTTCTCTCCGCGGACACCGTAGGCGGCGGCGACATTGATAAAACGTGCGTCCCCTTGCATTAGCGGGCCGCCGATTCCGTCGATTTCGACGCTGCCACCCGCGGCAAGGGGCAGGGCCATGAAGTAGCTCGCGGCGGTCACGTCAGGCTCCACTGCGTATCCTGCTTCCGGAAAATAGTAGGGACCGGGATCGACGGTCAGGTGTCCGCTGTTCACGTCTCCTCTTACGGTCACCCCCGCGCGGCGCATCATTTCCGCCGTCAATTCCACGAACGCGGGGCGCGTGCCGGGGCACTGGATACGGACGTGCTCCGGAGCCCGCGCAGCGGAAAGAAGAAGACCCGAGACCATCTGGCTGCTCGCCGAGGCGTTGACACGGAGGGAACTGCCGCTCCAACCGTCGGTGTGCATCGTAAAGGGGAAGCACCAGTCCCCGTCGGTGAAAGTGAATCGCGCGCCAAGATCCCCCAGCGCCTCCAGAAGACCCCGCATGGGCCGTTCGCGCATGGCGGGATCGCCGTCGAGGCGATAACGCCCGCCGGGGTGGTGCACGAGCAGGGCTGTGAGGAAACGCGCCACCGTACCCGCGTTGCCGACATGCAATTCCGCGTGGTCCCGCGGGATCGCCCCTCCCGCCCCGTCGACTTCGATCCACGACTCGTCCGGTGCGAGACGCACGCCGAAGCCAAGGGCGCGCAGCGCGTCGAGCATGAGCCGGGAGTCGCGGCTCAGGAGCGGTTGCAGGAGGCGGGTCGTGCCGTCCGCCAGCGCCGCCATGACGAGCGCGCGGTTAGTCACGCTTTTGGAGCCGGGCAGCGTCACGCGTCCGTGCGCGGGTTTGCGGAAAGGAATGATCGGGAGCGGGTCAACCATGGGGCGAAACCCGGTTGCAGCGGTGAGACGGAATTTTGCTTTGTCCGGGGAAACGGTTGTCCGTCTCTATCCCTTGTATACCGAAAGCAGGGTCTCAGCGATGTCGCTCGGCGTCGGGGCGACGGCGATTCCGGCGTCTTTGAGCGCCTTGATCTTGGCGTCGGCACCGCCGCTGCCGCCGCTCACGATAGCGCCCGCGTGACCCATGCGGCGGCCCGGAGGCGCCGTCGTGCCCGCGATGAAGGCGGCTACCGGCTTCTTCACGTGCTCCTTGATGTAGGCGGCGGCTTCCTCCTCGGCGGTGCCCCCGATTTCGCCGATCATGATGATCGCCTCGGTTGCCGGATCTTCGTTGAAGAGGCGGATGGCGTCGGTGTGGCTGGTTCCGTTGATGGGATCACCGCCGATGCCGATGCAGGTGCTCTGGCCATGACCGAGTTGCGTGAGCTGGAACATCGCTTCGTAGGTCAGTGTGCCCGAGCGGCTCACGACGCCGACCTTGCCGGGTTTGGCAATGTAACCGGGCATGATACCGATATTGCACTCGCCGGGCGTCATGATGCCGGGGCAGTTCGGCCCGATGAGCCGTGTGTTGGACTTGATGAGCGCGTCCTTCACAAGCGCCATGTCGCGCACCGGAATGCCTTCCGTGATGCATATGATCAGCTCGATTCCGGCGTCGATGGCTTCGAGGATGGAATCGGCGGCAAAGGGCGGCGGAACGAAGATGACGCTGGTGTTGGCGCCTTCCTTTTCGACGGCTTCGCGCACCGTGTTGAAAATGGGCACTTTGTCTTCGAAGCGCTGTCCGCCCTTGCCCGGCGTGACGGCGGCGACGTAGTTGGTGCCGTATTCGATGTTGCGGTTCGCGTGCAGGCTGCCGAATGTACCGGTGATGCCCTGCCCGACGACGCGGGTGTCTTTTCCTACAAGAACTGCCATGGGAAGAAATGTCTGTGTGTTGTGATTGGACGGGTTCGGTTTGAGGCGGGCCTCAGCTCTTGCGGGCTTCCTCCACCCGTTTGACGACTTTTTCGGCGGCGTCCTTGAGGCTGTCCGCCGGGGTGATGGCGAGTCCGCTTTCAGAAAGGAGCTTCTTGCCTTCCTCGACTTCGTTGCCCTCGAGGCGGACGACGAGAGGAACGTCGATGGAGACGGTCTTCGCCGCTGCGATGATGCCCTTGGCGATACGTTGACAGCTCATGATGCCGCCGAAGATGTTCACGAGAATGCCTTCGACTTGCTTGTCGCTGAGAATGATCCGGAAGGCCTCGGTGACGGCTTCTTCGCTCGCTCCGCCGCCGACGTCGAGAAAGTTGGCCGGGTTGCCGCCGAAGTGTTTGATGATGTCCATCGTCGCCATGGCGAGGCCCGCGCCGTTGACGAGGCACGCGATGTTGCCGTCGAGCGCGATGTAGCTGAGACCGTGTTTTGAGGCTTCGACTTCCTTCGGGTCTTCTTCGTCGAGGTCGCGCAGGGCGCGGATGTCGGCGTGGCGGAAGAGGGCGTTTTCGTCGAAGCCCACTTTGGCGTCGAGCGCGATGATACGCCCGTCCGTTGTCTTCACGAGCGGGTTGATTTCCGCGAGGCTGGCGTCCTTTTCCCAATACAGGCGGTAGAGACCGGTGAGGAGGGTGTCGAGCTGCTTGAGGTCTTCTTTTTCGGAGAAGCCGAGACCGTAGGCGATCTTGCGCTTGTGGTAGGGTTGCAGACCGGCGGCGGGATCGATGGTCACGCGCGTGATTTTCTCGGGGGTTTCCTCCGCAACCTTTTCGATTTCCACGCCGCCTTCGGTCGAGGCGATGATGATCGGGCGGGAGGTGGCCCGGTCGAGCAGGATCGCGAGGTAATATTCTTTCGCGATGTCACAGGGCTCGTTGAAGTAGACCGTCTTTACTTTGCGGCCCGCTTCGCCCGTCTGGTGGGTGACGAGGACGTTGCGCAACATGCGCTTCGCCGCCTCCAGCGCTTCGGCGTGGTCCTTGCAGATTTTCACGCCGCCTTTGTAACCATCCTTGAAGGTGCCCTTGCCGCGCCCTCCGGCGTGGATCTGCGCCTTGACCACAACAGGGCCGTCGGGCAGTTCGGAGAGGGCCGCCTTGAATTCATCGGGGCCGCGGGCGGGCTGGCCCTTCGTTACTGGAATACCGAAATCGGCGAAGAGCGCCTTGGCTTGATACTCGTGGATATTCATGGGAAATGGATTGTCAGGTTCGCGCCGCGGGGGGGCGGAAAAGCATTCTATAAAGTGGGTTTGTCCGGTTCGATGCAAGCAAGGACGGTCGGAAATCAACCGGAAATCCCCGCCGCCGCGAGCGCGGCGGCCTGGGCCGCGATGAGTTCGGCGATTCCTTTTTCCGCAAGGGCGACGAGGGCCGCTGATTCTTCGCGGGAGAAGGTCGCTTCTTCGCCGGAGGCTTGCAGTTCGACAAAGCGCCCGCTTCCGGTCATGACAATGTTGGCATCAACCTCGGCGTCGCGGTCCTCCACGTAGCAGAGATCAAGCAGTGCGCGGCTGCCCACGACGCCCGCGCTCACCGCGGCGACGGGTTCGCGGAGCGGATTCTCCTTGATGCGTCCTTCGCCGAGCGCCTTTTCCACTGCGATCCGGGCGGCCACGTAGGCACCGGTGATGGCCGCCGTACGCGTGCCGCCGTCGGCCTGGAGCACGTCGCAGTCAATCCAGAGCGTGTGGCCGGGGAGCTTCTTCAGGTCGGCGACAGCGCGAAGACTGCGTCCGATGAGACGCTGGATTTCCACGGTGCGTCCGTCCTGTTTTCCGCGCGAGATGTCCCGTGCTTTCCGTTGCAGGGTGGAGTAGGGGAGCATGCCGTATTCAGCCGTCATCCAGCCGCCTTCCACGCTTTGCTCGCGCATCCAGCGCGGAACCTGCGCCTCGAGCGTGGCCGCGCAGATCACGCGCGTCAGGCCGAAGGCGATGAGGACCGAGCCGCCCGCGTGCGGTGCGATGCCGGGCTCGATGGTCACCGGGCGCAGCGCGTCGTCCGCGCGCCCGTCGATTCGTTGGGGATTATCCATTTCTCCGCAAGGTAGGGACGGCACCTCAGGAATTGCACGCGAAAACGGGCGGGATCAGACGATTTTAGCAAACACGTTTACTTGTCGGAGCAAACATCCTTCCGCAGATCCCGGAAAGTGCGTAGGCTTCCCCAGTCGCCGCCCCGCAGTTTTCTCGGCCCGGAAATCCGTTTCGGGAAGGCGGACTGGTGTCGGCAAAACCATTCCTCAATGAAGAGACTGCTTCCTAGAATGGCGCCTGCCGTCATGTAGCGCACACGCTGCCGCAGCGATGCGAAAGGTGTGAGGGTGCCGTAGCGCTCCCGCGCCTCCCGCCAAAGTTCTTCCGGTATTGTCGCATCGGTCGGCTTGTCCCTACCGGGGGCGGTGCCCTTTGCGTAGAGGAGCACGCCGTAGCGCGCGAGGGCTTTCGTGGTGTCGGACCCGCCGTCGATCCGGCAGATGCCGTCCTTAGCCGCGCGCAGCCCCGCTGCCGCTTCCGCGAAACCGCACCAGCGGTAATCCAATGGATCGTCGACGATACCCGCCCGCACGGCGTTGAGGTCGATATATGCCGCCACCACCGCCACAGGCAGACCTTTGCCCTCCACCAAAACGCTCTTGAAACGGCCCGACCACAGCGTGCCGTGGCGCTCGTGTGTGCGATTGTACCAAATGGAGTAGCGTTGCTGAAGCAACTTCGCAAACATCGACAAATCGCACATTCGACCAAGTAACATTGCCCGCATGCGCTCCCGCGGCTCGTCGCCCTCGGCAAGTGCCCTTTCGATGGTTTCCAAACGCAGCGCGTGGCGGCTTCGCTCCCTGCCCCCGTAAAGTGCGGCGCTCCGGCGCAGCAGCTCCCCGTCCGCGAGATCCGGCCGTTCCGAAGGGACTTCGACAAGCAGATGCACGTGGTTACCCATGATACAGAACGTCACCACGCGTATCCCGCAAAAAAGCGCCACCGCCCGCATTTGCCGCCGGAACATCTCCTTCTCCTCCGGCCCAAACAGCATCGCCTGTCCCGCCGTCCGCGCAATCACATGATACGTCGCCGTCCGGCCCCGGAACAGCACCCGCCGCACCGGACGGATCGAAGTTTCACTTACCGTAGACATAGCGGCCAATCTGCAAGTGGCGTTCATTAAGTCAAGATAAATATTAACCGGGTTAATTAAAATTTATTAATAACACGGTTAATAGATGTTTACGGACAGGATGTTGGAGAAAGGGATTGCGGCATGGCGGTGGAGCGGACAGGGGTTTGCGTTTTTTTTGAATCAAGGGAGTTTAGGCAGCGATGGCAAAGGATTGGTTAGCAGGCGTGGACGACGCCTATGACGTGATTGTGGTGGGCAGCGGACTCGGTGGGTTGACGAGCGCGAATGTGCTTGCGAAGGCCGGGCACCGGGTGCTCCTGCTTGAGCATCATTATCAGTTCGGGGGCTTGGCGACGTGGTTCAAACGTCCCGGCGGGCATATTTTCGATATTTCGCTGCACGGATTCCCGGTGGGGATGATCAAGTCGTGCCGTAAGTATTGGACGCGCGAGATCGCGGACAGCATCCATCAGTTGGAAGACGTGCGGTTCATCAACCCGCAGATGAACATCGGCACGACCTTCGACCGGACGGATTTCACGCGGATTCTTGTCGAGACCTTCGGGATTGCCCGTGACTGCGTCGAGGCGTTCTACACGCGCCTCCGTGAGATGAATTTCTACGACGACCATTCGCAGACTACGGGCGAGCTGTTCGAAGAGTATTTTCCCGGCCGCAACGATGTGCATCGCCTGCTCATGGAGCCGATTTCGTATGCCAACGGCTCGTCGATGGAGGATCCGGCAATCACCTACGGGATCGTCTTCTCCAACTTCATGAGCAAAGGTGTCTATATCTTCAAGGGAGGCACCGACACGTTGGTCAAGAAGATGACGGAGGAACTGCGCCGCAACGGTGCGGAGATCCGCAAGTGTGCGCTGGTTGAGGAGATTCTCACGGAGGCGGGGCCGGTCGGACGTCCGCAGGTAACCGGGGTGGTGGCGCGCAGCCAGAATACGGGCGAGGCGCTTCCCCCGCGGACAATCCGGTGCCGCGCTGTGGTCTCTAACGCGAATATCAAGAACACCGTCCTGCGTCTCGCCGGTCCGGAGCGTTTTCCGCCCGCATACGTGGACGAAGTGAGCAGGGTGCGCGTGAACACGAGTTCGTGCCAAGTTTACATGGGACTGCGACGGGGCGAGTCCATCCCTTTCAGCGGGGACCTCGTTTTCACTTCGGAGGCGGAGCGATTTTCGATGGAGGAGCTAACGGGCATGCGCACAAGCAGCCGCACCTTCTCCTTTTATTACCCGGACACCCGCCCGCACCTGAAGGAACCGCGCTTTGCGGTCGTGGCGTCGATCAATGCGCGCTGGGATGACTGGGCGGACCTCGACGAAGCTGACTACGAGCGCGAGAAGCAGGCGCTTATCGATGGCTCGGTGGCGGCCTTGGAGAAGCTGATTCCCGGCGTTTCGGAAAAGATCGAGCATTTGGAGGCGGCCACGCCCCGCACCGTCAACCGCTACACGCGCCACATCGGCGGTACGTCCTTCGGCACGAAGTTCGAAGGGCTGAAGGCGTCTCAGGATCTTCCGGACCAATTGCCGGGACTTTTCCATGCGGGGTCGGTGGGAATCATCATGTCCGGATGGCTTGGGACGATCAACTACGGAGTGATCACCTCCAACCGCGTCGACAAATTCCTCGCCGAGGCCGCGCGCCCGCATACTGTAAACCACTGAAAACCCATGGACGAACGCATTCTGCAAACCATCCCGCACCGCCCGCCGTTCCTTTTCATCGACGAAATCCTTGAGGTGACGGAGACGTCGGCGCGTTGCCGCCGTTTTGTCGATCCAGAGGAAGCGCACTTCGCCGGACACTATCCGGGCAATCCGATCATGCCCGGCGTGCTCTTATGTGAAGCGGTCTTTCAGACAGCGGCGGTCTACATGGTCCGCCGACAGCAGCGCGCGGGGGATGCCAAGGCGGCAGACAAGACTCCCGTCCTTGCCCGCGTCGGCGACGCCCGCTTCAAACGCATGGTCGTTCCGGGCGACACCATTGAAATTGAAGCGACCTACAAAGAAGCTGTCGGACCCTTCCACTTCATGAAGGGGCGCGTCCTCAAAGACGGCAAACCGGCTGTGACCGTTGAGTTTGCGCTGGCGCTCGTGGACAAGGCCGCCGCGGACTGAGGGATCCGCGGTTTTCCGCCGACGGTCACAGCCGCACCGCTTTTTTCGCGCGGGACTGCGTCTTCTTTACGATGCGCACCCCGAGGAGGGAGTAGGGCGTGAACTCGACGGTGCCTCCGCGCAGGTTGCCTCCGGGAACCGGTTCGTCCTCGAGATCGACGAGGTGCGCGGAGAGTCCGGACGCGAGGCGCAGGCGCGCCTGCCCCCGTTTGCCGAGAGTTTCATGCAGGCGCAGGACCCATGACCCGTCGGCGAGGGGTTTGGCCCATGCGGGGATGAGCGAATCGCCGCCTTCGAACCCGCCGAAGCCAGCGTCGAGGGCCGCCCCACGGTAGAGGAGCGGAGCCGTGAAGAGGGTGTCGGCAAGCATGGCGGGCTGGTCGGCGCGTGGGGCGCACGCGTCGAAGCGGCCGACGGCAAGACGAATATCGTGGGTGCCGATGTCGCTGTAGTCGTGGCCGTAGGGGCTTTGGCGCAGGGCACGGTTTTCCCCCGCGCGGGTGACAAACGCGCTGCGAAGGAGGCTAACATGAAGCAAACCGGATTGGCAGCCGAAACCGTATTTCGCCTCGGTGACAACAAAAAGCCCTTCCGCGCCGCTGTCGTCGGTGGCCACGGCCCAGCGCGAGGCCGGGACCTCAAAGGCGGCTTCGTCGGAAGGACGGCCCGGTTGCGCTGCGCGCAGCGTGCTGCCAAAGGGTGTGCCGTAGCGGGCGCGCGACCCTTTGAAGGGCGTCGGCAGCGCAAGCTTTAGAAGGCTCTTGTAGTCGTGCCAGTCCACTTTGTAGCGGACGCGCAGCACAGATTCCCCCGCGGAAAGGGTGTAGTAGGTGACGACGCTGCTCTTTTCGCTCAGCGCTTGCTCGTAAGCGATCATGGCGCGCACGCCGTTGTCTTCCTCGATCCACGAGCGGCAAGGGCCGGCGGGCGGACGGCTTTGCGCAAGATCTGGGCGGTCGATATCCCATGCTTCGTAGAGCGCCGGATGGTCGGGAAAGGTGAGCAGACCGGCCCCTTCTCCTTCAAACGCCACCGTATGCCCGTCGACGGTAAGGGAGCGGACACGGCCGCTTCCGTCGAAGAGTGCGCAGACCCGCTCATTCACCAACCGGTGGTCCGACACTTCGACGCGGGGCAGTTCGACGCGCGATTCCGCGACGCCGACGCCGCTCAGCGCGGGGAGAAGGTGAACAGAGGATCCGCCGTCACCGTCCATGACAACGGGGCGTTCGTGCGGAACGGGGTTGAAAAGGCAGTCGGAGCCCTTTGCGGAAGTGAGCGAGCGCGCCGTGGCCGCTCCCGCCTTTTCCGTGATCGCGTGCAACTCGGGAATCGCTTCGTCGTAGACCTCTTGAATGGAACTGCCGGGGATGTAGTCGTGGAACTGGGCGAAAACCACCCGCTTCCACGCTTGCGTGTCGACGGGACCGCAGCCGAGGACGGAATGCGCGGCCTCCCATGTCTGGAGCGCCCGCTCGGCGGCGCGGAAGGCATTTTTGAGGAGGGCGTGCGTCGTCTGCACGCCGCGGTGGTACTCGAGATACACCTCACCTTGGTAGACGGGCAGCCGGTCGCGGATACGGTCCATGCGCGCGAAGAACTTATCGATGCGCCCCCACTTTGCGGGCGGCAGACCGGCGAGATCGCGCACCCGCCGCGCGCGCTCGCACATCTCCTCCGTGACGCCGCCGCCGCCGTCGCCGTAACCGGTGGGTAGAAGGTATTCGCCGTGGATATCGGCCTGTTGGAAGGTCTCCGCCGTACGTTTGAGCTGCTTGGGCAACACCTCCGTATTGTAACCGCAGCTTTGGAGGATGTGTGCGGTCACCTCGCTGCCGTCGTTGCCGCGCCAGACAAAGCTGCTGTGCGGGAAGCGGGTGATGTTGCTCCACGCGAGCTTTGTCGTGAAAAAGTGATCCACGCCCGCGCCCTTGAGGATCTGGGGCAGGCACGGGCTGTATCCAAACACATCCGGAAGCCACAGGACGGTGCTCGCCTTGCCCGTCAATTCGCGGAAGCCCTCCTGCCCGAGGACGACGGACCGGGCTAGTGCTTCGCCGCAGGGCAGTTGTGTGTCCGATTCAACATAGGCCGCGCCGGTCGGCTCCCATACGCCCTTGGTGATTAGGCCGTGCACCCGCTTCATAAGCTTGGGTGAGCGGCGTGCGACGGCTTCGTAACTGGCGGGCTGGGAATAGCCGAAGCGTGTCTCCGGATATTGCTCGAGAATGCGCGACATCGTGGCGAATGTATGCACCGCCTTGAAGTCGCCCACGCGCTCGGGCCAGAGCCACACGAGATCAATGTGGGCGTGGCCGGTGAGGATGCACTCGGGCATGCCCGCCTCGATCGGGAATGCGGCATAGATGGCGGCGAGCTTCTCCTTCATGGCGGGCAGCCCATCGGTGTTGAGCGCCGCGACGGCATCGTCGAGCATACCCATCATGCGGCGGAAGCGGGGTGACATCTCGTAGACCGGTGGGCGGAAGGCGAAGCCCTCGCCGAACCTTTCGTCCCGCTCACGGCCGTTGTATTCGAGAGCGAGCGTTTCGTAGAGGACGAGGAAATCGTGGTAAACCTCCCATGCGAGGTCGTCGCGCGCGAGAAGCCGGGGATGGTGATAGGCGCTTCCTTCTTCGGAAATGCCCTGGGCCTCGCCGGTCACCCAAATGCCCGTGCGCGCGCACGTCGCCTCAACCCAGAGCACCCGTGCCTTTGGCGGCAGCGGCGCGCGCTGGTGCCCGGGATCGAGTCCATACCACGGCACTCCATCGACATACACAGTGGCCTCGCCTTGATCGCGCCACTGGAGGTAGCGTGTGCCGTCGCCCCGGCGGGCGGGCGGCAGTTCGACCTTGAACCACACTTGGTCAAACATGCGGCCCCAGTGGTGGGGCGTGCGGGTGACCGGCGTGCGTTTTGCCTTCCTTGCCTCGTCAAAGGATAGATGGTCGCGGGTCGACCGTGTGCGCGAGACCGCGGTGACTTCGCCAAGATCGCGCCAGATCATCTCACGCACGCGTTCCAGCGCCTTGCGGAGCCGCGGCGGAGTCAATTGCTGCAGGGGATTGCGGGGAAGCATTTCGCATTGAGATAAGCGCCCAGCCGGAACCGGATGTCCAGCGCGGATTTGCCCCCCCCCCATGGCAATGGCTATGGATCGTTGGCGGGTGCTCCCGTGCGGCGCATGCCCGCGGCGTTGTCAAAACTCGATGCGCTCCACGATAGTGGCCCGTATGGGAACACCGGCAGGACTCCGAACGGGGCGGTACCGGCTTTCGAGGAGAGCCTCACGAGCGGGTTCAACATTGTCCTCGGCAGTGGTTTCGATAAGTTCGGCGCGAAGCACGTTGCCGCGTTCGTCGATATCGACGCGGAAGACTGCGTGAGAGCCGAGGATTTCGTCGATGTCGGCCCAGTGGGGAAAGACGGGAACGGGACGGTGCGTGCGTACCGGCGGTTCGGCGGCGAAGGCGGCGGGCAATTGCTTCGGGAAGGATTCGGCTGGAAGGACCGGCTCAGGTTCCGGTTTGTCGGGCGGGGGCGTGGCGCGGGGTGGATCGGCATCATAGGGGGCACTGGCTTCCGCCGCTTCAGGCGTTCGGTCCACCGGCGGCGCGGGCACAGCTTCGGAGGAAGCCTCGGGCACCGGCGAACTCACCGACGTGTCCGGCGTGTCATCTCTGGTCGGGGGTGGCTCGCCCGGGACAATGACGGTGCCTTCGAGACCACTGCGTTCCGGGGCGGGCGTCTCCGTCCGGGGCATGCGGCATCCGCACAGGGAGACAATAACCGCCGCGAAGAGGACGGCGGCGGTGAAGCGGTAGCACCGCATCGGGGACTCAGCGCCCGAAGACCGGGCGCATCCGTTCGATGGCCTCCTCGACATTTTCGCGTGAGTTGAAGGCACTGAGGCGGACGTGCCCTTCGCCGCAGGTGCCAAAGCCCGCTCCGGGGGTGCAGACAACGGCGGCTTCATTTAGAAGACGATCAAAGAAATCCCATGAGCTTCCGCCGACTTGGATCCAGATATAGGGAGCGTTGTCGCCGCCCACACAGTCAAAACCCCACGAGTTGAGCGCCTCGCGGAGGAGCCGCGCGTTCTTCATGTAGTGGGAAATGAGGCGTGTCGTCTCGCGCTTGCCTTCTTCGGAATAGACGGCGGCGGCGGCGCGCTGCACGGGGTAGGCGACACCGTTGAACTTCGTTGTGTGGCGGCGGTTCCAGAGGGCGTGGAGCGGTACTTCCGCGCCTTTGGCGTCAACGCCTTTGAGTTCCCTCGGGACAACAGTGTAGGCGCAGCGGACCCCTGTAAATCCGGCGTTCTTGGAGAAACTGCGGAATTCGACGGCGCATTCGCGCGCGCCCTCGATCTCGTAGATGGAGCGCGGTATGGCCGGGTCCTGCACAAACGCCTCGTAGGCCCCGTCATAGAGGATGAGGGCTCCGTTTGCGCGCGCGTAGTCGATCCACCGCTTGAGGTCTCCGCGCGAGGCGACGGCACCCGTTGGATTATTCGGAAAACATAGGTAGACCAAGTCGACTGCTTCTTGCGGGAGAGCCGGGATATAGCGGTTGTCCGGCGTGCAGTCCAGGTAGACGACGCCCGCGTAGCGCCCGTCGGCAAAAGCCCCGGTGCGCCCGGCCATGACGTTGGTATCAAGGTAGACGGGATAGACGGGGTCGGGGATGGCGATGCGGCACTCATCGCTGAAGATTTCCTGAATGTTCGCACTGTCGCATTTGGAGCCGTCGGAAACAAAAATCTCGTCGGGGCTGATGTCGCAACCGCGCGCCGCGTACGCGTGCTCCGCAATGTTTTCGCGAAGAAACGGATAGCCCTGTTCCGGACCGTAGCCGCGGAAGGTGGCACGGTCGCCCATCTCGTCGACGGCGGCCTTGAAGGCTTCGCGGCAGACGGCGGGAAGCGGTTCGGTCACGTCGCCGATGCCCATGCGGATCACCCGTTTGTCCGGGTTGTCGGAGGTGTAGGCGTTTACGCGCTTGGCGATATCGCTAAAGAGGTAACTCGCCTTGAGTTTGCGATAATGGTCGTTGATGCGGATCATAATAGGCTTCCGGAGCGCGCGGGTTTCGTTCTTGAGCCCCGGCGCTTTTGGTGGCTTTGAAGAATAGGAAGCTGAATCGAATGCAAGTCATTGAATCCGTCAACGATATGCAGTCGCTCGCCGTGGCGCTGCGCTCACAGGGTAAGCTCATTGCGCTCGTGCCGACGCGCGGCAGCCTGCACGCAGGCCACCGCCGCCTCGTTGAGGTGGCGAAAAAGGAGGCCGACCGCGTCGTCCTATCCATTTTCGTCAATCCCCATGAGTTCGGCCCCAACGAGGACCTTGCCCAGTTCCCGCGCGACCGGGAGGGGGACCTCGCATTCTGCCGGGAAGCGGAGGTTGACTCTGTTTTCATCCCGCCCGACGCCGAAATGTATCCGCCCGGGTATTCGACATGGGTCGAGGAGACGCGGCGCGCGGCGGGCATGTGCGGACTTTCGCGTCCGCACTATTTCCGCGGGGCCTGCACGGCGTTCGTGAAACTCTTCAATATCGTGCGCCCGGACTCCGTCGTCATGGGCTGGCGCGACGCTCAACTCGCTTCCGTCGTGCGCAAAACCATCGAGGATCTCAACTTCCCGGTCGACATCACCATGGTCGAGACGGCGCGCGCGGAAGACGGCGTCGCCCTCAACGCACGCAATGCCTACTTTGACGACTTCCAGCGCCGCGACGCCCCCGTGATCTACCAATCCCTCCTCAAGGGTAAGGCACTTGTCGACGGCGGGATCACCAACGTCGACCGCGTCCTCGCCGAGATCACCCACCACATGTCGCAGAACCGGCGCATTCGCCTCATTTATGTCAGCGCCGTCGACCGAATGACGATGGAACCGGTGCGGCAGATTGAGCCGGGGCGCACGCTCCTTGCCGCTGCCGCATGGTGCGACCAAGTGCGCCTCATTGATAATGTGCTGGTGTAAAGGACCCGTAACGCTTTAGTTGCGAAAATGGCACACGAGTTCGATGTCGTTATCGTCGGCAGCGGTATCGCCGGTCTCTCCTGCGCGCTTAAGGCGGCCGGAGCCGGTCTGCGCGTATGCGTTCTCACGAAAAAGGAGCGCGCCGAGTCAAACACCAACTACGCCCAGGGGGGTATCGCCGCCGTCACCTCGCAAAGCGATGACATCGAGCTGCATGTGAACGACACCCTCACGGCGGGCGATGGTCTCTGCCGCGAAAATGTTGTGCGCACCATTCTCGCCGAGGGACCCGCGCGCATACAGGAGTTGATCGACCTCGGCGTCGGTTTTTCGCAGTTGGAGGACGGGCGTGTTTCACTCCACCGCGAGGGCGGGCACTCCAAGCGGCGCATCCTCCACGTGCGCGACATGACGGGCAAAGCCATCGAAGAGGCCCTCGTCAACGCTGTAGAAAACCACCAGCGTATCGACGTGCGCGAGCACGTCCTTTGTGTCGATCTAATCACCTCGCGCAAGCTCGCCCAAGCCGGGCGCGCCGTTGAGGCTGAGCCCAACCGCGTCCTCGGCATCTACGCCTTCGACGCCGGGCGCGGGCGGGTCGACACCTACCGCGCGCCTGCCGTCGTCCTCTGCACCGGCGGGGTGGGGCAGGTCTACCTCTATTCGACCAATCCCTCCATCGCCACAGGTGACGGGATCGCTATGGCCTACCGCGCGGGGGCGGAGATCCGTAACATGGAATGCATCCAGTTCCACCCCACCGCACTCTACACCGCGGATGATGAGCGTTTCCTTGTCAGCGAGGCCGTGCGCGGCGAAGGGGCCGTCCTGCGCAACCTCCGCGGCGTAGCCTTTATGAAGAGCTACGATGAACGTGCCGACCTCGCTCCGCGCGATATTGTTGCCCGCGCCATCGACAGTGAGATGAAGCGTTCCGGCGCGCGCCACGTGTGGCTCGACATCACCGGGCGTCCCGAAGCCGAACTGCGCCGCCTCTTTCCCACCATCTTCGAGCGCTGTCTCGCCCACGGCATCAATATGGCCGTCGACCGAATCCCCGTCGTCCCCGCCATGCACTACCTCTGCGGCGGTATCGCCACCGACCTTGATGCCCGCAGCACCGTCGACGGCCTTTTCGCATGCGGCGAGGCCGCATGCACCGGCCTGCACGGCGCAAACCGCCTTGCCAGCAACAGTCTTCTCGAAGCCGTCGTCATGGCTGACCGCGCGGCCCGTGTGGCCGCCTCTTATGTCGCTTCCGTTCCCGCCTCTGCCGCCGATATCCCGCCGTGGATGGACGGTAACCTCCAGGACTCCGACGAACGCGTCGTCCTCATTCACAACGGCGACGAACTCAAGCGCACTCTCTGGGACTACGTCGGCATTGTCCGCACGACCAAACGCCTCGACCGCGCCCTCACCCGCGTCGAGCGCCTTCGTCGCGAAATCCACGAATACTACTGGAATTTCAAAGTCGAGCCCTCCCTCCTCGAACTGCGCAACCTCGTCGAAGTCGCCGAACTCATCATCCGCTGCGCCCGCCAGCGTCAGGAAAGCCGTGGCCTTCACTACACCCTCGACTTCCCCAACCGCCACGCCTGTCCCGCCGACACGGTCATCCGCCGCGCTGAAGGGTAAACTACCCCTTTCTTTCCTCTCTCCTATTTCTAAGATCAGTTTTCAAGATTAATTTTCAACGTAATTAACTGTTGACACAGACTTCGGTTTGGGTGGAGATGAGTTGCATGACAAGAACAAGAGAGTCCTCCGACGATGACGCGAATGTGGAAATTGCGCCCGGCACTGCGGTATCGCACCGTGTGCCGCGGAAGTCGCGGCGTGTGCCGCGTGCGGTGGTGCCGGAGGGTCGGGACGGGTATTATCATGTGGTGAGCCGGATCAACGGTCGGGCGCGGTTGTTCACGGACACGCGGCGGGAGACCTTCCGGGACCTGATGCGGCGGGCGGCGGGGTTCTGCGGTGTGGAGATCCTGACGTACTGTCTGATGGGCAACCACTTTCACCTCCTTGTGCGCGTGCCGGGGCAGGTGGGGGAGATCGATGACACGGAGTTGCTGCGGCGGGCGGGGCTGTTGTACGGGAAGCCGACGGCGCGGAGCCGTCAACCGCTGACGCTGGCGGGGATCCGGGCGGTGCTGGAAGGGGACAATCAGGCGGACCGTGACGCGATGCGGGAGCTGTTGATCGGCCGCATGGGCTCTTTGCCGATGTTCGTGAAGATTCTGAAGCAGCGCTTCGCGTTGCAATACAACCGTGAGAGCGGACGTGTGGGGACTTTGTGGGAAGGTCCGTTCCGGAGCGTGCTGGTGGAGCCGACGCGCGCGGCGCTGTCGGTGGTGGGGGCGTATATCGATCTGAATCCGGTGCGTGCGGGACTTGTGGAGGACCCTGCGGATTATCGTTTCAGCGGTTACGGCGAGGCTTTGGGGACGGGGAAGCCGACGGGGCATGCGCTGCTGCGGCGCATGGTGTTGCTGGGGCGGGCAACTGCGGTCGCTTCCGCCGCTGCGGGCGGAAGCGGAAAGGAGCGGCGCGCTTCAGCCGCAGGCGGCGGAGAGGAGGCGGGTGATACCGGTGAATCCGCGGTTGAAGCAGGCGGCTCCATCGATACCGCGTCGGTAGGGGGCGGCTCACGTGCTCTCGCGGAGCGGTCGACCAAGGCGGAGCTGAAGGCGGCGTTGGCGGAGTACCGGCGGTTGTTGTATTGGCAGGGGGCGGGACGGCGGCGTGTGACGGACGGCGTGATTGATCGGGAGCGCGTGGAGGCAGTGCTGAAGTCGGGCGGGAAAGTATCGTTGGCGGAGCTGTTGCGCTGCCGGGTGCGTTATCTGACGGACGGCGCTGTGATCGGGGGCAAGGAGTGGATTGAGCGTTGGCTGCGGGAGCGGAAGGTAGCGCGCAAGACGGCGCCGAAGCGGATGCGTTTCGCGGACTGGGGCGGGCTGTGCAGCCTGCGCGATCTGCGCAAAGATGTGGTGGTGGCGGAGTCAGTAGGGTGACAGTCTCGTTGACTTGGAATAAGCGCTTTCCGATCTTCGCTTCGGAACGGCGAGCGATTCCATCAAAGCGTGGCTGAAGGCGGCGTTTGGAGACGGATGTTCCGCCGTGCCTCGCCGATGGACCGGAAGGTGATGTGCCATGTGTCGTGAGGGAGGGTGTCGCGGAGGCGTTCGGGCCATTCGAGTAGAAGGATGTAGGGCGGGCGCAGGCAGTCGTCGAGCATGAGGCTGTCGAGGTCGTCCGGTCCGTTGAGGCGGTAGGCGTCCATGTGGACGAGTTGGCGGGAGGTCCCGGTGTAAGGCACGAAGATGGCGAAGGTGGGGCTGGTGATATCCTCCTTGATGCCCATGCCCCGTGCGAATCCGCGCGCGAACGTGGTCTTGCCTGCACCGAGGTCGCCGCGCAGGGCCACCCATGTGTCGTCGGGAACGACGTGAGCGAGTCGCACGCCGAGGCCCTCGGTCTCCGCGGCGGAGGCGGTGGTGATGCCTGCCCGGAGTGTTTTGGTGATGTTCTCGGGGAATGTATCCACGGTTTCCTACGCGCGCAAGTGGGTGTAGCCGGTGAGGTTTTCGACCGGTCTGCCGGCCGTATCAAGGACTGGTGGCCCGCCTTTGCCGCGGGCGCGGAGCTTTCCGATGCGCATGAGCGGGGTGGCGAAGGCGCCGCGCCACGCGCGCTCGAAGGCAGCGGGATCGGCGGTGCCGTCGACGGTGAAAAGGAGTTCGTAATCTTCTCCGTCGTTACAGCCGTGCCAGAAAGAGGGCTTGCCGCTCTCCGTTGCGGCTTCGCGCGCGGCGTCGGAAAGCGGAACGGCCGCGGTGTCGAGGACGGCACCGAGGCCCTCGCGGAGGAGGGCGTTGAGATCTTTGCCGAGGCCGTCGGTGAGGTCGATACAGGCACGGGTATCCGGACGGTCGGCGAGCCACCGGCCCTCGGCGAGGCGGGGGACGAAGGTCAGGTGGTGGCCGCGAAGGCTGCCGCCGAGCGAACCGGTGACGTAGAGATAGTCGCCGGGTTGGGCGGTAGAGCGCAGGAGCGGGCGCTCTGCCTGGCCGGTGATAGCAAGGCTGAAGCCGGGTCCTTCGGCGGATTCGGTGATGTCGCCGCCGACGAGGGCGGTGGCGTATTGACGGGCGCACCCGGCGAGACCCCGGCAGAAACGTTCAAGCCATGCGAGGGATGTGGCGGGCGGAAGAAACGCGCTCATGACGGCATAGCGCGGTTCGCCGCCCATGGCCGCGATGTCGCTGAGGTTGCGCAGAAGGAGTTTGGCCCCGGCGCGGGCGGGATCGGTCGTATCGTCGAAGTGCCGTGTGTAGAGGAGGCTGTCGGCGGCGAAAAGGTTGCCTGCCGGCCGGGAAAGCACGGCGCAGTCATCGCCCATGCCTTCCGGGGCGGGCGGCATGGCGTCGCCCAGCCATGAGCGGATCTCTTCGAGCAGCGCGACTTCGCCGAGGGCGGCGACACAGGCGTCCTTGCTGTCGGCGAACGGGCTCATGTCTGCATGTAGATCATGACAACCGAGTTCAGGTTGAATGCGGCATGGAAGAAAATGGGTACTTTGATGTCGCCGGTCCACTCGTAGGAAAGGCACAGGAGCGCGCCGAGGACGGCGAGGGGGAGAAAACTTTGAATGTTGAAGTGAATGAGACCGAAGAGGAGTCCGTTGAGAACGGCGGCGGCGGGGAGCGCCATGTGGCCGCGCAGGTAGCGGAAGATTCCGGCGCGGAAGACGTACTCTTCGGCGACCGGGGCCATGACCACGGCGAGAATCGAAAGCCCGACGATGTGCAAGACATTTTCGGCCTCCTGGAACATTTCCACGGGGGCCTGCGGAGCGAGTTCAATGTCAAGGCCGAGTCCGCGCAGCCATGAGATGAGGAAGAGCCACGCGGCGCTGAAGAGCGTGACGACGGGCCATGCCGCGAGAAGGGCGAATATACCGAGCTGCCCCGCCGTGAGGAGCGGCTTGGGCTCGAGGCTGAGCGGTCGCTCCCGCCAGTCACTGAACTGCGCGCGGAAGACAATAAAGACGGCGAGGAATCCGCCCTGCATGAGAAATCCGGAGAGGATCGCCATACCGGCGGAGGGATCGGTGCGCTCGCCGTCCTCGCCGCGCGGCGTGAAGGCATGCAGGAAGAGCCCGACGGCGATGACGCAGAGGAGGAGGGCGAAAATAAAAGTGAGGAAGTCCGGCAGGCGTATGTGCCATACGGATACGCCGGGAAACGGTTTGTCGCGCCGCGTGAAATTCCAGATGAGAAAGGAAACCAGTGCGCCAAGGCCGGCGAAGAACAGAATCGCCGCGTAAACGGCGAGGGCCGGGGGCACGCTATCGGTGGAGAAGGGGTCGGCGTCCATCTTTCGGAAGCTTCAGACCGTGACGGCGGGCGCGTTCTCCGGGATGCGTTCGCCGTCCCATACGGTGGTTCCGTTGACAAGCGTGCGGCGGATACAGCCGCGGAGGCTGTGTCCGTGCCACGGACAGTTGCGCGAACGGCTCTGGAAGCGCGCGGCATCGACTGTCCACGCTTCGTCGGGGTCGAAGAGAACAACGTCTCCGGGTGCGCCGGGAGAAAGCGTTCCGGCATCGAGACCGAGGATTTCGGCGGGCTTGTGGGTGAGCCGGGAAATAACGAAGGGCAGGTCGGCGCGGCCGGAGTGGTGAAACACTTCGAGAAAGACAGCGAGGGCCGTTTCCATGCCAATGATTCCGAAGGGCGCGTGATCGAACTCGCAGTCCTTTTCGTCGGGCGTATGCGGGGCGTGATCTGTCGCGAAAATATCGATACTGCCGTCCAGGACGCCTTCAATGATTGCCTCACGGTCGGCCTCGGTGCGCAGGGGCGGGTTCATCTTGAAGTTGGTGTCGTAGGTCTTGCACGCTTCGTCGGTGAAGAAGACATGGTGCGGCATGGCCTCGCCGGTGACGCGGATGCCCCGCTTCTTGGCGCGGCGGATGATGTCGACGCCGTAGGCGCTGCTTACGTGCTGGAGGTGGATGTGCGCACCGGTGTGGCGCGAGAGCACGACGTTCCGCGCAATGACGATGTCCTCGGCGGAGGCGGGCCAACCCTTGAGGCCGAGACGCAGAGACCAGTAGCCCTCGTTCATGACGGCGCCTTCCGTCATGGAGGCGTCCTGGCAGTGGTCCATGACGACAAGGCCGCACATTTTGGCGTATTCCACGGCGCGGCGCATGATCTCGTTGCTCTGCACGCAGGCTCCGTCGTCGGTCACGGCGATCACGCCCGCGCGCTTGAGGGAGCCGATGGGGGCGAGTTGTTCGCCCTTCATCCCAAGCGTGAGGCAGCCGGTGGGGTAGACTTTGACAACGGCGCGCCGCGCGGCGGCGTCGCGGATGCGCTGGATGGTGCCGGGATTGTCGGCGGGCGGGCTTGTGTTGGGCATGCAGACGACCGTCGTGAAGCCGCCCGCCGCAGCCGAGCGTGTGCCCGAGCCGATGTCTTCTTTCTGGGTCTGGCCTGGGTCGCGCAGGTGCACGTGGATGTCGACGAGGCCGGGCGCGACGACGAGCCCGCGCGCGTCGATGACCTCGGCCTCCGCGCGCTCGCCGTCGGTCAGAGATTCGACGATGCGCCCGGCGCGAATAAAGACATCGCCGGTAGCGTCGCGACGGTTGGCGGGGTCGATGACGCGACCGCCTTGTATCCATACTGTCTTATCCATTCGAAAGTCCTTTCCCCCGGGCGGCGGCACTCATGCAGAGGTAGAGCACGGCCATGCGCGTGACGATGCCGTTGGTCACCTGTTCGAGGATGACGGATTGCGGTCCGTCGGCGATGGAGCTGTCGATCTCCACGCCGCGGTTGATGGGACCGGGGTGCATGATGAGGGCATCCGGCTTGAGCCATGCGGCGCGCTCGGCATCGAGCCCGAAAAGGGCTTTGTATTCAGAGAGGCTAGGGAAGTGGGAGGAGGACTGCCGCTCATGCTGGATGCGCAGAAGCATGACGACATCGGCGTCGCTCAGCGCGCTCTTGAGGTCGTGCGCAACCGTTGCGCCGAACGATGCGAACTCCTCCGGCAGGAGGGTGGCCGGGCCCGCGAGGGTGACCTCCGCGCCCAGCTTTTTGAGCGCCCAGAGGTTGGAGCGCGCCACACGGCTGAAGAGGATGTCGCCGAGAATGGTGACCTTGCGTCCCTCCAGGGAGCCGAGCTTCTCGCGCATGGTGAAGGTGTCGAGGAGCGCCTGCGTGGGGTGCTCGTGCGCGCCGTCGCCTGCGTTGACGACGGGGATGTCCAGAATGCGCGCGAGGTAGTGGGGCGAACCCGCCGCGGCGTGGCGCAGGATAATCATGTCGGCGTTCAGGGCTTGGATGACCTGCGCGGTGTCGCGGAGTGATTCGCCCTTGACGAGGCTGCTTGCCTTTTGCTCGACGAGGGTGACGTCCGCGCCGAGCCGTTTGGCGGCGATCTCAAAGGCGATGCGTGTGCGCGTGCTCGGCTCGATGAATAGATTGATGATCGTCTTGCCGCGCAGGGTGGGGAGCTTCTTTTGGCTACGCCCGAGCGTCTGCTTGAACTGCGTGGCGAGGGAGTGGATCACGTCGATCTCGTCGCGGCTTAGTTCCTCGATGGAGATCAGGTCCTTGCGGGTCCAGGTGTCGGCGTCGGTCATGTCGGCAAAGCGGGTTCAGGCGTGGCCGGGGGCAGTCTTCAGGTCGGGGAGGCGGACACGGAAGTGGGCGGGGGCGTCCGCCGCGGCAGGTTCGACGACGACGCGCTGGTCCGGCTCGAGCGGCAGCTTGAGGCCGACGAAATCGGCGCACACGGGGAAATGGCGGTGACCGGTGTCGATGAGCACGGCAAGGCGCACCTCGGCGGGGCGACCGTGGTCGAAGAGTTCGTTGAGCGCCGCGCGCACGGTCCGCCCGGTGGCAAAGACATCGTCGATGAGGAGGACGCGCGCGCCCTCCGTGTCAAAGGCGAGATCGGTCGGCTGGAAGGCTTTGGGAATGGGCTTGAGCCCGACATCGTCGCGGTGGAAGGAGGCGTTGAGGATGCCCACGCGCTTGATCGCGGGAACCGCTTCCACCATCGCCCGGCCAAGCGCGATCCCGCCGTCGGCCACGGCCACCGCCTCAAAGCCGGGATTTGCCTCAAGGAAGGCGCCGACCTCGCGGCACACCGCGTCGAAAGCGGCGCGCACACGTTCCGGAGGAATTTCCCGCGATGGTTCCATGGCGGAAAACGTGCGCCCCCTGTTCCCCGCGCGCAACGGGAAAATACCGCCGGTCGTGTCTATCCGTGCGCGAAGGCACGGATCGTCCGCCGACAACCGCAGCCGGCCTCAATTCCACGGATTGGCGATGCGGACGCCCGTGCCGCGGAAGTCGTCCTCGTTGCGGGTGACTACTTCAATTCGATGTCCCGCCCGGCACTTCGGTCCCGCTCAAAGGCAAGCACCGTGCCGCGCAACGGCGACTCGCGGAGCGCTTCGCTGAGCGGCTTGCGCGGATGCGCCCATTGCCGGAACGCCTTCGACGACACCATGACCACCGTCGGCTTGCCGTGCCGAGTGATTGTCTGCGGCCCGTCGCGCAGGGCGCAGTTGATCAACTCACTCATCCGGTTCCTGGCGTCCTGTACCTGCCATACACCTTTCATTGCATGAATTCCGGACCGTCCAGACAGATATGCAAGCGGGAAGCGGCCAAATATCCCCCCGTTGATTGACGGCGTCCGCTCGACCACTGTTGACCCTCCGCATTCGGTGTGTTCCCATAGGGCATGCTATACCGCGAATTTGGAAAGACGGGCTTCAAGGTGTCGGCGATTGGCCTCGGCACATGGAATATCGGCGGCCAGTGGGGCGCAATCGACGACACCACGGCGTGGACAACGATCCGCAAGGCCCTTGATTGCGGGGTCACGCTCTTCGACGCGGCGGAGTCCTACGGGTTCCCCTACGGCACCTCGGAGGAGCGGCTCGGGCGGGCGCTCGCGGGTGACCGCCACCGTGTGCGCATCGTTACGAAGGTAGGCAACTGGGGCAAGCGGGAGGGCACGCCCGTGCCGAAAAACAACCCGCACATGCTGCGGCTCTGCGCGCACGCCTGCCTGCACCGCCTCCGCACCGACTGGATTGACACGCTCCTCTGCCACGAGGGCAATATCGAGGATCCCTCCGCCTACCTCGAAGCCTTCGAGGACCTCAAGCGCACGGGGCACATCCTCAGTTACGGCATCTCCACGGACAGTCTCGACGTGCTGCGGCGCTTTAATGCGGACGGCGGCTGCTCCGTCGTGCAGGTCAACTATTCGCTCCTCAACCGTGCCGCCGAAGCGGAGTTCCTCCCGTATTGCGAAGAGCACGGCATCGCCGTGATGGTGCGCGGTCCGCTCGCTATGGGCCTGCTCTCGGGCCGGTATTCGGCGCAGACCCGGTTCGAAGATTCGGTGCGGGCTAACTGGCACAAAGATCCGGCCAAGGAAAAGCAACTGCGGGAACGCCTCGCCGCCGTCGACCGGCTGAAGACTTTCGTCGAGCCCGGCCCCGCCATGATCCGCGCCGCGCTTCAATACACCATTTCGCATTCCTCCGGGCCGGTCGCCATCCCCGGCGCGAAGTCCCCCGCCCAAGCCGAACTCAACGCCTCGGCGGGCGAGCGGCTCCTCGACGACGCCGAACGCGGTCGCCTCCTCGACCCGCTCGGGAAGTGTTGATTTCGCACAAAAGATCAAGTTTAGGGAGAACCGGATGTGATAGATTCGGTTCATGGAATTATTGGTGAATCACATAGCCCGGTCCCTGAAGCGGATTGAGGAGAGGCTCCGTGAGCCTCCGGACATACGGGACGTGGCAGGCGCAGTCGGGATGTCAGTGTGGTATTTCCAAAGGATTTTTGCAGCGATTACGGGAGAGCCCGTCGGCGCCTACATCCGCCGCAGACGATTGACGGAAGCGGCGCGTGAATTGCGCCGGGAGCGTGGGCGGCGCGTTCTCGATATCGCGCTGGACTACGGCTTTGATTCGCACGAGGCCTTTACGCGCGCATTTGCCTCGCTTGCGGGCATGCCGCCCTCCGCTTTCCGCCGGCGTGCGTCGGTTGACTGGATTTGGTGCCGGGCGCCCGGCGACCCGCGTTCACTTCAACCCATACGAAAGAGAAAAGACATGTATCCGAATATCATCAAACTACCTGAAATTCGCCTTGTTGGCCTGACCGTTCGTTTTGTTGCACCGGGGAACGAAGGGGCGGACAATATGGAGGTTATTCCGCCCCTTTGGGAAGACCTGCTGAAGCGGGAGGACGAGATCGAAGCGGTGTCGCGGGACTGTTCCTACGGTGCCTGCCGGGAAATTCCGAAGGCGCAGCGGCACCGTGACGGCGAGTTTCTGTATATGGCGGGTTTCGAAGTCGGTCCCGGGACTCCAGTGCCTCAGGGAATGGACTGCTGGGTGATCCCGGCGGCGACCTATGCTTGTTTTGTCCACCGTGGGCCCGTCAGCCAACTCGGCGAGACGATGAGTGCGATCTACGGCAATTGGCTTCCGCGGTCGGAATACCTGCCGGGCGGAACACCCGAACTGGAGCGTTATGACAACCGTTTTAAAGGAAACGCCGCGGACAGCGAACTCGACATTCTCGTTCCGGTCGTTCCGTCGTAGGGCGGCCCGCCTGCGTCGGCGCCGACCGCGCCGACGACCGCCCGCAATCGGCTTTTGTAGCCGCCTCCGCGACGAAAATCCGCGTCGCCGCGCCCAAAGGGTTGATGCGTCCGGAAAAGTTGCGCAAGGTCGGGGCAATATGGCGGAATCCGGTGGATACCAAGTGATCGCGCGGCGGTGGCGGCCGAAGGGGTTCGACGACCTCGTCGGGCAGGACCACATCGTGCGCACCCTCAAAAACGCGATCCAGTCGGGTCGCATCGCGCATGCTTACCTCTTTGTCGGCCCGCGCGGCACGGGCAAGACCTCGACGGCGCGCGTCTTCGCCAAAGCGCTCAACGCGGAGGGCGGGCCGCGGGTCGATCCGCCGCACGATTCGGCCACAAGCCAGGCGATCATGCAGGGCAACTGCCTCGATGTGATCGAGATCGACGGTGCCTCGAACAACTCCGTGGACCAAGTGCGCGACCTGCGCGAGTCCTGCCAGTATTCGCCCGCGCAGTGCACCTTCAAGATCTACATCATCGACGAGGTGCACATGCTCACGGCGCAGGCCTTCAACGCGCTTCTCAAGACGCTCGAAGAACCGCCGCCGCACGTGAAATTCTTTTTTGCCACGACCGAGGCACAGAAAGTTCTGCCGACCATCGTTTCGCGCTGCCAGCGCTTTGAGTTCCGCCCCATTTCAGACGAGGTCATTGTCGAACGGCTCGCGGAGATCGCCGCGTCGGAGGGAATTAAAGCGGAGCATGAAGCCCTCGCCGCCGTCGCCCGTCTTGCCAACGGCGGAATGCGCGACGCGCAGAGCATTCTCGACCAGATGATCTCCTTTTGCGGTGAATCCGTCACGGCCAAGGACGTGCTGGATGTCTACGGTCTCGCCGGACCCGAGACCGTGGCGGCGCTGGCGAAAGCCATCGCGGCGGCGGATTATCCGGCCATCCTCGAAGGCGTGGATTCGCTCGTAAGCGAGGGGCGCGACCTCTACCGCGCGCTTCTCGACATTGAGGAACTCGTCCGCGCCGCCCTCCTCGACGCCGTGGCGAACAAGGGCACGAGCACCCGCCTCGGCGAGCCGCTGCCCGTCGAGTCACTCATGCGCATGCTCGACGCGCTGCACGAAAGCGAAACCGCCGTGCAGCGCGGCCTCTCCGAGAAAGTGAACTTCGAACTCGCCCTCCTCAAAGCTGTCGACGCCAGCCGTGCGCGTGCCATCGACAGCGTCATCCGCGAGATTTCCAAAATCGCCGCCGCCGCCCCCGAAAAAAAAAACGTGAGTTGACCCCGTCCGGCGGCGCTCCGGCGACCACCGCAGAGGCAAAGCCCGCCAAAGCGCCCGCGCCCGCGGCAAAGAAGACCCCCGCCGCCCCGGAAAAGCGCGAAAGCTCCGTCGCCCGCCCGATTGAGCGGCCCCCGGCGGCCCCGGCCGCAGACAAGTCCCCGGCGGCGGCCCCGCCCCCGGACGGCTGGACGGAACCGCCGCCACCGGTCGCCGTCGCTCCCGCTGCGAACCATCCGCCGCTTCCGCCCTCCTCTGAAGACGACGACCGCTACGCGGCGATCGACGAAAGCTCCATGGCGGAGGAAGAGCCCGGCGACTGGATCCACTCCGTCAGCCTCGCGGAACTCGCGAAGGAGGATCTCGGCCCGTCCGGTGTGCGCCGCGAAGTCCTTGCCCTTGAGGCAGCCGTCCAAAGGGTGCCCGCCGACGTCCGCAACATGCTCGAAAGCGAACTCAAAGCAACCTTCCGCGAAGTGCGGCCCTACACGAAGCCGAGGGACGGTTGAGTGCGGCGGTTGACGGGTCCTGTCCGCTGTTGGACCTTGACCCCTGCCTTCAGCGCGGATGCGCTGGGGGTTTGCGCAGATGAACACTTTACTCGTAGCTTTTGTAGTCTTGCTGGTGGCGAAGCTCGCCGCGCAGCTGTGGTTGGAATTGGAAAACCGGCGCTCCGTCCTCGCCGCGGCGGGGGAGGTGCCCGGCCCGTTCCGGGAGTTTATCGACGAGGCGACCTACGACAAATCCGTGGCCTACACGCTTGCGAAGGGCCGATTCGGCATGTGGGAGATCGCCTTCAACGCGGCGGTTCTCGCCGTCGTCATCCTGAGCGGGTTTCTGCCGTGGATCTGGACGGAGTTCGAGGGCATCTGGGGCAGCGGGGTGTGGGCCGACGCCCTCACTCTCTTCGGCATCGGGATTGTCCTTGGCCTGCCGGGACTTCCGCTGGAATACTACGAACAGTTCAAGCTGGAGGAGCGCTTCGGTTTCAACCGCAGCACGGTGGGCCTTTGGATCACGGATAAAGTCAAAGGCCTGATTATCGGTGCGGTCCTCGGCATTCCGCTGCTTGCGCTCATTCTGTGGCTTGTCGGCCTCTCGCCGCTGTGGTGGCTGTGGGCGTTTGCCGTGGTTTTTGTTTTTCAGCTCGTCATGGTCGTAGTCTATCCGACCGTGATCATGCCGCTTTTCAACAAGTTCGAGGAACTGAAGGCGGGGGAACTGAAGGACCGGCTCTTTGACCTCGCGGCGCGCACGGGCTTCAAGGCGCGTACCATCCTCGTCATGGACGGCAGCAAGCGTTCGGCGCATTCCAACGCGTTTTTCACGGGTTTCGGGCGCTTCCGCCGCATCGTGCTATTCGACACGCTCATGGAGCAGCTCGACGAGCGGCAGCTCGAAGCCGTCCTCGCCCATGAAATCGGGCACTACAAGCTGGGCCACATTCCGCGCATCCTCCTCGTCGCGGCGGGCGGCCTCTTTCTGGCCTTTGCCGCCATCGGCTGGCTCGCCGCCAGCCCGTGGTTTGTCGAGGCCTTCGGGTTTGCCTACGAGGCGGGTCGCGTCGCCCCCGCGCTCCTGCTCTTCAGTCTCCTCAGCGGGCTTGTCACGTTCTGGTTTTCGCCGCTCTCCAACATCCTCTCCCGCAAGCACGAATACGAGGCCGACGCCTTCGCCCGCGAGGCCATGGAAAAGGATCCCGTGCCGCTTATCGGCGCGCTGCGTAAGTTGAGCGAGAAAAACCTCAGCAACCTCACCCCGGCCCCCGTCTACAGCCGCTTCTACTACTCGCACCCGACGCTGCTCGAACGCGAGACCGCGCTCCGCGGCACGGCGGAAACCTGAGGAACCCGCCGATGATTGGCGTCAGCTTTGAAGCGTTTGTGGTTTTCTTTCTTGTCGCCGGACTGCTCGGTGTGGTCGCCCTCTGGCTCTTCTACGACCTGCGTGACAAGAGCTACTACGACCGGCAGCGCAGCCTCCGCGCCCACCACTGTGTGCGCTGTGGCGCGCTCTACGCCAACCGCTCCGAGGCCGAGGTGGCTACCTGTCCGAAGTGCGGATTCGAGAACGCCTCCCTGCGCTTTTGAGCTTGCCGGGAAGAAAATCCCCGGTCTCATTCTCCTGCCTTTGATTGCCCGATAGTGTAACGGTAGCACGACAGATTCTGGTTCTGTTTGTTCAGGTTCGAATCCTGATCGGGCAGCCATTCCATGCGGAGGCAATGCTTCTGTTGCGTTTGGCCCGCGCCGGCCTACGGAAACAAGAAGTGCCACGCGTCCTCCGCGGGCGCATAGAAGAAATGCGCGAGACGGTGGTCGATCCAGAGCCAGCCGTCTTCGGGGCTCCAATACCAGTAGCTGCCGAGGCGGTTTTCCGGCGCGTAGACGTAGCCGAAGCCGTCGTGGCGGTACCAACGTCCGCCGACGGGGTGGAAGGTTCCCCACACCGTATCCGCCGCGTGGTCTAGGGCGGCCCCTTCGTGCGGCGAGAAGGTCCATGTACGTTCGGCGGCGGGGACGAAACGGTCGATGGCGTTGAAGTCGAAGCTGTAGATCGTCTCGCTTGACTGCCCAAAGCTAGTTTCACGGCGCTGCACCGTCCGGACGACCGTGTCATCATCTTGGACGGCAAAAGCAAAGAAGAGATCCACGTCAGCTTCGGACCGGGGGTGAACAAGATCGTGGCCGCGGACCCAGTGAATGCCGTCCCATGTTCGCAATCCCCCGCTGTCGACGGCGCTTCCGTCCGGGAGCGCGGTGAGAATGCCGTGCAGACCGCGTTCGGAACGCAGTGTCCACTCGCTGCCGTCAGGTGATGTCAGGAACTCATTTGCTGCTCCGAAAACGGAGCGGTCGATTTCGTAATCCGGGTTGTTGGAATAGGCGCGCGTGACGATCCACGTTCCGTTGACGCGGGCGACGTCGCGGAAGGCGATGCCGGTATCCTCGCTCGTCAGCAAAGTTTCCCAGTTGCGGAGATCCTGTGAGCGCATGAGCCGGCCAAACGGCTCGCCGTCACGGAATTCACTGCCGACGAGGTAAAACTCTCCGTCGATACGGCGGACGCGGATTATCGGCATCGTTTCGGGGAACGAATGGCTTTCCCATGTCTCACCATCGGTGGTCCATTCAATAATCGTCTTCCCCTCGTGTACGCCCGCGACGACGAGGTGTTCACCCACCCGGGCGAAGAACCGGCAGGCCTCCGGCGGCATCTCCCGGACGACAGACCACTCGTCCGCTGATGGAGAGTATTCCCAAACCGCGGCATTACCATCGCCGTTGTCACGGGTTGCAGCCCACATGCGGTCATACGCTTCGGTGATGCTGAAGAAGCCGGTGACGGCGGGAATGCCCAAGCGGGAGCGGTCGAAACTCATCCATCCGGTGTCTGCCGCCAGTGACGTCTCCCATGAACTTCCGCCGCCGGAGACCGTATACACTGTTCTGGCAGTGGCTGCGAACGAGATATCGCCCAGCATGCCGAAACTGGTGAGGAAAAAACGCGAGGGATCGGGGCGCCCGAGGTTGATCGTTTCGGATTGCCCGTCGACGGTGCGTTGCAACGCCGAAGCGGTGGAAGTTTCGTTGCCGTAGCTTTCCGAGAGCAGATCGAGTTGGACAGATTGCCCGTCAACAATACCGGCGGCACTGCGTGGAAACGCGACTGTGAACCGTTCGGGGTTGACGGATAAGCTTCCGGTGGGGGCCGTACTGAATACTTCGAAGTCAGTTGTGTGAAGCAAGTAGTCGAACCCGTAGCGCCAATCAGTAATCACCATCTGCGCATAGCGCCCGACCACGTGAAATCCGTCGTCCCAACGACGTATGCGCGGGTCCCAGATCCAGAGCACGCCGGGGAATCCTCCCGGAGTCAGACCGAACGGCTCTATCACCCTCCATGTTTCCAGATCGTCGCTGTGCAGGGCTACGTGTTCCTGCGGACCGAAATACGTTCCGTAGGACATGAAGATGAGGACGTGGCCGGAGCCCGCTGTGGGCTGGACGGATGCCAGCGGCGCGACCCTCCCCGCTTCATCCGGGGCCGGGTCGACGGTTTCCCACGCCGCGCCGTCCGTTGAGGCCTTCATTTCCGTTCCTTCCACCGCGACCCACCGGCCGCCGATGCGGTCAAGCAGCCGGGCATCCGCGCCGAGGTTTGCCGCATGGCTCTCCCACGATTGGAGCGAATTTTCGTCGGCAAATGCGAAAACGCGGCCGCCCTCCGCCGAATCGTCATTCTTAAGCAGCGCGAACGTGCCGTCGCCGTAGGCATCGGGGATGCCCGGCGCGGGGATCCGCCGCCAAGAGATCCGGTCTTCGGAGGTGAAGACAACGCCGTCCTCCTCCGCAAACCAGAGCGGCCCGACCCGCGTGCCCGCGAAATACCGGTGCCCCTTGGGATCGGGGGTCCACTCCGCGCCGTTCAACGAACGGTAGGCCGCGCCATCGGAGAGCAGCCGGAAGGCACCCTCCGCAAAGCGCACGGCGTCAAGACCGTCGTCCGCGAACGGTCCGCGCGGGAGCACCGTGGTGTTGTGGAGATAGGCCGTCTCCGCGGCAGCGGATGAAATCATGGCACCCGCAAGGGGGGCTGCCGTCATCATTGCAAGCATGCACATTCGCATTGTAAACTGAAGATACGATACCTCGCCCGGAACGGATGCAAGCAAGGAACGAAATTTTCGGGAAACGGGCGTAGCGGCGGTCGTCAGACCGCGAAGCGGCTGGGCGGAAAGGTATGCGGTATGCGCGAAGCGCCGTGGACTGCTGTGAGGATCGCCGCCTTCGGAGTCCGGGCAATAGAAGTGCCGCGCGTCCTCCGTGCTCGGACGGACCCTTGCCGCTTCGCCGTCCAAAGGTCTTGCGCGCGCGGCTGCGGGTGGGTTGGGTAACAGACGATTTGTGCCGATGACTTCTGTGAATCCACCACCGTTTGACGCGCGCGCCCACCGCGGGAACGACAACTACACCGGCGGGGTGTTTGCGCGGCGCGTGCTCTGGGGCCTTGGGGCGCTGCTCTTCCGCTGGAGCCCGCGTCCGCTCTACGGTTGGCGCAACGCGCTTCTCCGCCTCTTCGGGGCAAAGCTGGGCAAGGCCGTTCGCTTTTATCCGTCGGCGGAGGTGTTTTATCCGTGGAACCTCGAGGCGGGCGATTACACGACCGTCGGTCCGCGCGTGCAGGTGTATTCGCTCGGCAAGATAACGCTCGGGCCGGAGTGCCTCATTTCGCAAAATGTCCACATCTGCGCGGGGAGCCATGACTACACGAAGCCGAATCTCCCGCTCGTGACGCCGCCGGTGACGGTCGGACGCGGCGTGTGGATGTGCGCCGACGCCTTTGTCGGTCCCGGCGTGACGGTCGGTGACTACGCCATCCTTGCCGCGCGCGCGGTTGTCGTGCGCGATGTCGCGGCGGGCGCGGTTGCGGCGGGCAATCCGGCGCGGGCCGTGCGCCACCGCACAGGGTTTGGGCCGGGGGAGGGCGCGGATGCCCGTGCCTGACGACTCCCTCTTGGCGGAAGCGCTGGCTGCCTGCCGCCCGGACGGAGCGGTACTGGTCGATGAGGCCTTCTTGGACGCAACACCGCTGATCACAGAAGGGGCGCTGCGCAGCGCGAGTCCCTTTGAGGTGGGTGTGCGCGAGGCGGGACGGCGGCTGGGTGCGGGACGGCGGATCGTCTTCGATCTCGACGACACGCTCCTCAACACCGACTTCACGGCGAAGGACGGCTGGTTTCCCGATCCGCTCGAAAACGCGCCGGGCGTGGACGCATGGCGCTACGCCGCCATGCGGCGCGATCCATGGCGCACGCTGCGCAACGGCTGGCGGCTGCCGCGCCGCTACAGCTACAGCCCGCGCACCTACCCGTTCCTCGGCAATCCGCGTGTGCGCGCGCAGTGGCGGCCTGGCGTATTCGCCTTTCTCACCGGCCTGCGCGAGGGCGGTGCGGAACTGTACCTCGCCTCGGCCACCGCCCGCGCCCGCTGGCGCTACCTCGGCACACGCTTTCCGCTGCTCAACGCGTTGTTTCCCGACGGGCACGCGGCCTGCGCCGAGGACCTCCTCGCCGCGGCCCTCGAAGCGGAAAGCGCGCAGGCGGACGCAGCGACGGCGGGCGGCTTTTTCTACGGGAAGACGCCGGGTCTTCTCCGGCGTGCCTTTGGTATCGAAGCATTTGATACGCTTGTCGACGACTCGGCCTACGTCGCCCGCGCCTACGCCGCGCTCGGCGCGGAGAATAGCGTGCTGCACGTTCCACCCGGCGATCCCCACGGTGACGCCGTCGCACGTATCGCGGCGGAGCTGGCACGCCGTTTTGCCAGTAAAGACGCCGCCGCGGCGGCATCCTCCGCCCTCACCGGCGGCGAAGTAAAGCCGCTCGCCGTCCACCGCTTCGAGGACCCCTTCTACTATCCCACGCTGCACATTCCCGAGCGCCACGACCGCGTGGCGGAGGTTCTGCGGCGGACTATCCGGAATGGGTGATTTCGTATGCGAAGTGGAGATAGCCGGAGGTAATGCCTGTGCTCCGTCGAGCGAAACGTGCACGGATTAAAACGGAGCACGGGCATTCCTGTCCGTGGCGGTTTTGGCACGGGTAAGAAAACCCGTGCTCCGTCGAGCGAATCGTGCACGGCTTGGATCGCGGAACTTGTCGAGCGGACGAAGAAAGAAAAGTGATCTGGCGGGCGAAAATCCTGGAGCTTTTGCGAGAGCAGGGCCATGAAGTCCAACGGGAACGGTGCGCGGATAAGACGGGTGTACGCGAGCACTGCCAATGTAGCACCAGGCCGTAGCCGCCGACCGCGAACGCCGGACTGCCGGCCCAAAGGCCAGATTAGGATAATAATCAACGTTTATTACTGACAGGGTCGACGAAGAGTGGATAACCGTCCTATTCCCGACGAGGAATTCATTAACCGAAAGCAAGCTCGAAGTGAAAGATAAGTGAGGTAGTGTAGGTTGCTGTCGGGGCTATTTTGCGGATGCAAGTGTCGACCAATTGCGCACAGATGGCGGAATACAGTTTTCAACGTCCAGAAGGTCTCGAGCTGAAGGATCCCTTCACATTCGGAAGAATGATTATTCAATCAAAATACGTCCCGACGGAGGCCTCGATGTTACGGTGCATGTCGATTTGGAAGTCCGGTAATTGTTCTTCTTCCGCCACCGGGATCGACGCACGTGGACCTTCCAGCTGCGCCCGGCGGAGCGCGAGCCGCCGGATTTGTCGAAGGTGCCGGAGGGGCTCAGTCACGGCGGGGACGGAGGGTCCAGGTCTCTTCGAGGCGGATGGTTCCCCCGGGCGGAAGGGTCTCGTAGGGGCCGTGGAATTCGATTTCAAGCAAAGCGTCCGCGCGGTTGTTATGCTTTTGCAGGAAAACTTCCACACTCGCGTGTTCGGGATGAACGCGCGCCGCTTCGGTGAAGGGCATGGCCTTTTCGAGAATGAGGTCGTCGAAGAAAATCTCCGCCCGCGCTGTCGGCACGCCCATGAAGGCTTTGTTCGCGACGGGTTCGGCGACTTCGGCCGCGCCTTCGTTGGCAAACGTGAACCAGCGGCCGTCGGCGGACACCTCGCCGTGAAAACGGTGGGGGTGGCTGTACCAAATGTCTTCTTCGCCGAACCCGTTTAAATCGACGCGGAAGGGCGTGTCCGCGTGAAAGCGGGTGTTGCTCCAGAGCCCCCACGAGACGGGCGCGTCGCGTATATTTTCGGCCTCGGCCGCGAGCCAGACGACATTGTCCGCACGCAGCTCGACGAACTTTGTCAGGCGCAGGCCGGAGACGGGGCTCGGGGGTCCGCACAGGACCACCCGGACCGGCGATTGTTCGAGGATTTCGTTGTCACCAAAAACCAAATAGGGATCCGGGGGCCACCACTGTCCCGCCCGTTGCGGAAGGAGGTCCTGCCGGTTCCACCACTCGCTTTGCGCGGCGACCCAGTAGATGTGGCCGTTGAAACCGCGCCACGGGGCGTCTGCGCGAAGCTCCGGCCAGGCTTCGGGCTGCCAGCCGGACGGGTCCGATTTGAGCAGGTTCGACCCGCCCCGGTGGCGCAGAAGCACCACCCGTCCGCCGACCTGCGGAAGCACGCCGACTTCGAGATCGCCGTGGCGGAGGACGATCAGGTGTGCCTCGGCCCCGGCGGGGGCGGAAGTGGCGGGCGTTTCGGGGGCCGGTCCGCAGCCCGCAAGCCATCCGAGGAGGAAAACCGCACTGCTCAAGGAGGCGGAGATGCGAGGCCGGGGGTTGTGCATCCCGCAAGATAAACCGATATTCGCGCCCGCCCGCAAGCCGTGAGACAGGTTGTACACGGGGTCATTTTCTTGTCTTTGGCGCCGGATGGACGGGCTCGGTTCTTCTGTGACGCAGCGTGCACGCGTTGCGGCGCGTTGCGATGCGGACCAGTCTGCGACGAGCGCAGCCGAGCTGAGGTCCCGCACCAATTATTCTGGTGCCCGCGTGCGCACGGCCTTTCTGTGCGCAGTTGGGCATCGAGCCGGTTCAGGAAAACCGCCATACTCCGTTCGCCGGCCTTGGCACTGCGTCTGCTGTTCGGCGGGAATGAAAACCACTCGACACTTCCGCATGGTGCGACTTCGCCAGGCGTTGCGCTACGTCCTTCTGGCCGCCCTCTGCCCGGTGTTGGCGGCGGACACCGTCGAGGATCGTTTGAGAGCCGCGAACATAACGCTGCCGGAGGTCGGTCCGCCGGTGGCGAATTACGTGGCGGCGGTTCGTTCGGAAAATCTTGTTTTTCTCGCTGGAGCCATTCCGCGCGCCGTTGACGGAAGCGTTATCGAAGGCAGGGTGGGGCGGGACGTGACCCTTGAGGAGTGTTACGAAGCCGCGCGCAACACCGGTATCCACCTCATCGCGGCGCTGCGCGCGGAGATCGGCGACCTCGAAAAGGTGCGCCGGTGGGTCAAGGTCGAGGGGTATGTGAATGCCCCCGCCGATTTTTCCCAACATCCGGCCGTCATCAATGGATGCTCCGATCTGCTCGTGGAGATTTTCGGGGACCGGGGGCGCCATGCGCGCGTCGCCCTCGGTGCGGCTTCCCTGCCCCTTAACGCCTGCGTCGAAATCGCCGCCATCGTCGAAGTGGCGGATTGAGAACCGGTTTAGGCAAAGTGCCGCAGGGCGTCGTCCAGCGCTTCCACGAACCGGTCGACATGCCGGAGGGGCGTCGGCACCCTTGGTGTAACGCGGATGCCGCGCACCGCCGGATGGGTGACCCCGACCGTATAGAGGCGATGGCGCGCGGCGAGAAAATCGGCAAGACCTCTGGGTTCGACGCCTTCGATCCCAACGTTGCCTACGGCCCCGTGCAGAGGTAATCGCAGTCGAGATCGCGAATCGAAAAATCGATGTGGGCGAAGGAGTGGGCCGCGCCGACGGCCACCTCAACGCCGCGCGCATGCGCCATTGAGCAGATCGCCCGGACTGGAAGAGTTTGCCGGGCGGAGGTGTACCTGTGCTTTTGGTGTCAATGCCCGCGTGCGGCGAGGTATTCCAGCCACGGGATGTCGGCGGGGCGGGTGAGTTTCGGGTTGGGGTAGGGGTTCTCGACGAGGGTGAGGGAGATCCCGGCGCTTTGCGCGGCGGCGGCGTCGTCGGTCACGGGGGTGTCGAGGGCGCTGTAGGCGCGGAGGATGGCTTCTGCCGGGAAGACCTGGGGCGTTTCCGTGGCCCAGAGGCGTTCGCGGGGTGGTTCGCGGAGAGCGGTCTGTTCGGGCACTTCCGGGCCGGGGGCTTCCTTGATGGTGTCGGTGACGCGGTGGGCAAGGACAGCGTTGCCTGTACGCCGGGCGGTGTCAAGGAGGGCGCGCAGTGTATCCGGACGGATGAGCGGGCGCGCGGCGTCGTGGATGAAGGCGAAGCCCGCGACGGCGCGCGTCTGCCCGAGTGCGAGGCGGACGGAGTCGTGCCGCTGCGCTCCGCCGCGCACGTAGCTGACGGGCACGGTCAGACCGGAGAGGAGGTGCTCAAGACGGCTGAGCTGGGGTGCGTCGCGGTAGGTCACGATCATCCGCCCGACGACCCCGGCCGTGGCGAAGGCATCGGCGGACCAGCGCACGACGGCCCGGCCCGCGAGGTCCCAGAGCACTTTGTCCGCGACCGCCCCGGAGAGGCGCGATCCGCTGCCCGCGGCGAGGAGGACGGCCGTGTTGTTCAGAATTTCCATCGGTTCGAAACGACTCGTTTTGACATTGTGAGGAGGACAGACATTGCATCGTGCCACAATGGAAAAGAAAGCGTCCCCTGCGCGCGGCTCTCGGTTCTCGCCGGCGAAGATCAATCTGTTTCTCGCCGTCACCGGTCTTCGCTCCGACGGCTTTCATGATCTTGTCTCGATTGTCGCGCAATGTGCCTTCGGCGACCGCCTCACGCGCGAAGACGCCGGGAGCGGGGCGACGGAGGATTCGCTCGAAGTGACGGGGGCGGATGTGCCTGTGAGCGCGGAGAATCTAGTCCTGCGCGCGGCTGCGGCCTTCCGGCGCGCCGAGCCCAACCTACCGCCGCAGCGGTTTACCCTCGACAAGCGTATTCCCGTGGGGGCCGGGTTGGGCGGCGGGAGCGGGGATGCCGCCGCCGCCCTGCGCCTGCTCGCGGAGCGCATGCCGGGTATGTCGGCCACGTGGCTGGGCGGAATCGGCGCGGGTCTGGGGTCGGATGTAGCGCTTTTTCTACAGGACCATGCGGTAACCATGCGGGGCCGCGGCGACCGGGTGGAGGATTTGCCGGAGACGGCGCGCGACCGCCTGAGCGGGCTGCCCGTGCTCCTATTCGGTCCGCCCGTGGCTATGGAGACGCCGCGGGCCTACGCTCTCCTGCGCGCGCGGGGAAACTATGCCCGGCCGGCGTGGGCGGAGGAACAGGTGGCGGCGTTCGCGGAGGGAGATCTGCCGCTTGAGGATCTTCTTTTCAACAGCTTCGCGGAGGTTGTGGAGGAGCGGTTGCCGACGATCGCGGTGGTCTTGCGCGCCGTGCGGGAGGCGGGGATCCCGGCCCTCATGAGCGGCAGCGGCAGCGCCTGTTTCGCCCTGCCGCGTGAGGATGCCGATACGGAGAAGGTGCGCGGGATTGCCGCTGACGCATGGGGCGCGGGGGCGTTTTTTACGCCGACATTTCTTCTTTGATTTCGAGGGCGCGGGCCACGCCTGCTTCGCGGCTTTCGATGCGTCCGTCGAGCTGCTCTTCGAAGAGGCGGCGGAGCACCTGCCCGAGGGCGGGACCCGGCGTGAAACCGTGGGGCAGGAGGTCGCGTCCATTGACAAGTGGTTTCGGTGCGGCGCGTTCCACGGCGAGGGCCTCGGCTCGTTTGCGCAGCCACGGGGCGACGTCGCCCTCGTCAAGCGGGGGGCGTCCGCGGCCGTCGGCCTCGACCACGCGCAGAAGCCGGTCGAGACGGCCGACATCGCGGGCGAGACGCCGGATGGCGGAAGGGCCGGCGTCGGTCGAACGCAGCGCCATGGGCCGCATGTGCGCGACGACAAGCTTTACGACGTCCTCGATGAGGGACGTCTGGTTGGTGAGGCGGGCGAGAAAGGAGCGCGTCGGCGCCTCGCCCGCGCCCTCGTGCCCCGGGGAACGCCAGCGCCCGTCGATAACGGCCGTTGTGGCGGGTTTTCCGAGGTCGTGGCAGAGCACCGCCAGCCCGACGACGAGATTTTCGTGCGGATCGCCGGTGCGGTCGGCGGCAAAGGCATCGAGACTATGGAGGGTATGGTCCCACACGTCACCTTCGGGATGCCACTCCGGATCCTGCGGGCAGGCGATGAGGGCGGCCAGTTCGGGGGTGTGAGCGACCCAGCCTGTATCACGCAGAAAGGTGAGTCCGGCGGAGAGGTGCTCGCCGAGGAGGAGGAGTTTACGCCACTCCTCGAAGCAGCGCTCGCGGGCGAGGCCTTCGGGTTGGATCGTGCGGCAGAGGGCGACTGTCGCGGGGTCCGGCTCAAGGTTGAAGCGGGCGACGAACTGCATGCCGCGCAGTACCCGCAGCGGATCTTCCGCGAAGGCGGCGGAGGTGTGGCGCAGACGCAGGTCCCGTAAGTCGCGGACACCCCCGCAGGGGTCCTCAATCTCGCGCGTCATGGGATCGAGAAGAATGGCATTGATCGTGAAGTCCCTCCGCGCCGCCGCCGAGTGCAGGGGCAGCGACGGATCGGGCTCGATGTCGAATCCCCGGTGGCCGGGCGCGGTCTTGCGCTCACGGCGGGGCAGGCTGACATCGAGCGGGAGGCCCGCCATTTTGTAGACGCCGAAAGCTTTGCCCACCGCGTCGAAGCGGCCCAGCGGACGGAGGATTGCTTCAAGGTGCTCCGGCGCGACACCGAAGACTTCGAGATCGAGGTCGTTCGCCGTCCGCTCCATAATCCAGTCGCGCACGCATCCGCCCACGAAAAGCGCGCGCCCGCCCGCCGCCCGCACCTCGCGGGCGAGGGCGTCGACAATGCCGCGGACATCCGCGTCGACATATTTTTGCCAACCGCACTTCACAAATTCCGTAATTGGGTCCATCTTCACGGTCGGGACGTTGATCTTTGTTGTCAACGCGGCCCTTCCCGCACACTTTCCTCCGATCCCATGCCTGTCCAATCCACTCCGCCTCAACCGGACAAACCGGCGGATTCCGCCGGTCGCGCAGGCACGATCCTCGTTGTCGACGACGATCCGCACGGGCTCACTTTCTTTCGCGCGAGCCTTAAGCTTTGCGGGTTCCGCGTCGTCGCGACCATGAATGTGGCGGAGGCACAGGAGCGGCTCGAGGCGATGGGTATGGATGCATTTGACGCCGTGCTGAGCGACTTCCGCATGCCGGAGGCCACGGGCCTCGACCTCCTCCGCTGGATCCGTGCCCGCGACCGTTCGCTTTCCACCGTTATCATCACCGCCCAGGGCGAGAAGGATCTCGTCAAGGCTTCGCTCTCGGAGGGAGCGACCGAGTTTCTCGAGAAACCAATTACGCACCAGGCGCTGCGTGATGCCATGGTCAAGGCTGTCGCGGACACTGCCCGAATGCGCAAGTTCGAGTATGACCAGGCCAGCCTGCGGGACGCCGGCCGGCTGGACCGTTTTTTCAACACCTCTCTGGGCGAGGAACTGAGTGCGCACATTCGCCTCGTCTACCAGCCCCTCCACGAGGTGGGCGGCGATTTTTTCAGTGCCCGCAAGCTGGGCGGAGACCGTTTTCTCATCGTAGCGGGCGATGTCTCCGGGCATGACATCCGCTCCGGTTTTGTCTCGGCCTACTTTCAGGGAATGATTCGCGGCTTCGAAGAGGCGGGCCAGTCCGCGCGCGAGGCTTTCAGTGTCTTCAACCGGCTTCTCTGCGACGAGTGGGGCGGTACCGGAGGGGGCGGCGACGGCCCTACGAGTCTCTCCGTCTGCGCCCTCGAGATCAATCTATCGCAGTCGTCGGTCACGGTCACCTCGAGCGGTTTCCCGCCGGTGGTTTTCTGCGACCGGCACGGATTCGTCACCCATTCGAAGACCGGTGCCTTTCCAATGGGATGGGACCGCACGTGCGGCCCGGTGCGGGAGACCCACTCGCTGGAGGATATCTCGTTTGTCTGCATGCACACCGACGGCCTCATCGATTTCGCCACCGAGCTGGAGATTGATCCCCTCAGTCTCGCGCAGCGTATGGTAATGGATGGGAAGGAAGGCGTGAATTCTGCTTTACATTCGCCTGACGATCTACTTTTAATACGTTTTTTCATCCACCCCGAACAACCAATATCAGCCTTGTTTCAGCCAATCCTACACGAATCGTACTCCGGCGACGAATATCAGGACATCGATCATCTTCAGGCGGTCTGGCGGCGCAGCATCCAGTTCGCGGTTGGCGATGAACTGGGGGACCGTCTCTACGACCTGCTGATCTGCCTGCGGGAGGGCATGCTCAATGCCTTCCACCACGGATGCGAAGGGTCGCCCGAGAAAATCTGCACCCTCCAGATGTCCTACCTACCCGACGAGAAAGTGGTGCGCGTGCGCATCGACGATCCGGGCAAGGGGCACAACTTCGATCTCAAGAAACGGCTCGCGGAGATGGATATCGCGGCGGAAGGCCGGGGGCGCAATCTCGGTCTCGGCATCATCCAGCACCTCAGCGACAAGTTTGGGATTGAGAACAAGGGAACCTCTCTACTTTTTGACTTCCATGTCCACCCGTGAACTCATTTCCAGCGAACTGAAGGCGTCCAAGAAGCGCCTCGTCATCCCGATCAACAGCGATATCACTAGCTCGACGGTGAATACCGTCGGCGAAGCGTTTCGCGAGACGGTCGCGCAGCACCCGATGGAGACATGGAAGACGATCTATTTTGATCTGCGCAACGCACGCTTGATCGATTCCAAGGGCGTCAACTGGCTTTTCTCCGAGGTACGCAACCTGCAGACGCGGGGTAAAATCGTCGTCTTCCAGGTAGCCAGTCCCGCCATTCACCGTGTGATGGAGTTTTCGGGTCTCGAGCAGCTCGTGATCATGAAGTTCCGCCGTCGGCGGCAAACCCGCTGAGGGCCGCGGCGCGCAGTGCCTTGGCGGCGCGCGCGCGGTGGGATAAACGGTCCTTGACCGTCTTTCCGAGACTGGCGAAGGAACCCTCGTAGCCCGCGGGCTGGAAAACGGGATCGTAGCCGAACCCTTCGGCACCTGCCGCCGTGCCGAGAATCCGGCCCTCGCAGGTACCCGCAAAGTAGCGGGCCTCCCCGCCGCGTCCGACGACGCAGAGCACGCAGACAAAGCGGGCCTCGCGCCGCGGGACGGGCACGCCTTCAAGGGCTTGGAGGAGTTTAGCGACGTTGTCGGCATCGCTTGCATGCGGACCGGCGAAGCGCGCGGAGCGGACGCCGGGAGCACCACCGAGGGCATCGACTTCGAGGCCGCTGTCGTCGGCGAGGGCGAAGTCCTCCGCGCCGAGTCGCGGGCGCAGGGCTTCCGCCTTCAGGCGCGCGTTCTCACGGAAGGTCGTTCCGGTCTCGTCCACCGGCGGCATACCGCCGACGGTTTCCGCTCCCGCGATTTCAACGCCCGAGGCACCGAGAAGGCGGACAAACTCGATCTCCTTGTGCGGGTTGTTGCTTGCGAGGATCAGGCGCATGGTCATCCGCTTTCTGTCAGACGCCGGAGAGTGCCGAGGCCGCCGCTTCGTCGACGAGCCAGATCGTGCGCTCCCGGAAGCGCGAGAGAAGGTGCACGGGGTAGCGCTCCGGCTTCGGCCCCTCCATGACTTCGCGGAGTACTTTGGCTTTGTTTTCGCCTGTGACCATGACGGCGATGCGGCGGCAGCGGCTCAGACCGGTTGCGGTGACTGTCAGTCGCCAGCCCTTGTCCGGCACGTCGACACAGGTGAAGTTCTCCTCGGCATCCCATTCGAGGAGGGGGCTGTGCGGAAAAATCGAGGCCGTGTGACCGTCGTCGCCCATGCCGAGAAAACAGAGGTCGAACCCGCTTTCACCGCCGAAGCGGTCGGTCCATTTCCGGTTGAATACGGCGGCGGCGGAGTGGGGGTCCACCTCCACCGGCCACGGAAACTTGTGGCGGGCCTCCACCGCAAGAGGCGTGAGAAGCATGCGGTCGGCGTTGCCGAAGTTGCTCTCTTCGGCTTCGAGCGGTACCATCCGCTCGTCGCTCACCGTCCACACGGCGCGGGTGCGGACGTTGCCGGGGATATGGTCTCCGTCGACGGCCCATTTATAAAAGGCTTTCGGCGTCGACCCGCCGGTGAGGGCGATGGAAAAGGCGCGCTTTTCCCGCCCGGCTTCCTCCATGAGTTCGGCGGCGCGCGTGAAGAGGCGTTCGCGCTCGCCGGCGAAAAGGGTTCCGGTTCGTGTATCGAGGATTTTCATGGATCGCTGCTGAAGTTGCTATGGGTTGTGATCAGCTAGAAGAAGAGCGCCTCGGCCAGCGCCACCGCCCGCGGCAGCGGGTCGATATGCAGTGGCTGGTCAAACGGCACGCCGCCGAAGCAGCCCTTGCGGCGGCCTGTGCGGATGCCGGTGTTGTATTCCCAGAGGAAATACTTCGGTTCTTTGCCGTAGCGCCACTCGATTTTCAGGCCGCCGCCGTCCGTGTGGTCTTCGCGCAGCCGGAAGGCGGGCGCGTCGCCGCCGTGCGCCGCCGTGCAGCGGAGGACCGCCCCGCGCATCCAGTCGAGGAGCGCGGCGGCCTCCCCGCGGATCGCGGGATCGCAGGCTATCTCCACGCTCTCCAGCGCGCCGCCGATGGATTCCGGAGCATACACGCTGAGAAACTGCCCGATGTGCTGGCGCATCGGCAGTGTGCGTGCATAGGCGAGATTCCGCGCGCGCACCTCCTCGGCCCAGAAGCCCGCGTCCGCAAGGTCCGGGTCGACATCACTGTCGTAGAGAGCGCGGGTCACCCGGCTCACGATGGAGGCGTAGCAGTCTGTGATCCGTTCCGGCGGTACGCGGTGGAACCAGTGGTAAACGGGCAGATCGGTCTCGAGCCAGAGTGACATCTGATTCTCCAGAAAACGGGCGTCCTCCGTGTTGTAGCCGAGGGCAAGCGCTTCGCAGCAGCACATGTCGCGCAGGTTCTTGCCTACATAGCACTGGCTGAAGACCTTTCCGTCGAGGACCTCGCCGCCGCCGCGCTGCCTTTCGCCGGGACACAGCACGACGAGGCGGCAGGGATACCGCTGTGCGAATTCGATTGCGGTATCAAAGAGGCGCCGGGCCTCCTCTGCCCCGGTTGCGAGACCGAAGTGCAGCACGAGGTTCATCTGCGAGGCACGGAAACTGTGAATCCGCTGTGCCGCGGGATCCTCCGGATCGCTGTCCCACATGTGCGCGAGCATTGCGGGCACGTCCTCCACCGGCACGCGCAGACCGGGCAGAACGTCGAGAAGGCTGATCGGCTCCGTGCTCATATTCCCGGACGTCTCCACGAGTGACCGCGCTGCCACAGCAACCGCTCCGCCTCGAGCGGTCCCCACGAACCGGCTGCGTAGCCGGCCATGCCGCGCGAACCGCACGCCTTCCACTTTTCGAGTAGCGGCGTGACGAGACGCCATGATGCCTCCGTCTCGTCGCCGCGGATGAAGAGCGTGCTGTCGCCCACCATGGCGTCGAGGATCAGGCGCTCGTAGGCCTCGGGTGTGTTGGAGCCGAAGGTCGTGGCGTAGCGGAAGTGCATCTTTACCGGCTGTGTGCGCGTCTCCAGGCCGGGGATTTTCGAATTGGCCAGCAGCGTCATGCCCTCGTCGGGCTGCACTTGGATAACGAGCGTGTTCTGCGCAGTTTCGAACTGCTTTTCGCGCGAGAAAAGAATGCCCGGCGGGCGCTTGAAGATGATGGCGATCTCCGAGACGCGCCTTGCCATGCGCTTGCCCGAACGCAGGTAGAAGGGCACGCCCTGCCAGCGCCAGTTGTTGATATGCAGGCGGAGGGCGGCGTAGGTCTCGGTCGAGGAATCCGCCGGGATGCCCGCTTCCTGCAGGTAGCCGGGCACCCGTTTGCCGCCCGTGAGCCCTTCCTCGTAGCGGGCGCGTACGGTGTCGCCCTCTTCATCCAGATCGAGAGGCTGCACGGCTTTGAGAACCTTCACCTTTTCGTCGCGGATCGATTCCGGATCAAGCGAAACTGGCGGCTCCATGGCGATGAGCGAAAGCAGCTGCATGGTGTGATTCTGGATCATGTCGCGCAACGCGCCGCTCTCGTCATAATATCCGCCGCGGCTGCCCACGCCAACTTCTTCGGCCACCGTGATCTGTACGCAGTCGACAAACTCACGGTTCCAGATAGGTTCGAAAATGGCGTTGGCAAAGCGCGCCACGAGGAGGTTCTGTACCGTCTCCTTACCGAGATAGTGGTCGATGCGGTAGACTTGGCTCTCCTTGAAATTGCGTGCAATGACGCGGTTGAGTCCGCGGGCCGACTCCAGATCGCGCCCGAAGGGCTTCTCCACGATCACCTTCGCGGCGAGCTTGCCGCCCACGCGGTGGTTTGCGAGACCGCAGGCACCGAGATTCGCCACGATGCCTTCGAACACCCCTGGCGGTGTGGATATGTAGAAGACGAGTTGCATTTCCCGCCCCGCCTTGCGCTGGAGCGACTTAATGCGTTCCGCCAGCGCCTTGAAGGCTTCGGGATCGTCGTAGGCACCGGCTTGGTAGACGAGGTTGCCCTCGATCGCCGACCATACGTCCTCGTCGAGCGGGCGGCGCGAAAATTCTTCGATGGCTTCGCGAGCACTCTTGCGGAACGCCTCGTCGGGAATCTCCTTGCGCCCGTAGCCCACGAGCCGGAACTCCGCCGGCAGTAGGTTGTCGAGAGACAGGTTGAAGAGGGCGGGCACGAGCTTGCGCGCCGTGAGATCGCCCGACGCTCCGAAAATCACAAGGATCGTCGGCGGCGAGCCGCGGTGCTTGCTCAGGCCTTCGAGGAAAGGATGTCGCATGGATGGATCACTCATGTAGTAAACAGGATAGAGAGACGCACGATTCCCAGCCTTCACCTTCCGCTCCGCAGGTGCAAGCCGACGATTCGGGAAATTCCGGGGTGTCCGGGCACAGATTTTTCCGCTGTCTTTCGGCCGGCGCCGTATTTCCGCGGCAGGAGACCGGCTGAACAAGTTTGCGTGAAGCGTGAAGAGGCCGACGCTACATGAAAAGTAGGGACGGGAGAAGTCGCCGCAGCTTGTCGCCTTTGCGGCGGCCGCCGGCTATCAGTTCGGAGTTGACGGAATGGACACGACAGAGATGCAACCTGTAATCCGCGTAACGGAGGCGGGGCTGTATTGCGCGGCGGGGGATTTTTATATCGATCCGTGGCGGAAGGTGGCGCGTGCGGTGACCACGCACGCGCACAGCGACCACGCCCGTCCGGGTTGCGGCGCCTATCTGTGTCCGGAAGAGGGGAGGGCGGTTCTCGCCGCCCGCGTGGGTGCCAAGGCGGTGATCGATACGCTGCCCTACGGCGAACGCAAGCGCCTCGGCGCCGCCGTGGTCTCGCTCCATCCGGCGGGGCATATTCTCGGGTCGGCGCAGGTGCGGGTGGAGACGGATGCGGGCGTGTGGGTCGTGAGCGGTGACTACAACAATTCCACCTCGACTCCGGCGTGTACTACCTTTGAAGCGGTGCGGTGTGATGTTTTTATTACAGAATCGACCTTTGGCTTACCCATCTACCGCTGGCCGGACCCCGGGGCGGTTTTTGCGGAGATCCACGATTGGTGGGCGGCGAACCGGGCGGCGGGGATCACTTCGATCCTGCCCGCGTATCCGCTCGGCAAGTCGCAGCGCCTCCTCGCCGGTCTCGACGCCGCGGAGGGACCGATTGCGGTGCACGGCAATGTGAAGACGTTCCTTCCGATCTACGAAGCGGCCGGTATCCGGCTCGCCCCGACGGTCCCGCTGACGGAGAAGACAGCCCCGGAAATCCGCGGCAAGGGGCTCGTCATCACCTCTTCCGCTGCCCATGAGACCGGGATTATCCGCAAGCTCGGTCCCGTGTCACACGCCTTTGCGAGCGGTTGGATGCAAACCCGCGCGGCCCGCCGGAGCCGCGACGGCGACCGCGGTTTTGTCATGTCAGACCACGCTGACTGGCCGGGCCTGCTCGCCGCCGTCGAGGCGACGGGAGCGTGCCGCATCGGGGTGACCCACGGCGAGTTGGAGTCATTCAGCCGTTACCTGCGCGAACGCAGCTACGACGCCTTCCCCGTGCCGACGCGGTTCACGGGGGAGGGGACGGATGCGGAGACGGAAACCGGTAAATAGTTTACGAACTGGGAACCGGTTTCCAGCGATCCGGAAATTGACAGGTTTTTGACCTTGCCACTCCAGCCGGGCTTTGATTAGCGTCGCTCACGTGTCTTATTTACTGCGCTTACGAGCGTGTCTCCTTCTCTGGTCATTGCCGTTTGTTCTGTCCATGCGGTTCGGGCCGGGGTAACCTCCGAAAGGGCAAGCTGTTATGAAATACGCAAACCGGGTAAACTCCCTCCGGCGGTCGCGGTTGGCTGCGAATTTACAAATAAAAATGTCTTTCGTGTTGTTTGGCCTCAGCGGCGCGGGACTGGCCGCGCAGACCTATTCCGTGACGGGGACCCATTTCGTCGGGTACAGTTCGCCGGGCTATGTCATCGACGCCGACCGGACGGTGGACTACAATGTCGATGGGCAGCCGTTCACCAACGTCTTTGCCACGCGCTGGTATTTGCCTGTCGAGGCGACGGGGACGGTGAGCGGCGGCTCTTCGTTCAGCTACCGCATGGCTTTCAGTCTCGTTGACACAACGACGGGCGACCTTGTCGACTTGGAGAACATCAACACCGGGGCGACCGTGCAGCGCATCTTCTCCGCTTCTTCCACGAACGCCTCCCACACCTACACCGCAAACATTGTCGTCGCTTCGGGTATACAGTTGGACCCTCACCGAACCTATCGTGTGCGCGCAATCTTCCAGTCGGGCAGCTTTATCTGGGATCCGATCAATGAAACTTTCATTACCATTTGGAGCGATCAGGCATCCGGGGATTCCTTCGCCCGGTCCTTCATTCACTTCAAGGGGCCCTGGGGCGCGGATATTGCGCGCAATGTGGTGACTCGTGTGACGAGTCAGGTGCACACGCGCCGTTACGCCCTGCAGAATGTGCCGGGGCAGGATACTTTTTCCACGACCGTGAACTACACTGTGTATCGATACGACGAGCCCCATGTGCCCACCGGCAGCGACACGGTGTCAGTGCGCGTTCACCTCGCCCTTTACGACGACAGCGATCCGGATGCCATTCCCCTGGAGACAGCCACATTTACGGACGCCTTTTTGATGCTCCGGCACAGTGGTGCTTCTCCGCCCGCCCCTGTATCGATTTTCCGCAGTTTCCTCATCGAATACAAACCGACGGTGCAGCTCGATTCGGTCAACCGGACCTATCGCGTGGAGGCCACGGTGGAGCATCTGGAGATCATTTTTCCCGCTTTCTGGAAACCGGCCCGCACCGTGCAGACACCCCTGCGGCGGCTCATCCACCTCAATGGCAGCCTTTCCTTCGGATCGATCGAAACCACCCTCGACGGCCTATCCTCTGTATCCGTTCCCGGTTCCGTCTCCGGCGGTCTGAACAACACGACCATCGCCGGTGCGGTGGGAACACTCAACGGTGGCGCGCACACCTACGGTCCGGGGACCATCGATGTATCCGTGAATCCGGCGGGCGATGCGTTTATCCGCTCACCCTCGACGGTGACGCTCAATCCGCCCTCGACGCCCGACCGCGACACCATCGGCGGCGTGGCTTTCGACCGGGGTCCGGTGACCCTTTCCGATTCCGGGGCGGAAGCGGCGAATCTTGAGGTCATCCTTCCGGCGGGCATGGGAGTTGCCGTGAGCCCGACGACAAAGCAGCTCTCCGCGCGAATCGATTTCACCACCCCCACCCCCCTTAATCAAAACCTGCAGCCGGTCATGAACCAGTCGCAGGGCTTTCCTTTTCCACGCTGGGTTGTGGAGGAATCAAAGCCGGTGGCCATGGAAGTCAGCCAGGTGAACTGGGACATCCACGCCGGTACCTTTCACTTTCCGGGGGCAGGCACCGAGGCGGTGTATGTGCGCCGGGAAGAGTATGCGGAGCTGGATTCGCTGCCCGTGCCGGCGATTGAGCGGCTCAAGCGCTCAAACGAGTCCTACTACCGGTCGGTCTCCACCGTGGACGACGGCGTGCTGGTGCGCGCGGGCCACATGGGCGGCGCGGAGATGTCGGCAAGGCTGAATTTCGAATCTGCGACCGGCCAATTGGTCGTCGGTCACTTTCCGTACAATGCGTATTTTGTGGTGAGAGAGGGCGTCATGGAAATCGAAGACGACCGCATCGTCTCCTCCGCGAGTTTCCTGCATCTGGCCCAGCCGGAGATCCTCTTTGTGTGGTCCGGCGGATGCTCCGAGCCCAATTGCGATCCGGGCGGCGGTGGTGGCGATATCATCGTCCTTGAAGCGCCGGTGGTCGGCGGGCAACCGCGGTTGCGGTTTTCGGAGGACGGCGGTCTCTACGCCGACGTGCAGATCCCCTCCGCGCTTGATCTGCAGTGGGGTTACATTCCCTCCCTTGCCGACCACGCCCACCGCGTGCAGACGCCCTTTGCCGAAGGAAAGTTTGTTGTTGCCGGGCACTTCATCCACGGCGGGGACACCCTTTCAGGGCCGATCGGGCAATTCATGGGAGCGGGTTCCATCCTGCTCTCCGGAGTGAACGACGCGGGCCAGATCACCGAGCGCCCGGAAGTCGATTTCGACGAGAATACGCCCTATCAGCAGGGCCGCGCCCAATACGCCGGGCTCAATTTCACCCTCGGCCCGCCCAACGCGGCACCGTCGGGCCTTGATGGCCGCAGCCTCCTGGGCGGCGAGGAGTATGGCCCCTACGCGCTGAAGAACCGCTCCAAATACTACATCCGCTACAGCGGTGTGAGCGGTATTCACGACAAAGTGCCGACCGCCCCGGAAGCGATTGAGATCTACGGCTACGATATCACCCTGACGAATTTCGGCCTCGCCTTCCTCAGCAACAAGAACGTCGATTCGCGCACGTCCGGAAGCATTGACCTGCCGTATCCCTCGGACATCGAGCCGGAGTTTGACCGCCTCACCTTTCTCTGCAACGGCGCGCTCGACCAAATGGACGTGGCCGAGGACAGCGAGGAGCAGACGCTCGCCTACTGGCTCGCCCCCATCGAGATTCTCGCCATGGCTTTCGCCTCGGGTGACGACTGCGACGTGGGCGAAGGCTACCTCACGCTCGGGGTCAACGGCTACGCCTCGCACGTGAAAGAAACGCTCCACGGAACACTGGGCGTTTTCCATCACGGCAACCTCATTCCGAAGGAGTTTTCCGATATGATCGGCGGCGGGCTCACCGGCCTCGACTCGCGGCTGAAGATGCCGACCAAGACAACCTTCCGCGGGCCGCTGCGGCAGACCACACAGGGCGGTTTCGAGGAGTATATTCTCACGCCCGTGGCCGACGCGTATTTCGACAACACCGGAGAGCCCTCGGCCAATCCGGCCAACGCCTTTGTTTTCACCGACCCGCCGGACGAATCCGGCCACGGCTTCATCAATCTCGCCGGTCGCCTGAAGGTGTCCTTCTTCGAGGCTATGCAGGTGCATATTCAAACCTCCTCCAACAAACCGCCGGCGGATGGTAATCCGCCCGGCAACTGGGGCAGCGCCGTGCTCCATGTCGCCAACGGGCAGTGGCCGATCGGCGGATCCACAAGCAACTTCTTCGAGGGAACGTACCACGACCCGTGGAATCGCGGATTTCCGGACACCGACGACGACATTGACGAAGACCTCGACACTTACCGCACGAGCACATTGCACTATCCGTTTGTGCGCCAGTCCTGGCTGGGCGGTGCCATTGTCCTCAAATACAAGGTGAAATGGAACAGCACAACGCGCTCCTTCCGCTCACTCGATTCCCGCGACTCGGTCGATCCGGACGACCCTTTCACCGGCGACCAAACGCGCGACTTTGTCATCCTGCAGGTCGACCACCGGCTGAAGTATTTGAGCGCGGAGCGGGCCGAGCTGACCTTCGGGGCAAGCTACGACGGCCTGCCCACGGTCAACCTCACGAACATTGTCGTCAATCAGATCGACGAGGCGACGGGTGTCTTCCAAGCCGTCTCCGAAGCCGGGTTGAATGCGGTCTTTAATACCGTCAACGGCGCGATTGACGAGCTGGCCATGACGCTCAACGACAATCTGCGCGCCTACCTTGAAAGCATCATCGACGATCCTGTTGATGTCATGGTGAACACAGTCTATGACTTCCTCCACGACGAGTGGAATGATCTCTCCACGGGCTGGCAGGAATTCGGCGTGCCGCCCGACCTCGACCTGATCCTCGGCGACTACATTCAGCAGTACGTTTTCGATTACCTCGATCCCGGTGTAACAACGCCATTCGATCAGGCGGCCCGCCTCGTGGAGATCCTCACGGAGGTCGAGGAAGCGCTCATCATTCTGCGGGACCAGTTCCTCGCGACCAATCCTTCCGGCGAACTCGCGGCCGTGCAGTCCCTCTGCCGCGAGCTGATCAAGGTGCTCTCCGAGGAGGTGGACGATACGCTGGGGAGCCTGCTGGGGGCCGCCGGCGCGGACCAGAGGATCTCCGAACTCCTCGATCCGCACCTTGAATTTGCCAAGCCCACGGTGGCCCAGATCCACGCGATCGTCTCGGACCTGACCGAAGTGGTGGTTCAAATCCGCGGCACCCTCGACAACGTCGTTAGTTTCGATTTCCGTGATCACCTTGCGGATCTCTTCGCCGCCGCCAACGCGGAGATCGATCAGGTGAAAGACGGTGTGCTCCTCGTGGTAATGGACGAACTGGACGACTACGGCCCGCCTGTGGAGCAGGGGCTCAACTTTCTCGCGCGGGACCCTGAGGAGGTGAAGCTCCTGATCAAAAATACCGTCTATGACTTTGTCCTCGACACCGTCCTCATCAGCCAGGTGCAGGTGGCCATCAAGCAGCGCTTGCAGGACGTGAACACGGCCATCCGCCAAGGCATCGACAATACCTTCGGTGAGGTCAACGCGCTCATGAAAGAGGCCCTCGTGGACTTTCTCGTTGAAGTCGACGACAGCATCAACGGCGCCCTCGGCAGTGTGTCCGACACGATGGGTTCGGGCTCCCTGCAGGGCTATGCGATCTTCAACGGGGATGCCATGCGCAAAGTGCGCATCGACGGCGAGTTTGAATTGAAGATCCCCGATGAAACCTCCTTCAAAGCTTTCCTCGAAATCAACCAATACACTTCCATTGACGAGCCGCCGGGCTGTGTTCCTCCGCTCGCGGAAGGCGAGGCCTACACCGAGGTCGAGATCGGTGCCCTCGATGTCGGCGTCGACTTTCTCGTCCCGGACCTGCGGGTGAACGTGTCGGCGAAATTCGCCATGAAGAGCGGGGGCGGCGTGTGGGGGCTGCAGCCCGACGGATTCGGCGGGAGCTTTGCCATCGCCAGCGGGGAGATCTCCTTTGAGGCCTTCACCATCACCGACTTTGCCGTCGGGATCATGTTCTCCTCCACCGAAGCCTACGTCAGCGCGGCCCTCGGATTGAGGGTCGGCGAATACGGGGCAAAGGGCGGGGTCTTCTTCGGGCGCACCTGCACCCTCGAGCCCATCGAGTTGTGGGACCCGCTTGTGGCCAGTGCACTGGGCGAGCCCGATCCGTCGTTTACCGGGGCCTATGTTTACGCGGAAGTGCATATCCCGGTCTCGGAAGTGATCCTCGGTATTCCGGCGACCTGTTTGTTCAAGGTCACGGCGAACGCCGGTGTCGGATTTTTCTACTTTGTCGAAGGGCCGACCTACGGTGCCCGCCTCGGCCTCGGTGTCACGGGCGAGGTCCTGTGCCTGCTCACGATTTCGGGACGCGTCGACATGGTCGGTGCGCGCGTCGGCGGGGTCACCCGCCTGAAAGGCAAGGGACGCGGCAAGGGCGAACTCGGCCCGTGCAGCTTCTGTATCAAATTCGACCGGTCCATTGAAATTGAAACCGAGGTCGGTTCGGACGGCTCCATGTCCGGGAAAGGAGGCCCCTCATGATCACTTCGGAAAAACATACCCGCATGAAACACAATCCACTCTTTGGCAAAATTACCCTTGTGGCGGCCTGTCTCTTTTTCGGCGCGGGCAACGCTTTCGCACAGGATGAACTCCCCGTGCAGGAATCGGTCTTCACCGCAGCCGTCACGACAGAGTCGTCCGGCCAGGCATGGGCCTACATTCTCTGGCAAAGCAATGTGCCCCAGTTGATGGAGACAAAGACCTACAGCATCTGGAGCAAGCCGGGAACGGCCTCGTCCCCTGCGGCCATGAGCCGCGTGGCGGTCGTCGGATTGCAGATTGATCCGCTCGCCGTCTCCGCCCTCATTGACCGCGCGACCCTCGCCCTCGACGAAAATGTGGCCGCTCTCGAGAACACCATCGACAACCTCTTTGAGGATCTGGCGGCGGGCTCGATTTCCCTTCCGGACAAGGTCGCCGGGGTCATTTTCGGTGCCCTCGCGGAGGAGCGCCATGTGGAAAACCTCCTCCTCGCCGCGCGCCGCTTTCCGGCCCTCAACATGGCCCTCGGCCAGGCTGCGGCTCTGCCCATACCGTCCTCCGGGCCGGTCACTTTTGAGGTCCGCGAGCACGATCCCGTGCGCGACCGCGATCTCGGTGTCGTCGGGCGCGTGACCGTGGACCATGCCGACCCGGTATTGATTCCGGGTCCCGACGCCCTCGTGGTCACCCCGGATGATCCACGCGATGGATACAACAACATGAACCTCAAATTCGCGTGGGACACGCCCGACCCTTTGCGCCGGGTGCTGCTCATGACGCAGGGCTACAATCTCTACCGGGTGGACAAGGATTTCGCGGAAGCGCAGGACCCGGACTGGTCCGTCGAATCGCCGGCCGCCGATGAGCTGGCCTCGCTCGTGGAAGCAATGGCAACGGAAGTGGCGCGGGTGAACGACGGCCCGATCACGCCGAACCGCATGCTCTCCACCGCCGAACTCGGGACCATCGACCATACGGTCGCCTTCTTTGTCGACGAGGAGACGCGCTTTCCCGGCTACCCCGCCATGCACACCCCGCCGAAAAACGGCGACCAATTCTACTACTTTGTCACCGTGCGCGATTTGCTCGGGCGCGATGTAAACAGCGGTGTCTCACCGGCCGTTCTCGGCACTTTTTGCGATACGATTCCGCCACCCACTCCCCGCGGCATGCGGGTGACCAACGAATACACCTGGGACGGCGGTGCCGACGAGCAGATCCTCCGCCTGCATTGGCGGGCGAACGACAATTCCGGCGAGAAGAAGACGACCGCATACTTCATCTACCGCTGGCAACGCAGCGACGACCCCTACCGCTACGGAGGCGATCCTCTGGCGAATCTCGTCGCCGGTCCCATCTGGCCGGGCCCGGGCGAAACGCAGCTTAGCTGGGACGATCCCGGGCCTTACGACGCGAGCACCGGCCTGACCTACGATAATACGGTTTGGTACACCATCCGCTCATCGGACGACGGCACCCTCTCGCAGGGCGGAGCGACTTTGTGCTTCGATCCGCCGTTCTACAACCTTTCGGGGCATTCGCCGCCGGTGCCCGGAGTATTGCGTGACCGGGTGGGCCCGGACTCGCCCGATGCCACCATCTTCACATGGTGTTTCCGGCCCGAAATTACCGGCGAACGTGCCGATGTGCGCCAGTGGGAGCAAACCGACGAGGACTTCATCCACTACCGCCTCGTGGCCTCACGCGAAGCGGGCGAACACCGCATCACGGCCATTGAGTTCCAGCAAATCATGGAAAACCAGGACGTCGTTTCCCACGGGACGGTTCACTTCGCCAAAGGGAGCGATTTCGTTGAGCGCTGGGTAAAGGATCTACGCGCCGACGCCGATCACGTGGCCACGTTTCGCGCACGGGCGCATTCGAGCTTCGGGCGCGTTTCGCAGTGGGAAACCATCGTTTCGGAGATGATTCCGGCGCCTCGCGAGTTCCTTGAGTTCCCGTGGCACGCGTTTGGTGCTTTCGACCGCATTCCGTATGCCGACCACGGGCGCGACTGCCGCGCGCACGCCGTGCCGCCGCCGGGTTACATCGGCATCGACGAGGACCCCTGGATACAGATCCAGTTTTTCCCCGTGCCGACGATGCGCCAGTACAAGATTTATTACCGCGTCGACAACGGCCCGCTCACGCTCGCCGAGGAGGGCTCCGGTGAATACGATCCGGCGGAGGAACTGGTTGTTCCGGTGAAGCTTTTGCCCGCGTCCGCCGCGAGCATCTGCCTCTTTCTGCAAGTGTTCGATCTCAATGGAAATCCCAGTCGCATGCAGCGTCTCGGTTGCCTGGATATTCAGGGCAGCCAGCCCATCGCGACGCCCATGATGAAGCCGATCCGGTCGGATGTTTCGGGCACCACGCCGGTGGCCAAAATCAGTTGGGTCTGTCCTCCCTACGGGGTGGAGCGCTTCCGGTTGTGGATCGCGGCTACGCCCGAGCCTGTATTTGCGGTCCTTTCCGATCTGATTTACGACGACTCCACGAATCCACCGCCCAACCTGGTTTCGGAACCGGTTGGCGGCGGCAACACGGAGGCCTTCAACTACCACTCATTTGATACCGAGCTGATCGGTCCGGAGTTTGGAACGGGCGCGCAGTTTTCCATCGAACTGCCCGTCATGTTCGGTTCGCAAATGCGCGTAAAGGTGGCGGCGATCACGCCCGGCGGGGAAATCGGGCCGTGGAGCAACGCCGAGGACTTCGAATGGCAACCCGCGCCGGAGTTCACCGGGCCGGATGTTCCCTGGCCCGCGCGACCGTTGCCCGGTGTGGGCTCCGCCGGATCTTTTGATCCCCGGATGGAGGCCATCTATCTGGACGAGCGCGCCACCGTCGGCGTGCGCATCGGTGAGATTGAGGGATTGTGCCAAATGGTTGAGAGAGAGCGGGAGTTTATTGATTACCGGATTTCCCGTGAGGAGGCGCTCGACGTCTGGCTCTTCAAACGGGAGTATGGCTCACCGGCTGTCGAGCGAAGCGTTCTGCCCGTTATGCTCTACCGCACGCAGGTTCCCGACGGGAATCTTTATCCGGATGTGCCGGGTGATGTCGTGCAGGTTTCACCGCTCATGGAGACCATTATCGACATCCCCGGCGAAAACGATGACCGCTTCATCCTCGATCCGTTCGTGTACGTGGAAACCTCGCGCGAGAATGAACGGTTCTGCGATCTTTATCTCTTGGATACGCAGCCCCAGGTATCCGGTGCCCATTACGCTTACATGCTCGCTCTCTTCGATGAAGAATCGAAGGAGATGCTGCACATCATTCCGCTGGGAACCGTGGCCGTTCCCTGATCAAAACGGAGGTCTATGTCATGAAAACATTTTCTCAATCAATTTTGTTCCGGTGGCTTTGCCCGCTCCTCCTGTTGACCCTTATCCCCCCGCTTCATGCGCAACTGCCGGAGGTCCATGTGCATGAGACGGCGGCGGAGTTTGTCGTCACGGCGGACTTTACCGGTAATGGCCTTGCCGATACGGTGATTGTCGACCGCACTTCGGGGGCCTACCGATTGGGGCGGCAAACTTCGTTCGCCATCGTCAGTTGGGAGGAGCCGCGCGCCACCGGAATCGGTGCCGTCACCGGGGCCTCCGCCGGTCGTGTGCAGGCAACCGGGCGCCATTCCCTCGTGGTGACCGCCCCTGAAGCGAACCGCATTCATGTGATCGATGTTGCTAACACGGCTTCGTCGCCCCAGGCGGCCTACGCCACCGGACGGACGGGGCCGCATTCCATTGCCACGGGACAGTTGGACGGCACGGGCGCGCTGGAGGATTTTGCCATCGCGACAATGCTGAACGACGGAGGCGCTCCCTATTCACTTGGCTTTTATGAGAACCTCGGCGGCGGAAATCTCGCGCTCCCCGGCCCGGGGTATATCACCGACTCCACCGAGCTGATCGACCGGCTCCAGCGCGTTGCCTTGAGCACGGCACCGGCTCATTCGTCGACCCTCGGCTTCCTCGAAATGTCGGGCATGGAGTCCTGCCTTATGGTCGTTTCGCTGAACGAGGCGGGGCTGCCGCACCGGCTGAACGTCTGCGGCCTGCCCGTTGATGTCCGCTACGGGCTGGTGCGGTTCGGCGGTTCGTCCGTGGGCACGCTGCTCACCTATGTGCCGGGCGATAGCTTTTTCACGCGGCGCTCCCTCTCGCCGGCCGGGACGGACTTTGTCGCCGATCCGCCGCAGGACTTCGCCGCGCCCTTTCCGCTCGGCAGCCTCGCTGCGGTGACGGGCGACGGCACGGTGCGGCTTGCGCTCCTTTCCGCCGACGGCATGGAGGTTGCCGTGTTTGAATTTGACGGACTTTCCCTCGGCGCGCTGGCCCAGACAATCGCCGCGCCCTCGGCTTCCGCGCCGATTACGGCGGTTGTGCCGGCGGGCGACGGCGAGGGCATGCTCGTGTTGCGGGGCGGGGACGCGCCGGGGCACAGTGCCGGGGCCGACTTTTATCGCTGGAACTCCGGAACGGGGGAGTTTGTCGTCGAGTCGAGCGCCGATTTTCCGTCCATCGCGCCCCGCGCGGGCATGGCCAATGTCACCCTTATGAGCGGCGAGCCATTTGTCGACGCCGCTGCCCGTCCGATCACCCTGCGCAACGCGCGCGACTGGACTTCGGGACCGCCGCCGACTATTCCGGGCGCGGTTGAAGTGACGGCGGAAATCTTCGCGAGTGAAAGTACCGGCCTTACCGACCCACAGGTTCTGAATCTCGGCCTTTCTGATCCCGGAACGAGCTTTGCTCTCCTCAATCAATATTCGGATCCGATTTCCATTTTCACGCTCTCGCGGGCGGGTGGCGCAGTTGTTGGTCAGGTGAGCATCGAGCCGCAGCCTGGGCTCTACGACCGGTCGATTGAACTGCGCTTCAACGCCAATCCCGGCTCCCTCACCATTCGTTTCCGCGATGCCGGCGGCGCATGGCAGACCTACGCCGATCCCGGCCCCGAGCCGGATCCGTCGGACGCCGTCTATCCCGCATGGTTTTCCCAGTTTGCCGCTCTCGTCCGTTTCAGCGAGACGACGATTGAGTATTACGGCGAGAACGCGGCGGGCGAGACGACGCCCATCCGGCGCGCCCATTTCCGCTTCACGGAGCCACCCGAGACGCTGAGCACGCTCGACGACGGGGTTCCCGATTATGCCAAGCTCGGGCTCGGGGTAAACCCCTTCCGCCTGCCCGATGGCGATGCCAACGTCGGCGTCGGGAACGCGTTGCAGGCGATCCTCGCCGGGGGCTCTGTTCCGCCGCGCTGGCTGAGCGGTTCGGCCGTCGATGTCTACGTGCGTCCGCTTTCGCACGATGGCGATTCCAATCCGCTTACGCCGAGCCGTCTTGCCACCGATCCGCCGGAGACGCTGCCCGACGGCACGGTCTACGGAGGCAACCAGATTTTTGCCCGCACGCTCAGCGGAGCCCCAGCTGGACAGGGCCGCGACCCCATCCCGGCGACACCGGAGCGCAACGAGGGACTGGGAATCTACGCGCCGTTTGCCGAGCCCTCGGCCTACCTGGCAAATCTTTCGGGCGAGGCGACGGGCGTCTTTGTCGTTTCCACGAGGCCCGGCTATGCGCTCGCCGGACCGCTCCCCGACGATCCCGCACCCAGTTCCGTGGGGCGCGAGTTGATCGGCCTGCTCTCGCTCGCGGGAATCGAACACCCCGTCTACACCCACACCTATAGCGGAGGAAGCCTTGCCGTCGAGGCCGCCGCATGGAAAGCCGGGGCCGAGGCGTTTTATTCCGCGCAGCCGCCGCCCGTGGTCACTGAGACCCTCGACGCTACGGAGACCTTGGCCGCGCTCCTCTTCGAACGGTGGTTGCAGGCGCGCTTCGTTGAGCGTGGATTGCTCGCGGGTGACTATGCGTTGACGAGCCCGGACGCAGGGAGTCCGCCCGCCTTCAACACCGATTATCTCACCTTGACCCCCTACCGCACCCGCGAGGGCGCGCGGCCCATGACACTCGCGACAGAGGGGGCCGTTTCCGCCGTGCAGGACGCGCTTCGCGCCGTCACGCGATGGGACGATACCCACGGTGCCTACAACCTCGCTGTCGCCGCCGCGACCGTGCGGGATTTTGCGCGCAATTCACCTTCCGCCGGTGCCGAGGCCCTCCGCACCGTGGCAAGAGATGTCTACCGGATCAGCGCGGCGCACGGAAACGAACTTCCCGGCGCGCTCGAACCACCGGTCGATGTTCTCCGGCGTTTCATCGCCACAGGCGGTTTGCCCGAGCCGTATACGCCGGGATTCTCTGATCTCGCCGGCGCACCCTTTACGGCGCTCGCGCCTGCGGTTTATGCGGATGCGGTGGCGGGGATCGTCGCCGCGACAGACCTCCCGGCCCCGCGTGCGACGGATTCCCTGCAGGTGGAGTTTCGCGCGGACTCGCTCGATTATCCGGGCTGTCTGGTGGTGCAGGAAGCCTCCCTTCCCGGCGTGCTCTACAGCCTCTTCAACCGCGACGGGCGCGCCTTCCGGCTGCCCGCCAGTTTCGAAATGCTGCCCGGCACGCGCCTCTTCGTCCATGTCTTCACCGACACGCCTTTCACCGCCTGCGCGGGCAGCGCTCTGGAAGTGATCGAAGTCGCGGGCGCGGCTGTCCCGCAGGTGCAGGTCCTGCCCACGGGCAGCGGTTCGGATGCCGACGGAAACCTCCTCGGCGACGAATGGGAAAAGGCCTTCTTTGGCGATACCGGTGTCGATCCCTGGGAAGACGCCGCCGGGGATGGATACACCTACCTCCAGAAATACCTCGACGGGAAAGATCCGTTCCTGCCCATGAGCTATGCCGATGAGCCCGCCGCCAGCCTTCAGCTGCCCGTTCTCCATATCGACAACTCAAATCCCTCGCTCGTTGTGGTGTCCTTCGATTTTCCCGAACCCTATGCCAGTATGCTTGATTTCCAGGTGTTTGAAGATCCGACTTTGAGCGGTGACTGGATGCCCGCACCCTACACCGTCACGAGTCCGGTGTCCGGTTCTTTTGAAGTGTCCATTCCGCTCGGGGGCGGTCCGGGCTCGTTCTGGCAAATCGGAATGAGCTTGCCCTGAGGATGCGGTCTTGAATCCGTGAGTGGTTTCGACCAAAAAAATCTTGTCTTCCACGACCCATTTAAAAAACTCAGGGTTTTTAACATTGCGGGACATGCTGTTCAGGTATTTTTCGAAAACGGAGAAGATAGGATGGGGCAGAAGAGAATAAAGTCAGACAAGGTCGCAGTATATCATTTATATACGCGGATCGTGCACAAGCGTCATTTACTGGAGGATATGCAGCGGGAAGTGTGGGTCGCGGCGCTGCACCGCGCGGCGCGCTTCAGCGGCGTGGAGCTTATCACCTACTGCGCCATGCAGTCGCATGCGCACATCCTTGTGCGCGTGGACCCGGCGAAGAAAGAGTGCGCCGACGCGGAGCTGGTGGTACGCTTCGAGGCGCTCTACGGGCGGTCGCGCGCGGCGTGGTGTCGGCTCAACGCGCGCGAACTTGCGGCGGTGCTGGCGCAGGGGGAGACCTCCCGGGCGCGGGAACTGCGGGAGCGTCTGTGGGCGCGCATGGGGGACATCTCGGCTTTCATGCAAACGCTCAAGCAGCGCTACACCAAATGGTTCAACCACACTCACGAAATGGAAGGCACGCTGTGGGCGGAGCGTTTCGGCAGTGTGCTGGTGGAGGACGATCCGTCCATTGTCGCACTGGTGGCGGCATATATCGACCTGAACCCGGTGCGCGCGGGCCTTGCGGCGTTGCCGGAAGACTATCGCTGGTGCGGCTATGCGGAGGCGCTGGCGGGCAACGAGAATTTGCGCGCGTCGCTGGCGAAGTGCCGTCCGGGGCGGGGTGATGCGCCGCAGGCATTGGGGCGCTACCGAATGCTGATGCTGGGCAAGGGAGCGTCGTCGAAGCGCGAAGGCACAGGCGGGAGCATTGATCCAGAGGCGCTTGCGGAAGGCTCTGGCGGACGGCGGTGAGCTGTTGGCGCACGAGCTGTTACGCCTACGTTTGCGGTTTATGACGCGGGGCCGTGTTTTGGGCACGGAGCACTGGCTGAGCGACGGCGAGGGGGCGCGGGCGCTGAACCAGCTCAAGAAGCCGCCTGCCGTGGCACCGTTGGATATGGTCTCCGGGCTACCGCTCGCGGTGGCGTACCGTCGAACGGCAGCAAACGGATCGGAAATCCCGTGAGGTAGACGGAAGTATCCGAAAGGCCGGCAACGGATAACCGGAAAAATATCTCCGTTCGTCATGCCGCCTGTCGCCGAGCGGGTGGGTGCGTGGATTCGGAGAGGCAGTCTTCAATTCACGGATTACCGATAGACGACTCGCGCCCGCCGCCGAAGCGGGGCCGGAACATCCGTGTTGTTTCGGCTTGTTCCATTTGTTCCGGGGTGAGGATACCGCTGAACCGTTCACGGAGCGCTTCGGTGTATGTAAAGTCTTCCCCGGTTTCGCGGGCGATGAGAGCTTCCTGGGTGAGGACGTGCAGGGCCTCGTAGGCGGCGGCCTGCTGGTCGGCGGAGAGATCGAGGGAGTCGCTAAGACGGGAAACGCCTGCGGATGCGGCGGCTTCCGCGCGCTCGTAGATCGACTCCTGCGATTGCTCGAGGTAGGTCTCGAACTGGGTGTCGGTGAGGATTTCGCCCATCGCGGCGTCCATGTCGAAGCGTTCGCCGGCGCCCATCCCCCAGCCGCCGGGGCCGGTGCGCCGGGCGAGGAGAGCGCGCACTTGTTCCCGCTGCTCGTCGCTGAGGTGCAGCATGGCGTCAAGTGCCTCCACACGGGCCTCGCGGCGGCTCTCCATACGGGACTGGATGCGTTGCGCGAGGGCTATTGCGGCTTCGTCCAGTTCGGGTCCGGCATCGACGGATTCTTCGACCGGTGTGACCTCGACGACCGGGGCGGCGACCCGCTCCCGTGCGCGAGCAAGGTTTTCCCGCAGGTCCCGGTTTTCCGCTTCAAGCAGGCCAATTTCGGATTCGAGAGAGCGAAGCTCGGCGCGCATCTCCGGATCCGCCTGAGCGAGCGGCGGCGCGGGCGGCGGCTCTTCTGGCGGTGCCGCAAGCGGAGACCACCACACTCCGAGAGCGAGGCCGGCGGCAAGAAAACCGGCGGCGGTAACGGTAATGCGGAGGAGCGATGTCTTTTTCATGGTCGGATCCGGAAATGTCGATTCGGCTGTGAAAAGGGAATGCAAGCCCGCCCGCAAGTCAACCGGGCTGCACTCCCGAAAGGCGCGATCTCGGCGACGGTGTTGGCACGAGGTGGAGCGTCACCGGATGTGGCAGTCACCCGTGGTGCGCGCGGATCCGCCGTCGACGCGGAATTCGCAAGAAAAAGGTTTGACCGCACGGGGCAGGACGGTCTTCTTTCAATCTTTTGCATTCAAATCCCGAAGATCTCTTATGCCAGTTGAAGTGAAGATTCGCAAGGGTGAGCCCATGGAGCGCGCCCTTCGCCGTTTGAAGAAGAAGCTCGACCGCGAGGGCGTCATCCGCGACGTCCGCGCCAAGCGCTATTTTGAAAAGCCGAGCGAGGTCCGCCGCCGCAAGAAAAAGGTGGCCGCCTTTTCGGCCATGTTGCGCGCCCGCTACGAAAACCTCTGAGGGGCCCGCACCGGTCCGGACGAAGCCTTGCCGTTATCCGCGGCGAGGCTTTTTTGTATCTTCAGAACGGTTTTTGCATTGCCGCCCGCATCCGCGCGCGGGCACGCTTTTCCGATTCACCTCCTGTCACGCACCAATCTGTAATGAAGATCGCCCTGTCGAGCTGCTGGAACTCCCATCGCCACGAAGACGGTTACAAGATGGTGACGGAGATGGCCGACCTCGGCTTCGCGCACATCGAGTTGTCCCACGGCATCCGCATCGGGCTTGTGCCGGGGATTCTCAAGGCGCTTGAAGAAGGGATCGTACAGGTCGCCTCAGTGCATAATTTTTGTCCCCTGCCGACAGGTGTCATGGGGGCCGCGCCCAATCTCTACGAACCGACCGCGCGCGGTAAGCAGGAGCAGGATCTTTGGTTCCGGCACACCCTCAAAACGCTGGATTTCGGCGCGCGCGTTGGAGCGGATCTCATGGTCATTCATTCCGGGTCGATGCGGTTCGCGCTGCGCGACTACGACAAGAAGCTGGACGGGCTGTTGGAGGCGGCGGAGGGCGGCGACGAAAAGGCGGACACGACCAAAGCGAAGGCAAAGGCGGCGGCGTTTGTCGAAAAGTCGCTCGCGAAGTTCCGCAAGCGGATGAAGGCGCCCCGCCACCGTCTCATCGAAAACTTCAAACGCATCGCCGAGCCCGCCCGCGAGCGGGGGATCCGCGTGGCCATCGAGAACCGCGAGGGATTTGTCGAGCTGCCTCTCGATGAGGACATGCCTCTCCTCTTACAGGATTTGGAGGAGCCTGATGTCTTCGGCTACTGGCACGACTCCGGGCATGCCCAGCTCAAGGAGCGCATGGGCATCGTCAAACACACCTCCCTCCTCGAAGGCAACCGCGCCCGGCAGTTCGGTTTTCACCTCCACGATGTTAGCGAAGAGGGCCGTGACCACCAGCCGCTCGGGTCTGGCGTCATCGACTGGGAGACGGTCGCTTCCTTCTTCCGCGACGACGACCTCCTCGTCGTCGAAATGAGTCCGCGCCAGCGCAGCAGCTCCATCGCCGAAAGCCGCGATTTTCTGCAAAAACTCCTCGCCGCGAAAACGGCGTAGGCGCGGCTTCGGCGGGGGATTGCATGTCCGCGGGTGTTCGCACATCGCGGACTGGCCGCCAAGATGGCACCCACCAACAGCCATCGGTTGATCGGCGGCGTGCCGTGCCCGTGTGCGTGCCCTTATCCGAGTGCCGCCGGGGGAGGTCGCCGCGCTCACTCCGGCGGCTTGCGGAACGACGTCGGCCCTTGTTTGCCCGCCACGCGGTGGTAGGTCCCCGTAAGCTTGTCCCGCTCGTATTTCGTGAACCCGGCCTTTTCGACGTTGCGGTTGTCGAGGCGCGCCGCCGTTTGCCCCGGCGTGTGTTTCGAGGCGATGTTTGGCGCTTGGATCACGCGCCGCACCGGCGCACCGGTTTCGGGGTGCTGCCGCAGCGCGGGATCCGCCATCGACTGCGCGACCTCAAAGCGCTCCCCGGCGCTCCCGTCCTTATCGACGACCTCGTAAACGTAGATGGGCATGGTGTTTAGTTTCTATGCAGGGAACGACCCGCGGCGAGAGCGGGCAAGTCTCGATTCCTCATTTCGCCGTCGCTCCGTGAATGGACCGGACGGCCACCGTTGCTTTTGTCAGGAAAGAAAGCCGACGGAGACACGCAACGCAGGCGGGGCTCTCCATTGGCGCAAAGACCTCGTCGTCACCGGCGCGGGTCTTCCACCGCGCAACACCTCGCCCGCGAGCGCGCGACCGAGAGTTCCACATTGTCGAGACATTCGACGGGTCGACTTGGCGGCGGACGCTTCAACTGCGCGAGGATGCGGGCACCGCCTCCGCGTTCCAGCCAGTCGCTGGAACCGAGCGCCCGGCCCTCTGAGAAAAACCGCACGCGCAGCCGCAGCAACTCGTGCGGTTGCAATTCCCCGCCGTTCTTCACTGCCTCCAGCAGCGCTTCAGGGCCGATGCGCGCGCCTGTGCCGTCGCCCTTCGCACCCGCTCCCTTTCCGAACATCAGCATACGGTAGCGCGCCAGCGCTTCCTTCCTCTCCTTCGCCGCCGGAAAGCAGTCCGCAAGCGCGCGGCAAAGGGTTTCGTTCCCCGCGAGCGCCTCTGTGTAGCCGCACCAGCGGTAGTTCTCGGGGAGGTCCGCCAAGCCCGCGCGCACCGCGTTCAAGTCAATGTAGGCCGCGATCAGGCCGACAAGCCACGGCGTGTCCTGCACGATCACGCTGCCGAAGCGCTCGGCCCACAGCGTGCCCGCCGTCTCGTGCGCGCGGTTGAACCAGCGCGTATAGCGCTGGCGCAGGGTACGCATGAACTCCGAGACATCCCCCATGCGCCGCCGTAGACGCTCCCGCAGTGCTTCCGCTGTCTCCGGGGGATCGTTCGCGAGCGCATGCGCCAGCTCATCCGCGTTGAGCCCGCTCCACTGCGCGCGCGACTCCCCGTAGAGGGCGCGGTAACGCCGCACGAGCGTGGCGTCGTCGCACATCCGCGCCGCTGTATCAATGCGCACAAGGATGTGGAAGTGCGTCTCCAGAACACAGTAGGTGACCACCTCAACCCCGCTGAATTCCGCCGCGCGGTGCAGCGCCGCGACCCACACCTCCCGCTGCCCCTCCGCCAGCAACCGCCGCTTCTGAATCACCCGTGAAGTCACGTGATACACCGCCGGCCCGTCTTCTCTTTTGATACGAATCTCGCCCATAATGCAGGCAACCATGGAGCCATCGGCATTCCAAACGCAAGATTATTTTCTTCAAGATATTGAAAAGCGGCACGGCGTGCTTGCTTCGCGGCGCGCGGGGTGCAAGACAAACGCTGTTCATGAAAATCCGCACGGCTGTCCTGACCTCCGCGAAACGCGGGCACACACACCTCCCCCTGCAGACGATGATCGACCGCGAGGGCTTTCCCCAGGCGACGCTTGCGCTCCAGTTGAAGGAGCTGGTGGACGCAGGGATTGAGCGCGTGGGCATCGTGGTGGCACCGGGGCAGGCGGAGCTTTACGGGGAGGCCGTGGCGGCGGCGACTGATTGTGTGACTTTTATCGAGCAGACGGAGCCGCGGGGCTTCGGCGATGCCGTGCTGCGGGCGAAGGGCTTTGTGGGCGACGCGCCGTTTGTTCTCTCGGTGGGCGACCACCTGTTTGTGAGCGATGATCCGGCGCACCCCTGTGTGGCGCAGTTGATCGCGGTGGCGGAGCGGGAGCGGGCACCGGTCGCCTCGGTGCAATCCACGCACGAGAGCGAGATCGGGCTCTACGGCACGATCGGCGGCGTGCTGGAGGACCGCGACCGCGCGTTGTTCCGCATCCGCAAAATCGTGGAGAAGCCGACGCCGACGCAGGCGGAGCTGGAGTTGCTCGTGCCGGGCCTGCGCAGCGGGCACTATTTGTGTTTTTTCGGCATGCACGTGCTCACACCGAGGATTTTCGAGCTGCTCGAAGCCGACGCGGGTGCGGAGGGCGGCCTTGCGCTCACTCCCGCGCTCCACCGTCTTGCTGAGACGGAGACGTTTTACGCCTTCGAGATCGCGGGGCACCGCTACAACCTCGAGGAGCGTCACGGGCTGCTCATGGCGCAGCTGGCGCTGGCGCTGGCGAGCCCGCACCGCGACGAGGTGCTGACCCGCATCGTCCGTCTCTTGGCGCACACCCAATCCCCGGCGCGATGACTCCGGCGACGTCTCTCCATCCCTTCGTTGAGCTGATCGTCTCGGACGATGCCGCAGTGCGCGACCGCTCCCTCTTCTCGGTGACCGAGGGAATGGACGCGAGCGCACTCCTCGAAGGCTGTGAAGCCCTCGAGGCGTTCTGGCTATCGTCAGAGAGCCTCTACGAGCGTGTGCGGGCGCTCGCTTTTCTCGCGGCGCTGCACCGCTATGTGCTGCCCGCACGGGGACTCACGGACCGGCACGGCCGGATTCCGCACACCGCGCACGAGGCGCACCTGCAGCGGCGCTTCCGTGAGGCGATCCGCGCCCTGCGCGAAGCGGAGGACGAGCCGCGGCGCAACGACACCGTGGCCAGCGGCCTTGCGACGGCCTACGAGCGGCTGGCCCTGCAGTTTCTCGCCGACCAGGTGCGTCTCTCCGTGCGTTCCGTGCCGGGCAACCAGTGGATGTTCCGCGTGGGGCACGCCGAGGCCTATCCGCTGCGCCTGCGCCCGGAGCTGCGGGGTTTGGACGGCGGCGCGGCTCCGGTTCTGCGCGAGGCGACGGCAGTGCGCATGGATCTTTCGCACAGTTCGTGGAGCGACATCTTTTTTCTCGGGATGGACCGTCCGGAGTTCGCGCGTGTGCTCAATGTGTCGATCAACCTTGCCCCGGCGGACGGGGAGGAACAGCCGCGGCCCCCGGTGGAAGCGTATTTCCGTGTCATCGACCGCCCGGTCATCCGCCTCGTGAGTATTGACCTCGAGGCGCAGGCGGAGGTTTCGTCGCTGGCGGAACTCTTTGACTTCGGGCGCGACTATCTCGGCTTGCTCAAGGCGGCGGTCATCGCGGCGGGCGTCATTCCGCCCGGGGTGGAGGGATCGCCGCAGCCGCTGGAGACATTTCTGGAGCGTCTCATCGGGCCCGGCCTCGGCTTCGAACTGGTGAGCAACGTGAACAACATCCCGAAGGGTTCGCGCCTCGCTGTATCGACAAACCTGCTCGCCTCGCTCATCGCCGTTAGCATGCGCGCGACCGGCCAGGCGCCGGAGCTGACGGGGCCGTTGCCGGAGACGGTCCGGCGGGTTGTGGCGGCGCGCGCGATCCTCGGGGAATGGCTCGGCGGATCGGGCGGCGGCTGGCAGGACTCCGGCGGTGTCTGGCCGGGCATCAAGCTCATCGAGGGCTGCCTCGCCGAGCCCGGAGACGCCGAACACGGAGTGAGCCGCGGCAAGCTTCTGCCGAGACACACCGTCTTTGACCGAAAATCGATTCCCGAGAGTGCGCGGCAGGCTTTGGAACGCAGCCTCATTCTTGTGCATGGCGGCATGGCCCAGAATGTCGGCCCTATCCTTGAAATGGTTACGGAGCGCTACCTGCTGCGCAGCGGGGCGGAGTGGACGGCGCGCGCGGAGAGCCTCGCCACGACGGACCGCATCCTCGGCGCTCTCCGCGCGGGCGATATCCGAAAACTCGGTGAGTTGACGACAGGGCACTTCTTCGGCCCCCTTACGACGATCATCCCATGGGCGACCAACGCTTTCACGGAAGCCTTGATCGCACGGGCGAAAGACGCGCTGGGCGACGCCTTCTGGGGCTTCTGGATGCTCGGCGGAATGTCCGGGGGCGGCATGGGCTTTATCGTCGATCCCTCCGCGCGGGCGGAAGCGAAGGGCACGCTGGCGGAAATCCTGCGCGAGACAAAGTGCGCCTACGAGACGGCGCTTCCCTTCGCCATGGATCCGGTGGTGTATAATTTTTCCATCAACGAGGACGGCTCGAGCGCGGCGTGGTGCGGTGCCGCCGGCATGCCCGCCGCCTACTACCGGCTCCGTTTGCCGGGGCTCCTGCGCAAGCGCGTGGCCGACCTGAGTGGCGATGAGGCGGCGGATCTCCGGCACATCGCTGGCCGCATCCGCGCAACCGGACAGCCGGCGCCCGGCGACCTCGCCATTCTCACGAATCTGCTCCCGGACGAACCGCACGGCACCGGCGGGGCGGACGCTCCGGGTTCGCTGGAAGCGCTCCTCGCGGAGAACGGATTCGATCCCGAGCAGCACGAGGCCATCCGCCGCCAGCTGCTCGCGGGATCTGTCGGGCTTGCGCAGAACCGCCTGCCGGGCGCGTCGCAGATCGAAGATGTGGAGGACCGCGACCTGTTGGTTCCGGCTGTGGACGGTGAGGCCCTGCGGCGCGGAAAGGAAGCACTGGCCAACGGCGAAGTGGCGGTTGTCACGCTCGCGGCGGGGGCGGGTTCGCGCTGGACGCAGGGGGCCGGCGTAGTCAAGGCGCTGCATCCCTTTGCTCGCTTCGCGGGGTGTCACCGCAACTTCATCGAAGCGCACATGGCGAAGTCGCGGCGGTCCGCGATGGATCACGGCGCGCCGGTGCCCCATGTTTTCACGACAAGCTACCTCACGCACCAGCCCGTGAGTGATTGGCTGGAGCGCACGGGCACGGGAGAGGGCGATGCGTTCGTCCGCCTCCGCGTGTCGAAGGGGCAGTCGGTGGGGCTGCGGTTTGTGCCGACCCTGCGCGACCTGCGCTTCGCATGGGAAGAACTGCCGCAGGAGCAGCTCGACGAGCAGGCGCACAAGATGCGCCTGAGCGGTCGGCGCGCCCTCATGCGCTGGGCGGAATCGATGGGCGAGGGGAGCGACTACCGTGACAACACGCCGCTCCAGTGCCTCCATCCGGTCGGGCACTGGTATGAAGTCCCCAATCTTCTCCTCAACGGCACGCTCGCACAACTACTCAAGGAGCAGCCGTCCCTGAAGACGCTTCTCGTCCACAACATCGACTGCCTCGGCGCGGGTCCCGATCCCGCCGTGCTCGGCGCGCACCTCGATAGCGGCGCGCTCATGAGCGTGGAAGTGATTCCGCGCCGCTTCGAAGACCATGGCGGCGGTCTCGCGAAGATCGACGGACGCAACCGTCTCGTCGAAGGCATGGCGCTCCCGCGTGAAGAGGACGAGTTCAAGCTCCGCTACTACAACGCGCTCACGACGTGGGTATCGATTGATGAATACCTCGCCCACCTTGGGCTGTCCCGGGGCGATCTAGGCGACACCGCCCGGGTGCGCGCCGCCGTCCGCCGCGCCGCCGCGCGCATGCCCGCTTACATGACCCTCAAGGAAGTGAAAAAGCGCTGGGGGCGCGGTCAGGAGGACATCTTCCCCGTCCTTCAGTTTGAGCGCCTCTGGGGCGACCTCACCGCGCTGCCCGACGTGCGCACGGCGTTCATTCGGGTATCCCGAGCGCGCGGCCGCCAATTGAAGGACCCCGCCCAACTCGACGCGTGGCTGCGCGACGGCGGCCGCGATCACATCGAGTCCATCGGCGCATGGTGAGCCGTCCGCTTTTCCGGCACTTTATGAACCGACGAATCAACACCCTCTCACGGCACCTCATCCCATGATCAAAGTCTTTGTATCCGGTTGTTATGACATCCTGCACGCGGGCCACCTTGAGTTCTTCAAGCAGGCGCGGGCGCTCGGCGACCACTTGACGGTGTGCTTCGCCTCGGCGGAAGTGTTGTGGCACCATAAGCAGCGCCGCACGTCCTTGCCCGACGAGCACAAACTCGCGCTCCTTGAGGCGCTCGAAACTGTCGACGACGTCGTCATCGGCGAGGGGAGGGACCTGGGGCTCGACTTCGTCGACCACTTCCTGCGTGTCCATCCGCAGATTCTCGCCGTGACGGAGGATGACCAGTACGAGAACGAAAAGCGCGCCCTCTGCGAGCAGATCGGGTGCAAATACAACAAGTTGCCGAAGACGCCGCCGAGTTTCGAACCCATATCCACAACGCAGATCGTCCGCTGGATCAAAGCGCCCGCCGAGGCACCGCTGCGCGTCGATTTCGCCGGTGGCTGGCTTGATGTGCCGCGGTTCGCGCGGCCGGGTTCGTTTGTTGTCAACTGCGCCATTTCGCCCACCGTGTCGCTCAAGCGGTGGGATTATCATCTCAATTCGGGACTTGGCGGCAGCGGTGCATGGGCGCTCCTCAACGGCAAGAGCGGTGTTGAAGACGAACTGGCGCTCGGCGTGGGCTGGCAGGATCCGGCCGTCATCGCGGAGACGGGACTGTGCGTCTGGCGCAGCGGCCCCAAGCCCGTTCTCGATTTCAAGCGCAACGGAGACTGGCTGGAGGGCCGCCTCGCTCTCCTCTGGACGGGAAAATCTCACGACACTCCGGGTGTCGCCAACAACGGGCGTGACTTCGACCGCATCGCGGAGTCAGGCCGGATTGCCCGCGAGGGCGTGTTGCAGCCGGATCTTGACCGCCTCGCGGAAGGCCTCCGGCTCTACCATGCGACCCAACTCGACGAGGGCATGGCACCCCTGCCGCCTTGCGAAAAAGCCCTCGCCATGAAATACTGCGGAGGCGGCTGGGGCGGCTACGCCGTGTATTTATTTTCAGAGACGGCGGACCGCAACGCGTGGGTGGCGGAAGACGCGGAGAACCGCCGAGCCGTCGAGCCCTACACGTGTTGAGACCATCGGATTGGCGAATTCCGCCGTCGCGCTGTTTCTCGACGACGCAGACGGAACTACCGGGAGGGGCGGAGAAAAGCGCACAAGGATCTTTGGTGTTTTCCGCGCCCGTGAACGCGGGCTTGACATGCCGCCGCCTTTGCCGCTGGCTCTACGTCGATGGGCACCGCGCATCCAGTGACCTCCGCCAACATTATTACCGGCGATACCCTCACTATTATTAGCTGAGGGGTCCGGCGGATCATTGCGCAAACAGGCATTTCCGGCCCCGAGAACCAATTGTATGCCGCTTCCGGGCAATTTCCGTCCGTCTTTGTTTCTCCGGTTGCCAATTATGGCACGTTTCCTTTCAAACCTGTTTCCGACCCATCATGACCGACAAACCTTTTGTTTCCATCTACGACACCACCTTGCGCGACGGTACGCAGGGCGAAGGCGTCTCTTTTTCCGCCCGTGACAAGATCCTCCTCGCGCATCGCATGGACGACTTCGGCTTCGACTATATTGAAGGCGGTTGGCCCGGCTCGAACCCGCGTGATATGGAATTCTTCCGTCTCGCGAAGGAAGAGACCTGGCGGCACGCGAAGATCGCCGCTTTCGGCTCAACCCGGCGTGCGGGCACGGCGGCGGAGAAAGATCCGCAGCTCGCCATGCTTCTCGACGCCGACACCCCCGTGGTGACGATCTTCGGCAAGACATGGCTCCTCCACGTGACCGACGTCCTCCGCACCACGGCGGAGGAAAACCTCGCCATGATCGGTGACTCCGTTGCCTTCCTTCGCGGGGCCGGGCGCGAGGTCGTCTACGACGCAGAGCACTTCTTCGACGGCTACAAGGACAACGCCGACTACGCACTCTCCACGCTCGACGCCGCGCTCAAGGCCGGCGCCTCCCATGCCGTGCTTTGCGACACCAACGGCGGCACGCAATTGAGTGAGATGGCGGAGATCGTCGGCACCGTGCGCGCACGCTTTCCCGATGCCCGCGTCGGCATGCACTGCCACAACGACTGCGGTATGGGCGTCGCCCTTTCTCTCGTCGGCGTGGAGCGCGGTGCCGTCATGGTACAGGGCACGATGAACGGCTACGGCGAGCGCGTCGGCAACGCCGATCTTACGTCCATTGTACCCAACCTCCACTTCAAGCTGGGCTACCGCCTCTCTTGTTCCGGAAACATGGAAGGATGGCGCGACCTCTCGCTGGAGATCGACCGCTTCGCCAACCTCCCGTCCAACAGCCGCGCGCCCTTCGTCGGCGAGAGCGCCTTTGCCCACAAAGGGGGAGTGCATGCCAACGCCGCCAAGAAAGTTGCGCACAGCTATGAGCACATGCGGCCCGAACTCGTCGGCAACCGCCAGCGCATCCTTCTCTCCGATATGTCGGGCGGCAGCAGCGTGGCCATGAAGGCGCGACAGCTCGGTATCGAGGTCAAAGAAAAGTCACCGGAAATGCGTTCTTTTCTCGAAAAGCTCAAGGAACTGGAAAACCGCGGCTACGAGTTTGAAAACGCCGATGCTTCTTTCGAAGTGCTCCTCTGCCAACACTTCCACGGCCTCGAGGACAACTTCCGCCTCGTCAGCTACCGCACCATCTCCGAGGTCGTGCGCGACAACGATGAGAACATCTCCGAGGCTGTCGTGAAAATCCGTCTCGAAGACGAGCCCGATATAAAGATCGCCGTGGCCGAGTCCACCGGACCCGTCGGCGCGCTCGACCACGCCGCGCGCATCGCCTTTGGAACCCATTTCCCGGGGCTCTCCAACGTGCAACTCATCGACTACAAGGTTCGCATCCTCCAGACCGGCCTTGGCACTGATTCCATCGTCCAGGTGCTCGTCAACAGCACTGACGGCGAGTCCAGTTGGTGGACCTGCGGCGCCGACCCCAATATCATCGAAGCCAGCTGGCAGGCCCTCCGTGACTCCTACCGCTACAAGCTCCTCAAGCTTGAACGTGCGGTGGCGGTAAAGTGACGGTTCGCTCCACCGTTTGTCTCCCGCGTGAATGGCGGCGGAGTCCCGCTTGAGGCGTGCTCAAGAAGACCGCTGGCGTTGCCGCGGAGGCACAGGCATTTTGGGCCGTTCCGGGCACCGCTTTTCGATTTGGCGGGTGGGTGCGACATCTTCCCGCGAGTGGCGCAGGTGAGACGCTCATGTGTGACAGAATTGCCCGTTTCTGAAAGGGTTTCCGGAGCTTGAAATCCCTTTAGAACATTCTTTTGATCTGCAAAACATTGTCAGGCAATGCTTTGCGTTTTGATTCGCTGGGATTGGCAGCGTCCGTGCTATCTCTTGGCACGATGAGCAAGATCATTGGAATTGATTTAGGGACGACAAATTCCTGCATGGCAGTCATGGAGGGCGGCGAACCGGTGGTGATCCCCAACAGCGAGGGAGCACGCACCACTCCGTCGGTTGTGGCCTTTGCGAAAAACGGCGAACGGCTCGTTGGTCAGGCGGCGAAGCGCCAGGCGGTGACCAATCCGCAGAATACCATTTTCTCGGCAAAGCGTCTTATTGGGCGCAAATTCTCTGAAATTCAGGAAGAAGCGAAGAACCTTCCCTATTCGGTCGCGGAGGGAAAAAACAGCGACGCATGGGTAGAGGTTATTGAGAACGGCGAGAAAAAGAGTCTTCCTCCCGAGCAAATCAGCTCGATGGTGCTCGCGAAGCTAAAGGCCGACGCCGAAGCCTACCTCGGCGAACCCGTGACCAAGGCGGTCATTACAGTGCCGGCGTACTTTAACGATTCGCAGCGCCAGGCGACGAAGGATGCCGGAATGATCGCCGGTCTTGAGGTCCTCCGCATCATCAACGAACCGACGGCCGCGTCGCTCGCCTACGGGCTCGACAAGAAGAACGACGAGATGATCGCCGTCTACGACCTCGGCGGCGGGACCTACGACATTTCCATTCTTGAGATCGGCGACGGTGTCTTTGAGGTCAAGGCGACCAACGGTGACACCCACCTCGGCGGCGACAACTGGGACCAGTCCATCATCCAGTGGTTGATCGACGATTTCCGCCGCGAAAACGGTATCGATCTCTCCACTGACAAGATGGCTCTTCAGCGCCTACGTGAAGAAGCCGAAAAGGCGAAAATCGCCCTCAGTTCGTCGCAGTCCACGGATATCAACCTGCCGTTCATCACGGCGGATGCTTCCGGGCCGAAACACCTCAATATCACGCTTACCCGCTCCAAGCTTGAACAGATCTGTGACGATCTCTTCCAACGCACGGTGGCACCCTTCGAGGCTTGCCTGAAGGACGCCGGCGTTTCTGCCTCCGAGATCGGCAACCTCGTCCTCGTCGGCGGCATGACGCGGATGCCCAAGGTTGTCGAAGAAGCGCGCAAGCTCGCGGGCAAGGAGCCCAACAAGGGTGTCAACCCGGACGAGGTCGTCGCCATCGGCGCGGCCATCCAGGGGGCCGTTCTCGCGGGCGATGTGAAGGATGTTCTCCTTCTCGATGTCACCCCGCTGACGCTCGCCATCGAAACCGCCGGCGGTGTCGCCACGGCGATGATCGAGCGCAACACGACGATTCCGACGAAGAAGAGCCAGGTATTCTCTACCTATGCCGACAGTCAGACGGCCGTCGACATCAAGGTGCTCCAAGGCGAACGGCCCATGGCCGACGACAATAAACTCCTCGGCAACTTCCGGCTCGACGGCATCCCGCCGGCACCGCGCGGCACCCCGCAGATCGAGGTCACGTTCGACATCGATGCCAACGGCATTCTCCACGTTTCGGCCAAAGACAAGGGCACCGGCAAAGAGCAAAAGATTACCATCACCAATGCTTCCGGTCTCAACGAAGAGGAGATCGAAAAGATGAAGCATGACGCCGAACGCAATGCCGAGGCCGACAAAAAGTCGAAGGAGCGCGTCGAAACCCGCAACCAGCTCGACAATGTCGTCTTCACCACGGAAAAGCTTCTCAAGGAGAGCGGCGACAAATTTGCCGAAGCCGACAAGACGCTCATTCAGGGACTCGTCGACAAGGGCAAACAGGCCCTCGAAAAGGGCGACCTCGACGAAATGAAAAAGGCTGTCGAGGACCTCACCAACAACCCGGAAATGCAGCAGGCCATCGCCCGCCTCTACCAGCAGGAGGGTGGGGCGGCGGCAGGCGGCACCGGTCCGCAGGCGGGGCCGTCGGGCGGCGGAGATGCATCCCAGGGCGGGGCTTCCGGCGGTAAGGATGACGATTTCGTCGATGCTGAAGTCGAAGACGTGACAGACGAGAAAAAGTCCTGAGCGACCCGTTTTTTTCAACCAACCAATCAACCTGTAAACACACCAAAATAAACAATGGCAACTGAAGTGAAAATCAAACCGCTCGGTGACCGCGTGCTCGTCAAGCCCGTGGAAACCGACGAAGAAGTCAAAGGCGGGATCATCATCCCCGACTCCGCGAAGGAAAAGCCGACCACGGCCGAAGTGCTCGCTCTGGGCACCGGCAAGAAGGACGGCGAGGACTATACCTTCACGGTCAAAGTCGGTGACCAGGTGGTCATCAGCAAATACGGCGGCACGACCGTCAAGTTCGAGGACGAAGAATACACGATCCTCCGCGAGGACGATATCCTCGGCATCGTCGGCTGACGCGAACGATATCGCCTTTCAGTAAACAACAATCAATATAATTTAGGAATATGGCTAAGCAAATACTATTCGACGAAGATGCCCGGAAGAAGCTTCTCAAGGGCGTTGAAACGCTCGCGCGGGCGGTCAAGGTGACCCTCGGCCCCAAGGGCCGCAACGTGGTCATCGACAAAAAGTTCGGCAGCCCGACCGTCACCAAGGACGGCGTCTCGGTGGCCAAGGAAATCGAGCTGAAGGATCCCTACGAGAACATGGGAGCCCAGATGGTCAAGGAAGTGGCCACGAAGACCAGCGACAACGCGGGTGACGGCACGACTACCGCCACGGTGCTCGCCGAGGCGATCTTCCGCCGCGGTCTGAAGAACGTCACGTCCGGCGCCAACCCGGTCTACATCAAGCGCGGTATTGACAAGGCTGTTGCCGCCGCCGTGGAGGCGATCAAGAAGCAGTCGATTCCCGTGACCGACCGCGAAGGCGTGAAGAACGTCGCCACCGTCTCCGCCAACTGGGAAACCGAGATCGGCGAAATCATTGCCGATGCCATGGACAAGGTGGGCAAGGACGGCACGATCACCGTCGAGGAAGCTAAGGGTATCGAAACCACGCTCGACGTTGTCGAGGGCATGCAGTTCGACAAGGGCTACCTCAGCCCCTACTTCGCGACCAATCAGGAAGCGATGGAAGCCGTCCTCGAAGACGCTTACATCCTCATTCACGAGAAGAAGGTTTCGAATCTCAACGATCTCCTTCCGCTCCTCCAGAAGGTCGCCCAGAGCGGCAAGCCGTTCCTCCTCATTGCCGAAGATGTTGAGGGTGAAGCGCTCGCCACACTCGTCGTCAACAAGCTGCGCGGCATGCTCAATGTCTGCGCCGTGAAGGCGCCCGGCTTCGGCGACCGCCGCAAGGAGATGCTCAAGGACATCGCCGTCCTCACCGGCGGCAAGTGCATCACCGAGGACCTTGGCATTAAGCTCGAAAACCTCGAACTCACCGACCTCGGCCGCGCCAAGCGCATCACCGTCGACAAGGAAAACACGACTATCGTCGAGGGTGCGGGCGCCGCTTCCGACATCCAGGGCCGCGTGAAGCAAATCCGCCGCCAGATCGAGGAAACGACCTCTGACTACGACCGCGAAAAGCTCCAGGAGCGTCTCGCGAAGCTCGCCGGCGGTGTGGCCGTCATCAACGTCGGTGCCGCCACCGAGACCGAGATGAAGGAAAAGAAGGCCCGCGTCGAAGATGCTCTCCACGCCACCCGCGCTGCCGTCGAAGAAGGCATCGTGGCGGGCGGGGGAGTGTCGCTCCTGCGCACCCGCAAGGCCGTCGACGCCCTCAAGCTCGAGGGTGACGAAGCCATCGGCGGACGCCTCGTCTCCTACGCCGTGGAAACCCCGCTGCGTCAGCTCTGCCTCAACGCGGGCGTCGAAGGCAGCCTCGTCGTGCAGGAAGTCCTCTCTAAGGACGGCAACATTGGATACAATGTCGCGACCGAGAAGTATGAGGACCTCGTCAAGGCCGGCGTCGTCGACCCCGCCAAGGTCACCCGCAGCGCACTGCAGTACGCCGCCAGTGTGGCCGGGTTGCTCCTCACCACAGAGGCGCTCATCGCCGATCTCCCGGAAGAGAAGAAGGATTCTTCGGGCGGCGGAGATATGGGCGGCATGGGCGGCATGGGCGGCATGGGCGGCATGATGTAGTAAGGCCGCTTCGCCCCGAGGCACAGCACCAATCAATCGAATTCACAGGCCCCGTCGCATTTGCGGCGGGGCCTTTTTCATGACGGAAACTCAGGCTTCAAGGCCCGCGCGGATGTGTTTCCATGCGCGGTCGACGGCGCCGCGGTTGGCTTCGAACCAGCGGCGGGCGGCGGCGCCGCGGCGGGCGCGCGCCTCCGCGTCGCCGAGGACCGGTGCGATGCGGGGGGCGAGCTGTGCGGCGTCCGGCACGACTTCGGCGGCGCCTTCGCGCACGAGGGCGGCGGCGATGTCGGAAAACTCTTTCATGCCGGGGCCGAAGAAGACCGGTTTGCCGTAGCCCGCCGCTTCGATGGGCGTCTGTCCCTGCACGTGGGGCGGGAGCGATTTGCCCACGAAGACGGCGTCGGCCAGTTGGGTGAAGCGCCGCAGTTCGCCCGTTGTGTCGGCGACATAGACGCGGGTGCCCGCCGGGGCGGGGCGGGACTCTGCGCGCAGTTCGGTGCGCAGCACCGGTTCGACCCCGGCGGCGCGCAGATCGGCGGCGACTTCGCGGCGGCGCTCGGCGTGCCGCGGGACAAGGATCAGGCAGAGGCCGGGATTTTCGGTGGAGAGCTGTTTCCATGCCTCGACAAGGGCCGCCTCCTCTCCCGGCCATGTCGACGCCCCGAGGAGAATCGGCGGCAGCGGGGCGCCGGAAGGGGAGGCGTCGTCGACAAAGCCGCACTCGGTGGCAAGGGAGCGCTTGGCGGCGTCATCGAGCCGCGGTTCGGGATCGAAGTCGACCTTGAGGTTTCCGGTGAGGTGGACGGCGGCGCGCGGGCGCAGGCACCGGTGGCGCTCTTCGTCCGTCGGGCTCGCCGCGAGCACTGTCGTGAGCGGGCGCAGAAGCGGGCGCGCAAGAGCCCGCAGGCGCAGGTAGCGGTTGAAGGAGCGCTCGGACAGGCGGGCGTTGACGAGAAACACGGGAATGCCCCGCCGTCCGGCCTGGTGCAGGTGCTCGGGCCAGAGTTCACTCTCGAAGAGGATGGCGGCGTCGGGGCGCAGCCGCCGCCATGCGAGCGCGCTCGTCGGCCAGAAATCGAGGGGAAAGACGCCTGTGAGAGTGACGTCCCCGGCGTGCCGGCGGCGGGCGAGGGCGAAGCCGGTGCTGGTTGTTGTGGTGAGGATCACTTCGTGTCCGGCGCCGCGCAGGCGGTCGATGAGCGGGGCGGCGGCGAGGAGTTCGCCGACGCTGACGGCCTGGATCCAAATTCGGTTGACCCCGGGAGCGGGGGCCGGAAGCTTGCGGAAAAGTCCGAACCGGTGTAGGAATCCGGAACGGTAGCCGCCCCGCCGCCACATCCTCCACGCATAGTAGGGGAGGGCAACGACAAGGGCGGGAAGGAAACAAATTCGATACAACCAGATCACGATGATGCTCAAGACGATGGTAGGACGCTTCCGCGCAAACAAGGCCAAAGCGGCATTCGCCGCTGCCCTCACGGTGTTTCTTTTCTCCGGAACGGCGATTGCCGCGGAGGTGCGCCCGTGGGCGCATGAAGACAGCGACCTCGGGGCCGATCCGGCGGTGCGCTTCGGTGTGCTGGAGAACGGCCTGCGCTACGCCGTGATGCCCAACAACGAGCCGCCGAAGCGGGTGAGCCTGCGCCTCCTCGTGGAGGTGGGCAGCCTGATGGAGGAGGACGCCGAACGGGGCATGGCGCACTACCTCGAGCACATGGGCTTCAAGGGGACGACGCACTTCTCGCCCGGCGAGATGATCGAGCTGGGACAGCGGCTGGGCATGGCGTTCGGCCCGGACACCAACGCGCACACGAGTTTCCACGAGACCGTCTACAAGTTCGAGGTGCCCGAGGCGGAGGACGCGCTCATCCGCCCGGCGTTTCTCGCCTTGCGCGACTACGCCGACGGTATGCTTATTCTCGAGGAGGAGGCGGAGTCCGAGCGCGGGGTGATCCTCGCTGAAAAACGCGACCGGGATTCCGCCTCGTTTCGTTCCATACAGGATGTTTACGACTTCGCCTTTCCCTACTCGCCGTTCCGGCTGCGCTTTCCCATCGGGACGGAGGAAGCCATCCGCACGATGAACTACGAGGACATGCGCCGCTTCTACGAGCGCTGGTACACTGTGGACCGGTTTGCCGTCATCGTCGTGGGCGATATCGATCCCGACGACGCGGAGGCCCTGATCGAGGAGTTTTTCGGGGACGCCGCGCCCAGCCCGGAACTCCGGCCGGACCCCTCCGCGGGAGCCATCCTGCCACAGGGCGAGGCCTACCGCTTTTACCACGACCCCGAGCTGGGCAGCACGCAGGTGAACGTTTTCACCGTCTGGGAGCAGGACGACGCCGGTGACACGAGCGAAACGCGCGAGGCCGGCATTCTGCGCGATCTCGCCGCGGCCATCCTCAACCGCCGCTTCGAGATGATCGCCCGCTCCGAAGACGCGCCATTTGCCTCCGCGGTCGGTTATGCGTACTCCTTTCTCGACTTCGCCGAGTTCGCCGGTTTGCAGGCCACGACCCGGCCGGAGACATGGGAAAAAGCCCTTGAGCGGATCGTCCTCGAAAAGCGCCGCGCGCTCGAACACGGCTTTCTCGAGAGCGAGCTGGCCGTCGCCCGCGCCAATGTGCTCAACAGCTATGAGCGGGCCGCCGCGCAGGCGGAATCGCGCGAGTCGCGCACCCTTGCCGACGCGCTCGTGCGCGCCGTGAGTCTCGACCGCGTTTTCACCAGCCCCGACCAGAACCTTGAATTGGCCCGCGGTGTTCTCGAGCGGGCTACCCCCGAGTCCGTGCATACCGCATTCGTCGACCTCTGGGCCAAGACCGGTGACCGTCTCGTCCGCATGGAGTCGGAGGAGAAAGTCGACAATGCCTACAAGCGCATGCGCGCCGTTTTCCGTGCGAGCCATGGAAAAGAGGTCGAGCTGCCGGAGGAGTTCCTGGCCACAGACTTCGCCTACGCTGTCATCGGCGAACCGTCCGCCGTGGTGGAGCGACGTGAGTTGGAGGACCTCGACGCCGAGCAGGTGGTTTTTGCCAACAACGTCGTCCTCAATCTCAAGCGCACGGACTTCGAACGCAACCGCGTGCGCGTGGGCGCGCGGTTCGGCAAGGGCCGACTCTCACTCACCCCGGAAAAGGAAGGACTCGACTTCTTCGCAAGCTACATTTTTGTGCCCGGCGCCCTTGAAGCGCACAGCGCCGATGAACTCGAAACACTCTTCGCGGGCAAGACGGTGGGGGGCGAATTCAGCGTGGGTGATGACGCTTTCGTTCTCTCCGGCACGACAACTCCGCGCGACCTTGAAGACCAGCTCGCCCTCATGGCCGCGCATATCCTCGCCCCCGGTTTCCGCCCCGAGGCCGAGAGGCGCTTCCGGCAGGTCATTCCGCAGATTTATCAGCAGGTCAACCATACTGTCGATGGAGTCATGCGTTCGCGCGTCGACCGCTTTCTCGTAAGCGGCGACTACCGCTTCGGCATTCCGCCGCGCGAAGTCCTTGAGAGCCATTCCACGGAGGCCGTGCGCGAGTGGTTGTCCGGTGCGCTGGCGTCGTCGGCGCTTGAGATCGCCGTGGTGGGCGATATCGACGCCGATGAAGTGGTGGAGGCCGTGCGGCGGACGTTCGGAGCGCTCCCGGAACGCGAAGCGGGGAAGTCCCTCCCGGAAGGCGCGCGCGAAGTCGACCTCCGCCGCGGACCGGTGGACGAGACTTTCACCTACCGCACGTCGATCCCTCAGGCGCGCGCGGTCATGTATTGGGTCACTGACGACACAGATGATGTCCGCAAGGCGCGGCGGCTCGCCGTCCTCTCCGGCGTCGTCAACGAGCGCATGCGTGTGCGCATTCGCAACGAGCTGGGCGAGGCGTATTCACCCTTCGCCTACCACGATGCCAGCCGCGTTTTCGACGGCATGGGCCATCTCGTCGCCGTCGTCAACGTGGACGCGGAGCGCCTCGGTCTCGTCGAGGAGATCCTCGAAGATATTGCCGCTTCCATCGTCGAAGACGGCATCGGCGAGGATGAGTTCGAGCGTGTCCTCAATCCCCGGATCCGCAGCCTCGAAAACCAGGCCCGCTCAAACCCTTACTGGCTCGGCACCGTCCTCCTCGGCGCCCGCGAGCATCCGCGCCAACTCGACTGGGCCCGCACGCTCTTCACCGACTATCCCGCCATCACGCGCGGGGAGGTCGAGTCCCTCGCCCGCGAGTACCTCACGGAGGACCGCATCTTCGTGCGTGTCGTGCCGGAACCCATGGACGACCGGGAAGAGGGCGAGGAAGAGTAGGCGGATGCGCGTCCGTCAGGGCGCGAGGTGCTTGCGGAGAAAGTCCCGCGTCGCCCCGGCTTCTTCCGCCTCGCCGAGGTTGTGATCGCGCTCTTCCAGCAGCAGGAGTTCATGGGGCGCTCCCGCCGCGCGGAGCGCCTCGGCGTATGCCGTGGCGTGCCACACCGGCACAATCGGGTCGCGCGCGCCGTGGACGATGAGCTGGGGCGGAGCGTCCCCATGCGCATGGTGCACGGGGCTGGCCGTGCGGGCGAGGTCTTCCCGCGCGGAGATGGGACCGCCAAGAAGGTCGCCCACCATTTCGACCATTCCTCTGCCGGGAAACGGATCGACCGCCGTGCGGGGAAGGTCTGTCGGGCCGCACCAGTGGACGCCCGCGCGCGGCTGGGTGAGGGCCGCCGCGCATTTCTGCCCGGGGGCGCTGCGGCTCAGTTCGAGAGAAAGCAGGGCGGAGAGGTGGGCACCGGCGGAGATCCCCCATAGAGCGTAGCGGGCGGGGTCGAGCCCGTGGTGTGCAGCGTTCTCCCGTAGCCAGCGAAGCATAGCCGCGCAGTCTTCTGTCTGGGCGGGAAAAACGGCTTCGCCGCTGAAGCGGTAGGTCACGGCAACGGTTGCGATGCCGTCTTCCCACATCCTCGGAGCGAAGGGCGGGCGGTACTGCGTCCCGCCGCGCCAGCCCCCGCCGTGGATGTAGACAACATACGGCAGCGGACGGGCCGCCTCGGGTATCCACAAATCAACAACCAGCGAACGCTCGCCCCCGTTGACGGGAACGGTGACCACGGGGTGGTCGAGATTGACGCGGAGTTTCGTCGGTGTCGGCATGGTTGACATCCTTTCCCGCTCTTACGCGCAGACGCAACCATTCACGATACGGCATGGGCGGAGCAATCGGCGGAACCGGTCTAGCAATATCCTGAACGATACGGGGAATAGAATTGAAAACACACCGGACCCTGCCCATGTTCTTGCTATGCTGGTGATTTCTATGGTCTACGGGATAGTCGTTGCCCTCCGTTTCTTCGATAATTCCGGAAAACGGGCATTCCATGGTGATCGTGTGAGACAGTTCCTGATATGAAAGCCTCGTCCATAGCGATCCGTGTTGTCGATTTCCTGAAGCAGCATCCGCCGTTTTCCTTTCTTCCGGAGCGGGTGTTGCTCGATCTTGCGTCGAAGGGACGGGTGAAGTTTCACGAGGGCGGGGAGATCGTTTTTTCGCGGGGGCAGCCGCGCAACCGATACCTCTATGTGATCCAGCAGGGCAAGGTGCGTATCGTCGATGAAACGCCCGGCGGCGACCGCCTCATCGACCTGCGCGGGGAGGGCGACCTGCTCGGCTTGCAGGGGGTCATCTCGGACGGCCCCTACCTCAACACGGCAAAGACGGATGCGGATACCATTCTCTACGGGATCGACCGCGACGATTTCATCGCCCATGCCGAGCGCACACCGAAGGCCAAACGGTATCTTGCCGCCTACTTTACCCTCAATCCCGCCTACAGCGAAGCGGAGCCGGTGACGCAGCGCGACAGCCGCGGCATCCCTGTGCCGATCACCCTGCGCAAGGGCGGTCTGCTCGAGGTAAAGGAGCCGCACACAGTCGCGGAGGAGACGCTTGTGACCGTGCCGCGCTCCACCACGGTGCGGGACGTGGCGCGGCGTCTCCAGTCGAAGCGGGTGGCCTGTGTTGTCGTGGTCGACGACGCCGGGCGGGCCGTGGGCAAACTGACCGACGCCGACCTGCGCGACCGCGTGGTGGACGGCGGTCTGCGGTCGGACGCTCCGGTGAGCGAGGTGATGGCGACGGACCTCGTCATGGCGCATCCGGATGACTCAACGGGTGACCTCCTCGTACGGCTCACCCGCACGGGCAAGAGCTTTCTTATCGTTACGGAGGACGGAACCCCCGGCACGCCGGTGCTGGGCCTTGTCTACGAGCGCAACCTGTTTTTGCAGTACGGCCGTTTTCCGACGGTGCTCGGGGAGGCTATCGGTGAAGCCCCGGACCTCGCCTCCCTCCGGACGATGCGCGAGCGCATGGAGGCACTGCTCCTTGAGTTTCTGGAAGACCGCGCGGCCCTGCCGTGGCTCATGAAGATGACCGGCGTGCTCAACCGCCGCATGGCGCGGAGAATCATCGGGATGTGCCGGGAGGCGATGGACGTGGAGGGTTTCGAGCGCCCGACGGCGGGATTTTCATGGCTTATGATGGGGAGCGGCGGGCGCGACGAACTGCTCATTCGCTCGGCGGTTTACCATGCCATGGTCTACGAAGACCCGGATCCGGACGAAGCCGACACGGCGGCGCATTACTACCGGGAACTCGCGCGGCGCGTGGGCGAGGCGACGCGGCAATGCGGCTTTCTGGAGAGCGAGCAAGGGGTGCTTGCGCAGCGGCCCGGCTGGTGCCTGCCAATTTCGGAGATGGAGGCGAAGTTCCGCGCCTTTATCGAGTCTCCCGTGGAAAACGTGGTCTACACGTCGCGCGACGCCTTCGACTTCCGGTCTGCCGAATACCAATGCCCGCTCGCGCGGCGGCTGCGCCGCTTCATCGAGGGCTGCATCCGCGCGAATCCGGCGTTTATCCGCCACATGGCGTCGAATTCACTCCTCAACCAGCCGCCGCGCACCATCTACCAAGGCTATGTCGTCGATGAGAAGGGCATTCAGCGCGAGGAACTCGCCATCAAGGCCCACGCGCTCCTGCCCCTCGTCGATATGGGCCGCGTCTTTGCCATGGAGGGCGGAGCGCTCGCGCCCACCGGCACCTGTGCGCGGCTGCGTGCGGCTGCGCAGCGGTTGCGCGGCGGGGAGGACGAAGCGACGGCGGACAAGCTCGAGGAGGCTTCCGAGGCCTTTCTCGTCGCGCACTTCGCCCGCGTGTGCCGGGGCCTCATGGCGGGTACCGACGGAGCTGTCATCCGCCCGAACAACCTCGACCCGGAGACCCGCACGCTGCTCAAGACCGCATTCCGCACCATTCTCGACGTTCTCGAGTTGCTCGCTGCCCGCCACGGCCTCTCCCTCCGCGCCTGATCGATCCTGTCCGATGTCTATACACCCTGTCCACGAAGCCTACACCGCGCACTTCGAGCCCACATGGGACGAGGCGCTCGGCTGGGAGAACGCCCGCTTCGTCGTCCTCGATACGGAGTCCACCGGCTTCGACCCGAAGCGGGACCGCATCGTCTCTGTCGGTGCCATCGGTGTGATGTATTTCGAACTCCTCCTCGACGACACCTTCGATGTTTTTATGCCTATCTCGCACAATACGTCGTCCGTCACGCTGCATGGCATCACCCGTGAATACTCGGAGCGCGGAATGCCTGAGGAGCCCGCCCTGTGCGCCTTTCTCGATTATCTTGGTGACGGGGTGATCGTGGGCCACCACATCCGGCACGACGTCGCGATCCTCAACGCGGCGATAACGACGCACTTCGGTTTCGAGCTGCGGAACATGTGCGTCGACACCATGGACCTCACCCTGCGCCTTGCCGACATGGGGCTCCTCGATCGCGACCAGGCCCACGAGGACTATACTCTCGACGGGCTTGCCCGCCTCTTCCGCATCCGCCCTGCCGACCGCCACACCGCCGCGGGCGACGCCTTCATCACCGGCCAGATCTTCCTCAAGCTCCTCCGCCTCGCCGAGCGGGCCGGTTTCCTCCGCCTCGGGCAACTGACCGAGCCCTACGACGCGGCGGAGTGAAGGGACTATACCGGAAGTTCGCTCGTCCCCAATTCGCCACCGCTGTCAACCAATAGAACCCGGAAAAAATTTTGCCATAAATTTATCCCGTGGTTAAAAATTTCTGGAAACTAATTTTTCTCCGGGTTTAATAATATCAGTCAACAAATTTAATTGTGTGTTGTGTTTGGCAGCCTGTCCTTGCCATGAGGCGGAGCAGGCGCACTGTGGGCGGGCATGAGTTCGACCGAGAAAGTCCGGGTGCGTTTTGCGCCCAGCCCGACGGGGTATTTCCATATCGGCGGGGCGCGCACCGCCCTCTTCAACTGGCTCTTTGCCCGCAGGCACGACGGCGTCTTCGTGCTGCGTGTGGAGGATACCGACAAGGAGCGCAACACCCCCGAATACCTCAACCTCATCTACGAGAGCCTGCGCTGGCTCGGCCTCGACTGGGACGAGGGTCCCTTCGCGGGAGGTGACTGCGGCCCCTACCTGCAGAGCGAGCGCGGCGACATCTACCGCGCCCACCTCGACAAGCTACGTGCCGCGGGCCGCGTCTTCGAGAAGGAAGGCGCGCTCTTTTTCCGCCTCGAAGGCGAGCGCCACACCGCCTACGACGAATACCACAAGGCGGAGATCGAGAAGGTGAAGTCCGCCCCCGTCGTCATCGACGACATGATCCGCGGCCCGGTGGAGCGGGTGGAAGAGCGCGACTTCGTCCTTGTCCGCTCCGACGGCGAGCCGACCTTTCACTTCGTCAACGTCGTCGACGACATCACGATGGGCATCACCCACGTCATCCGCGGCGAGGACCACCTCAGCAACACGAGCAAGCACTTGCACCTCTATGCCGCACTCGGTGCCGCGCCGCCGCGTTTCGCCCACCTGCCGCTCATTCTCAAGGACCGCGCCCACGGCCAAGGCAAAATGAGCAAGCGCGACAAGGGCGCGCTCGTCGAAGAATACCGCGCCCGCCACTACCTGCCCGCCGCCGTGCGCAACTTCCTCGCCCTCCTCGGCTGGTCGCCGAAGGACGATAGCGAGGTCATGGACATCGGCGAGATCATCGAGCGCTTCCGCCTCGAGGACGTGCAGAAAAGCCCCGCCCGCTTCGACGAAAAGAAGATGGACCACATCAATTTCGAGCACCTCAAGCGCCTGCCTACGGAGACCTACGCATGGTGCGCGCGTCCCGTCCTCGACGCCGCCGGTGTGGCGGGCGACGACGTCGAGGAAGACTACCTCCAGCGTGTCCTCGCTCTTTGTCAGGAGAAGGTCGACAGCCTCGCCAACCTGCCGGACTTCTGCGCCTATTTCTTCACGGACGACTACCGCGAAGACGAGAAGGCGCGCAAAAAGACGCTCGGCAAGCCCGACGCCGCGCAAACCCTCGCGGAAGTGACGGAAACCCTCGAAGCCGTCCCCGCCGCCGGATGGAACGCGGCCACCCTGGGCGCTGCCTTCGAGTCCCTTGCCGCCGCGAAGGACAATAAGCCCTTCGCATGGTGGCCGCTCACCCGCTTCGCTGTCAGCGGCGTTGCCGCCGGCCCCGACTTCCTCCCCATGCTCGAAGTCCTCGGCCGCGAACGCGTCCTCGCCCGCCTGAACCGCTTGCGCGGGTCCTTGGCTTGACGAATTTGACTAGATCCGGATAGAAATATTGGCCTTCGCGAATAAATGATCGCCCATGCCAAGCGCCTACATTGAGACGACGATACCGAGCTACTATGTTGCACGACCGTCTATGAGCGTGATTCAGGCATCCCGACAGGCAAGCACCCGCGCGTGGTGGGATTCCGGCTGCCGGTGATGTGTAGTCCCGAGGAACTCATTCAATACGATGAAGACAGTTGAAGACAGCTTGATCAAAGCCGATTCAGTGATTGCTGAAGTGCGACGGGCCAAAACCGCGCTGGCGCAGAAGTATGACTTTGACGTTTTGGCGATGGTTCGAAGTCTGCGCGAACGTGACGAGAGAGACGCTGCTAGCAAGGCGGCGGACTCCATCACGGCTCGCCGCGATGTCACACCTCGTTCGGACAAGGAGCCTCACGATGGTCAGCCGTGAATCTCCTATGGCGATGAAAGGTAAAGATCTCATACTCTTGCCGTTGCTGGCGGTTTTCCGGGTGCCTCAGTTGCTGTTCCCGCGAGCACCGAAGTCCGCGAGTGGTCCGGCATCGACGGATTGACCGTCGAGGGCCGCCTTGTCGGCGCTTATGCTCCTCCATTCCGTCGTCTATGCTCCTCCATTCGGTCGTCGGCGGGGAATACCGCGGACCGCAAGCCGTCCTGCGCGACTTTGATCCCGTCCTCGCCGCCTCCAACCGCGGCGTGGTGAATTGAATTTACATAATTTTCGCATTTTATTTTGTTGACGCGGAAAACGCCGGGCCGTGGCATCGATTTATGCGCCTAACCCACTTGCTGGTATCCGCTTCATTCGGTATCGCCGTTGCGGGATTTCCGTCTGCCGCGGCGAAGGTTTTTACGGGCGGCGAAAACGGCGGCAACACGAGTTGGCATGTAGACACCAACTGGTTGCCCGGAGGCGTCCCCGGCGCTTCCGACATCGTGCGCATCGATAACCACGAGGTATGGGGAGGGCACGGACCGATGGGAGGGCTGACGCTCGGCTCCAACGCCGGAGACAACGCGGTCCTGCACCTCACGGGCGACGTTTTTTCGTCCGGCGACATCATTGTGGGTGACGGCGGTCGCGGGGAGTTGGTCATGCACGACGGCTCTCTTCTCTCGGTGGGCAGCGGTGCGGGGAGGATCATTGTGGGGCGGGGACCAGGCTCGGAGGACACGCTGCGGATCGGGCAGGGAGATCTGGGATACCAGCAGTTGGAAGCGGCTGAGATTCACCTCGCCCAGCCGAATTCGCGACTGTGGGCGGACTCCTATTATGTCCTGCTGCTGACAATGCCGGTCACGGGACCGGGCGCGGTGGTGGTCGGTGAACATGTCGAGGAACTTCGCCTCCTCGGCGCAAACACCTACTCAGGCGGCACCCGCGTGGAGCATTCGCGTGTTTATGTGGAACGCGACGCGGGCCTTGGCGCCCCTTCCGCTCCCCTGCACTTGATTGGCGGGACGCTGCGTATCGGGGGCACGGATATCTTCGTCACGTCGCGGCCGCTCCACCTGGAGGGACAGGGCACGCTCCGTGCCGACGCCGGAACGCTCGGAATTTGGAACGGTCCGGTGGAGGGGAGTTCACTGCGCATCGTCGGCGAAGGTGAATGGATGTTCGGAGCCGCCACTGAGGTTGTCCTCAATTCGATCTCTGTCTCAACCGGCGGCACATTGCGCTTCTCCCAGGCCGGGCACGACGGCGGAGAATACGCGCTGCTGGACCTTGCCGCAGGGATGAGTCTCAGCGCGGGTTCGCTGGTCTTTCGCATCGGCGGCACCGAACGCGGTCTCAAATACGATGCGCTCAATCTCGGCACGGGCCTAAGTTTCTCGGAGGATGCGCGCATCGTGGTGGAGCTGAAGGAGGGGTTTGCTCCGCAATTGAACGATACGTTCCTTCTCGTCTCGGCGGAGTGGATCTCGTCATGGGGTTGGGACAGTGACCCTACGGACACGATTTCGTTTCAATTCGAACGGGCCGCTTTGCCGGAAGGCTTGGTCTGGGATACCAGCGCGTTTAAGGAAACCGGAACCATCACGGTAATCCCCGAGCCGCGCGTTGCTGCGGTTTGGGCGGGTTTAATCGTTCTTGTGGCAGTGTTTCTTCGGCGCCGATAAACCGGCAAACCCCACCGCCCGCCGTTGACGCGGGGCCGGTTGATGTGTTTACGTTTGTGCCGAACCAGGAACGCCCATGGCAACAGACGACAACACGAGGAGGGACGACACTAACGAGAAGCTTTCGCTGACGCGCTTCGGCGCGGAGGGCGATACGTCGGCCATTCTTGCATTCGGCGCGGTTGACGAACCCGAAACATGGGACTACGCGCGGCTGGAGGAGCTTGTCGGCCGCCTCGCCGCCGGGCTGCGCGGAAACGGGGTGGAGGCGGGGGAGCGGGTGGCGTTGATCGCGCCGACCTCGCCTGCCTATGTCGCCGTGGCGCTGGCGATTGTGCGCGCCGGGGCGGTGGTCGTGCCGGTGGACGCGCAGATGGGCGACGAAGGGCTCGCGCACATTCTCGAAGACGCCGCGTTGCGGCACATTTTCACGGACAAGCGCGGCGAGGCGCGGCTGGAAAAACTCGATCTCGACGTGGAGAAGCGGCCCGCGCTGCACCGGATTGACGGCGGCGCGGACGACGAAGGGTCGTGGCTCGCGCTCCAGGCCGACGAACCGCTCGGACCGGAAGAGCGGGATGCCGGGGAGACGGCGGTGCAGTTCTACACTTCCGGGACGACCGGGGCGCCCAAGGGCGTTCCGCTCACGCGGCGCAATGTCCACTACCAATTCGAGGTGGCGGAGAAGACGGGCCTGATCCAGTCCGGCGACCGCCTCCTTCTGCCTCTGCCCCTACACCACGTGTATCCCTTTGTTGTCGGAACGCTTGCGCCGTTGTATCTCGGTCTCTCCCTCGTCTTTCCCTCTGCCCTCACGGGGCCGCAAATCGCCCGTGCGGTGCGCGACGCGCAGGTGTCCGTCATTTTCGGTGTGCCGCGTCTGCACCGCGCGCTCGTCAACGGCATCCGGGAGAAGGCAAAGGCGCGCGGCTCCGTGGCGTGGACGCTCTTCCGCGCCATGCTGGGCATGAGCCGCCTCGGCGACCGCCTCGGGCTGCAGTTGGGCAAACGGCTCTTCGGCACAATTCACCGCAATCTAGGCGGCCGCGTGCGCATCATGGCCTCCGGAGGTTCGCCGCTCGATGCTTCCCTCGCGCGCGACCTGCGCGCCTTCGGGTGGGATGTAGTCATCGGCTACGGGCTCACCGAGACCTCGCCGCTCCTTACCATTCTCGACGCCCGCGAGCCGCGGTTCGATTCCGTCGGACGGGTTGTGCCCGGCACCGAGGTGAAGATCGACCCCGCTGCCGCGCCCGGCGCGGAAGAGGGCGGGGCGGAGTCGAAACCTGGCGACGGTCCGGAGAAGGGCGAAGTCATGGCGCGCGGCCCCGGTGTCTTCCGCGGCTATTTCAACTTGCCCGAGGCGACGGAGAAGGCGCTTGAAGGCGAATGGTTCCGCACCGGCGACCTCGGCTGGTTCGACAAGGACGGCTTGCTCCATCTCGAAGGCCGTGTTGGTACGATGCTGGTCTCCGAAGGCGGGGAGAATATCGCCCCCGAGATCCTCGAGGACGCCTACGGCGAGGCGCCGGAAATCGACGAGGCGGGTGTGTTGCAGAAGGACGGCAAACTCGTGGCTGTCATTGTACCCGAGAGCGGCACGGCGGACGACAAAGCCCGCGAGGCCATTGCCGAGGCGGTCACCCGCATCGGCAAGAAGCGTCCCTCCTACCAGCGCCTCTCGGAGTTCCGCCTCAGCGACCGCCCGCTCCCGCGCACGCGCCTCGGCAAGATCAAACGCCACGAACTCAAGACCCTCTACGAGAGCGGCGGCAAGACCGGCGGCGACGATGCCGCGGCGGCCCCCGTCGAGGTGGGCGAAATGTCCTCGTCCGACCAGGCGCTCCTCGAAGAGGAACGCGCGCGCGCCCTCTGGGATTTTCTTGCGGAACGCTTTTCCGACCACCGCCTCGAACCGGACAGCCGCCTCGAGACCGACCTCGGGCTCGACTCCATCGGCTGGGTGGAACTGGCCGGATCGGTGGAGGAGCGCCTCGGCATCTCCTTCGGCGAGGAGCTGATGGAGCGCGCGAGCAAAGTGCGCGATCTCCTTGAAGCCGCCGCCGATACCGGGAAAGAGGGCGGCGGGTCCGACTTCCGCGCCGCCATCCGCGACCCGGAGTCCGTTCTTTCCGCCTCCGAATTGCGGTGGGCGCGACCGCGCTCGAAGGTGCGCGAGGTCGTCGCCTTTCCGGTTTATTGGATACTCAAGGCCTTTACCAAGGTGTGGTTCCGCACCGAAATCGAAGGCCTCGAAAACCTCCCGGAGAAGGGGCCGTTCGTTCTGACCCCGAACCACGTGAGCTACCTCGACGCCCCCGTCCTCGGACTCGCTTTCCGCTATCCCGTGAGCCGCAGTATCTTCTGGGCGGGGCTCGGCACGCTCATGCTCCGCAACGTCATCTTCCGCGAGATCAGCCGCCTTTCGCAGGTCGTCCCTGTCGATCCGCGGCGCGGACCCGTCTCCAGCCTCGCGCTTGGTGCCGCTGTGCTTAAGGAGGGGCAGCCGCTTGTCTGGTTCCCCGAGGGCGGTCGCTCGGAAGACGGCGAACTTCGCCCCTTCCGCTCCGGCGTGGGCTTGATCCTCCTCGAATACCACCCGCCCGTCATCCCCGTACACATCGAAGGTACACGGGAATCCATGCCCGTGGGCGCGCTCTTCCCGCGCCCCGCCAAGGTCGTCATCCGTATCGGCAAACCTCTCGATGCTCGCCAACTCGCCGAGTCCGCCGAAGGCGATACACCGCAGGAACGCGTCGCCAACGGTCTTCGCGAAGCCGTCGGCAATCTTGCGGGTCCGGATGGGTGAACCGATGGATCGTCTGCGGCAGAAGCGGTCCGAAGCCGATCACCTTCCTTTGAATGCGGCTATCACTTCTTTTGGATGGCCACGGCGCGGCCCGGCACTAGGGAAGTGGAAGTATGGCGACGGATGAAACACGGAACGTATTGATCACCGGTGTCTCGCGGGGCCTCGGGCTGGAGACGGCGCGGGGTCTCCTCGAAACGGGCTGGACGGTCTATGGAGTGAGCCGCGCGCGCTCGGAAGGGTGGGAAGCACTGGAGAAGGAGCATCCCGGGCGGGCGCGCTTTCACGCTGCCGATCTGCGAAAACCGGATGCAGCGGTGGAGGATTTGTTCGCATCTTTTGTGCCCTACGCGGTGCCACTGCACGGACTCGTTAACAATGCCGCCGAGGCCTACGACGATTTGCTCACGAATCTCGATCTCGGGCGGCTCGAATCGATGTTCGCCACCAATGTGTTCAGCGCCATGGCTCTCTCGCGCCTCGCCGTCCGCAATATGCTCTACCATCAAACGCGCGGGGCATTGGTACACGTTTCCTCCGTGAGCGTCCACATCGGCTTCAAAGGCCTGTCACTCTATGCGGCCTCAAAGGGTGCGTTGGAGGCGTTTTCCAAGGGTCTTGCGCGCGAGTGGGGCGAGCGCGGCATCCGTTCAAACTGTGTGGTGCCTGGATTTATGGAGACGGACATGAGCGCGGGGCTCTCGGCGGAGGACCGCGCCCGCATCTACCGCCGCACCGCCCTGAAGTCAGCGACGGATTGCGTGAGCGTCGCCGCGGCGGTCCGCTTCCTCCTTTCCGACGAGACGGCGTCCGTCACCGGCCAGGCCCTGCGGGTCGACGCCGGAGCCTAACGCCCGGAAACACTTTCGGGCGAAATATCTTTGCCATGTCGGCGCCCGGCGCTACACAAAGCCGGAACATGGAGAACAAGGGTTTCGGCGAGAACTTTACATGGGGTTGCGCAACGGCCTCCTACCAAATTGAGGGCGCGGCCCGCGAAGACGGCAAAGGCCCCTCGATATGGGACATGATGTGCCGATGGGAAGGTAAGATTTTCAACCGCGACACCGGCGATACTGCCTGTGACCACTATCATCGCTATGCGGAAGATGTCGGCATCATGCGCGACCTCGGACTCGGGGCATACCGCTTTTCCATCTCGTGGCCACGCGTTCTCCCGGAGGGCACGGGCCGGGTGAACGAAAAGGGTCTCGCTTTCTACGACCGCCTCGTCGACGCACTCCTCGAAGGCGGAGTCACGCCCTACGCAACGCTCTTCCACTGGGACTATCCTTACGAGTTGTTCTGCCGGGGTGGATGGCTCAATAGCGACAGCCCGCTGTGGTTCGCCGAATATGCCGACGTTATTGTCGACCGGCTCGGTGACCGGGTGAAGCATTGGATGACGATGAACGAGCCCCAGTGCTTCCTCGGCTTCGGTCATGTCACGGGCACGCATGCACCGGGCCTCAAGCTAGACTGGGCTGAGTACCTGCGCGCCACCCACCACGCCCTGCTCGCCCACGGGCGCGCGGCCCAGGCAATTCGTGTCCGCAGCGGCGACACGGCGATGATTGGTTGGGCGCCGGTCGGCGTGGTCAGAATGCCGGCCTCCGACAGTGCCGAGTCTGTGGAACTGGCGCGGCGCGCCATGTTTGCCATGGAGAAAAAGGATTTCTGGGTGAATTCGTGGTTTATGGATCCAGTTTTCCTCGGAAAGTATCCGGAGGATGGCCTCAAGGCCTTCGGTTCCGCCGCGCCCGATGTACGCGCCGGTGACATGGACATTATTTCGACCCCCGTCGACTTTCTCGGCCTCAACATATACAACGGACAGACCATCGAGTCCAACGGCTCCGGAGGATGGCGGGCAGTGGAGAAGGCGCCAGGCCATGCCCTTACGAATTTCCACTGGCCGGTGACTCCCGGGTGCCTCTACTGGGGCCCGAAATTTCTGCACGAGCGCTACGGTAAGCCCATTGTCATTACGGAGAACGGACTTTCCTCCACGGACTGGGTCCACACCGACGGGCAGGTTCACGACCCCTCGCGTATCGATTTCCTTCGCCGTTATCTCCGGGAACTGCGCCGCGCCAAGAATGATGGCGTCGATGTGCGTGGGTACTTTCAGTGGTCGCTCCTTGACAACTTCGAGTGGGCTGAAGGCTACAAGCACCGCTTCGGACTTGTGCATATCGATTACGGTACGTTCAAGCGCACGCCCAAAGACTCCGCCACTTGGTACAAAGAAGTGATCGCCTCCAACGGCACCGCCTTATGAAAACCACGGATAAATCGGAGAGCGGGGGCAACTGGCTCACCCGTAGACCGTGGATCTTCATCATCGCGTTCTTCATTCTCCTCACCCTGGGCCTCGCTGGGATGCTCACGATCGCCTTCAAAACCTTCCCCGGCGCCGTCGAACCGGTCCGCCAAGACCAGTCCCCATAGTTCCCGCTGGCTCCCTCGCTCTAGCTGTAGAATAATTTAATTGTGGGATAGAAATATAATATTTTTAATTCTGAATTTAATTACTTGCCTCGACGGTGATGCCGGTGCCAGATTGGCTCTGTTATGAGCTACCATCTCAGAATCAAGAGTCCTCACCGGGCGGCGTTTCACTGTGTCTGCCGCGTCACGCGGCAGCTGGGGCTGCTGGGGGAACCGGAGAGAGACGCGCTGGCGGGGGCCATGCGGCGGGCGGCGGCGTTCTCGGGTGTGGAGCTGCTCGCTTACTGCGTGCTCTCCAACCATTTCCACCTTCTTGTGCGTGTCGATCCGAAGGCGCGCGAATGCGATGACGGGGAACTGCTCAAGCGCT
>JAFIGH010000145.1 GCA_020831525.1 Opitutales bacterium
GCTTCGCGGACTGGGGCGGGCTGTGCAGCCTGCGGGATCTGCAGAAGGATGTGGTTGGGTGAGATCTTGTGGATGGAAGCAACCGATACTCGTATAATGTAACTGCGCCGTGTATCCACGGCGCAGTTACATTGGGTGGAGACCGCGAGCTGATCGAATACCTGTTTTCACGGCGAGTCGCGGCGACCGTTGCAGATTGACCCCGCTATGGAAGGCGGACGGGCTCATGGAATCCGTCCTCACCCGGAAGTCTTATGCATTCACTCGACCTTCCGTTTGCGGCGGCGGAGAAGCATGAGGGGCAGGGCCAACACGGCGAGGAGTCCGATGATACCCGGCTCCGGCACGGGTGTGATCGTTCCCTCAAATGGGAACAGGGTCAGCCCGATTTTCGCGCTTTCCTCTAGAAGGCCAATATTTGTGATGCCTGCGTCACCCGCTGTCTGGATGCGTAGCATGATGTCGGGTCCGTCCGGTTGATTGTTCCAGTAGACGAGCGGATCTTGCGTCAGCGGCGCGGTCAACCAGAAGCCGAAGGTTCCGGCGGAGTTCGGTCCGATGGCATCTGTATGCGGAGGCGCTCCGGTCGTGAAACCCGAGTAATCGGCATGGGCGCGGTTGTCAGGAAGGGGACTGTATTCTTGGTGTGCCGGCGACTGGTGCGACCAGTTGGCTTCGGCTCCTGTCGGCGCGAAGTTGTGGAGCGGCATGAATGGCGGCGTTGGGGGATTCAGGTCGAGCGAGAAGCCCGCCCCGCTGTCGATGGATATGTCGGTTCCCGGATTGTAGAGCTGAAACCCGGTGACATATCCCTGCCCGTTCATTGACGTGTTTTGGATGTATGCCTGTGTGTATCCGTCGTCGTAAAAGGCGAGCATTCCGAGCAGTGAGATGGAATGACCTTCTTTCGTTGTGGCAGTGCCTGCGAATCCATGGGTATACTGCACGAGCTGGGCTCGCATCGGTGAGACGCCGATGCAGATGCCTGCGATGAGCGTAATGATGAGGAGAGGTTTGCTTTTCATAACGGAACGAATGCTGCATAATTATCGACCGTCAACAAGGGGAAATTCCTAGGGTCTTTTATATAAAGAGAATCGCGTATTGTCTTGTGGGCATTATGCCCTAATGCCCGCGGTTGGCGGCGGATCTTAGCATCAGGCATACTGGTTGGGTTTTACGCTTCCCGACGCGCCTTTCCGGCGGGAAAAGGTGTCTTCCGGCTTGCTGCGTGCAGTGTCGTCACTACCCTCCGCTTCATGCCTTTACGATCCCAGTTTCCAAGTGAGCAAGGTGAGTCCGGCGAGTTCGAGCGGCAGGAGGATGCCTTCCGTGACCGCATCTCGTCCGACGGTTCGACGTCGTATCCGGCTACGGCGGGGCGTTACCATCTCTATGTGTCGTTGGCCTGCCCGTGGGCGCACCGCACGCTGATTGTGCGCAAGCTGCTGGGGCTTGAGTCCGCGGTTGGCATGACGGTGGTCGATCCTGTGCGCGATGAGAAGGGATGGGCTTTCCGTGACGGGCCGGGCCATTCGTGCGACCCGGTCAATGGATTCAGTTATTTGGCGGAGGCCTACCGTGCGACAGATCCGGACTTCGGCGGGCGCGTGACCGTTCCCGTCCTCTGGGACACGGAGGGCGGGCGAATTGTCAACAACTCGGAGGACGACATTTGCCGGATGTTCGCGGAGGCATTTGCGGGGCATGGATCGCGTGGCGCGGACCTCTTCCCGGAAGACCGCGGGAGCGAGCACGGGGAACTCGCGGCGATGATCTACGAGAACATCAACAACGGGGTCTACCGGGCCGGTTTCGCGACGAAGCAGGATGCCTATGAATCGGCCGTGCGTCGGCTCTTCGCAGCCCTTGATGTCCTCGACAAACGCCTCGGGAAGTCCCGGTTTCTGCTGGGCGCGGCGCCGGTCGAGGCTGACTGGAGGCTTTTCTGCACGCTCGTGCGTTTCGATGCCGTGTATTTCGGCCACTTCAAGTGCAACCTCCGGCGGATCGCCGATTATCCGAACCTGAGCGGTTACGTGAAAGACCTCTACCAGTGGCCGGGAATCGCAGACGACGTGAACTTCGACCACATCAAGCGCCACTACTATATGACGCACGACGAGATCAATCCCACGGGAATCGTGCCGCTGGGACCGGATCTGGACCTGCGCTCCCCGCGCGGGCGGGAGGCAATGCCCGCGAAATGAGCGGGTGTGGCGGGGCGGCGGCCGGAAAACCGACCTTTTTTCAGGAGGGGATTGCCACCGTGCCGCGGTGCGCTATCGCAATGGGGTATGGATAGTATCGAATGGAAGCCCCACGGCACGTTCTCCGACATTCTCTACGAAAAGGCGGACGGTATCGCCAAGGTGACGATCAACCGCCCGCACCGCCGCAACGCGTTTACACCCGACACGGTGCGGGAGATGATCGAGGCTTTTTCCGACGCCCGCGACGATACTTCCATCGGGGTTGTCCTCCTTACCGGGCAGAACCCGCAGACAGACGGAAAATTCGCTTTTTGCTCGGGCGGCGACCAAAAGATCCGCGGCGAACAAGCCGGAGGCTACGTCGGCAGCGACGGCGTTCCCCGCCTCAACGTCCTCGATCTGCAGAAGCTCATCCGCTCCATGCCCAAGGTCGTCATCGCGCTTGTCGCGGGCTACGCCATAGGGGGAGGGCACGTGCTCCACGTCGTTTGCGACCTCACCATTGCGGCGGAGAATGCTGTCTTTGGACAGACCGGGCCGAAGGTGGGCAGCTTTGACGGCGGCTTTGGTGCAGCCTACCTCGCCCGCATCGTGGGGCAGAAGAAGGCGCGCGAGATCTGGTACCTGTGCCGTCAGTATTCCGCGCACGAAGCACTGCACATGGGGTTGGTCAACGCCGTCGTGCCCGTCGAACAGCTCGAGGCCGAGGGCGTGAAGTGGGCGCGCGAGATTCTGGAAAAGAGCCCCCTTGCCATCCGCTGCCTCAAGAGCGCCTTCAACGCGGAAATGGACGGGCAGGCGGGACTCCAGGAACTCGCGGGCAACGCCACGCTCCTCTATTACCTGACCGAGCAGGGCGAAGAAGGACACCGCGCCTACGTCGAGAAGCGCCCGCCCGATTTTGGCAAGTATCCGTGGCTGCCCTGAGTGGCGCTCCCCGCAGCGGAGTTCGTCCCATGCAAGGCAAGGAGCGCATCGGCGCGGAGCACATTCTCTACCGGGACGATTGGCTCGTCGCCCTCGACAAACCGCCGGGGTGGGCCGTCCACCGCTCGCGCCGCATTGCCGATGCCCGTGTGTGTATGGGGGTGCTGCGCAACCTCCTCGACCGCCGCGTGCATCCCCTTCACCGCATCGACCGCAAGACATCCGGCATCGTCCTTTTCGCCCTCGACGCGGAGACCGCGCGCGAAATGACAGCGCGCTTTGCCCGCCGCGAGATCGACAAAGCCTACCTCGCCGTCGTGCGCGGGTGGCTGCCCGGTCCGGTCCTGTTCGACGCTCCCCTCGCGCAGGAAAAGGACGCCGAACCCGTTCCGGCGGAGACCTTTGTCATCCCTCTCGCGCAGACGGAGTTGCCCCATTCCGTCGGCCCGCACGCCACCGCACGCTACTCCTTCCTCGCCGCTTTTCCCGCCACGGGGCGCCGCCACCAGATCCGCCGCCACCTCAAGCGCGCGGGCCATCCTGTCGTGGGTGACGCTGTCCACGGCGACGGCCGCCACAACCGCTTTATGCGCGAACACACCGGCACCCGTCGCATGGCGCTCCACGCATGGGCCGTGCGCTTCCGGCACCCCGTCAACGGCGCATTCGTCAGGATCACCGCCGCTCTCCGCGGCGACATGGCCCGCATGATTGCGTGCCTCGGCTGGCAGGTGCCGGACACCGTCCCGTGGCCGCGGGATTGACGTCCCCGGCAAAAGCGACACTCCGCGCCGGATCGTTTTGACTCCCCCCGCTTGTCACGGATGCTCAGCCCCGATGGCCGGATTTCCGGAGATGAACTCGTGGACGAACCACCCATGTTGAACGCACGTCACAGCTACACGGATTATGGTGCTCCGGGTCGCCGGGTCACCTACCTGAGCTTCGCCGTGAACCTCGTGCTCGCCGTGCTCAAGTGCCTTGCGGGCTTTTTCGGACGCTCCGCCGCGCTCATGGCGGACGGGCTGCACAGCTTTTCCGACCTCGCCTCCGACGTCATGGTGCTCTTCGGCCTGCGCATGGCGGGACGGCCGCGCGACGAAGACCACCCCTACGGGCACCACCGTTTCAACACCTTCGCGGCGGCGGGCGTGGCGCTCATGATTCTGCTCTTCGCCCTCTGGATGTGCCTCTCGGCGCTGCATGCCCTGCGCACACCCGCAGGGGCCGGACCCGCCCTCTGGGCGGCATGGGCCGCTCTTCTCTCCATTGCGGCGAAAGAGGCGCTCTTTTTCGTCACGCGCGCGGTGGCGCGGCGGCTCGGGTCGCGCCTCCTTCTCGCCAATGCCTGGCACCACCGCACCGACAGCTTCAGTTCCGTCGTCACCCTCGCCGCCGTGCTCGTGGCCTCACTCGGCGGCGACGAATGGCGCTTTGTCGACGCCCTCGCCGGGCTTGCCCTCGGCATCTGGCTCTTCATCGAAGGGGCCGGTCTCCTGCGCGGCAGCTTTAACGATCTCCTCGACCGCGCCCCGGCGCGGGAAATCATCAACGACCTGCGCGAACACATCCTCCCGACTGCCGGTGTCGTGGGCTACCACCACTTCCGTGCGCGCAATGTCGGCGACCTTGTCGAAGTCGACCTACACCTTCAGGTCGACCCGCGCATCACGGTCGAAGAAGGCCATGAGATCGCACGCAGCGTCCGCGAAAACATCATGAGGAAGCACCCCGAAGTGCTCGACGTTCTCATCCACGTCGAACCCGCCACCGACGAGCATTTGCGCGAAGACGGGGTCGCCGACTTCCGCAAACCCGGCCGCTGACGGCAGGACCCGCCCCCGCGCGCAAATCCCGGAGCGGGTGGTGTACGGTGCGGACAATCGTGGCGCGCTCGCATCTCTGGGCCGTGGGTGGTGGGGGTGAGCGTGGCGCGGTCCCTATCCTGGGGCCGTGTGCGGCGGATAGAAAGACGAAGATTAAGAAAAAGATGAAGACGATGCGGGTGGGGGACCGGGCATGGTTCCGGCATTGACTCCGGGCGTCTTGCGCGTGGAATGCGCCCATGCCTGCCGACTCCGAGTCGACGCCGCCGGATTCCGCCGCGCCGCCGCTCTCCGTGCTCCCGCCGGAGCACTGGGACACCGTCTTCGGTCCCGAGCCCGAGCTGTCGCGCCCGCGCGCGTTCTTCGGCGGCATGCTCCGCGACCTCCTCGGTGGTCGCGAACTCGCATGGCGGCTATTTCTCCGCAACATCAAGGCGCAGTACCGCCAGACCTTCCTCGGCTGGTTCTGGGCCTTCGCGCCGATCATTGTCACGACCGCGACCTTCGTTTTTCTCCAGCGGCGCAACATCCTCAACTTTGAGGAAGGTCCCGTGCCGTATCCGGTCTACCTCTTCGCCGGCATGATTCTCTGGCAGACGTTTTACGAGGCCGTCCTCGCCCCCATTCGGCAGGTCACGCAGGCGAAAAACATGCTCGCGAAGATCCACTTTCCCCGCGAAGCACTCATCCTCGCGGGCTTCTACGAAACCCTCTTCAACGCCGGACTCCGCCTTCTGCTCTGGATCCCCGCCGCCTTCTATCTGGGTCACAATCCATTTTTCCTCAACTGGATGTTCCTCCCCGGCTTTCTCGCCCTCATTGGGCTCGGCATCGGCATCGGCGTCCTCCTCGTGCCCCTCGCCGCCCTCTACCAGGATGTGGAAAAGGGCCTGCCCGTCCTCCTCAACCTCGGTCTCTTCCTCACCCCCGTCCTCTATCCCATGGGCGACGATCCCGCCCGCCTCTTCTTCCTCCTCAACCCCGCCACCGCCCTCCTCGACACCGCCCGCTCCGGTCTCCTCGGCGTCGCCCCCGCGCTCCCGGGGGCTGCCTTCCTCTGGACCCTTGTCGTTTTTGCCGCCCTCGGTGGCGGCTGGATCCTCTTCCGCCTCGGCCTTCCCCACATCATCTCGCGTATGCCTGCGAGTTGAGTTTCGGCCCTTGACGGATTCGGTCCCTACCGCCCCCCGGAGCCACAGTCCCAAGGCACCGCTGCGCGGACCACGGATCAATGCGGAATATTGCGGAACCTACAGACCGCATCCCACAGAGCCCAAGCCCCGAGCATACGTTCCGCATCTCTCCGCCCCTTCCGCGGTCAATCCCCAGAGCGAAAGCCACGAGCCACCGCCTCGCGGACTTGCGGAAAACGGGTCTTCGCGGAATCAGTTTTCAGGAGGCTCACGGAAGTGTCCTGAAGCTGTCGAACGGTTTAGCGAGGAATCGGGTCATGAGGCGATAGGCTTCGGTTTCGACCACTTCGCGAATAAGATGCCTGTCGATATTCAGATAGTCGTGAACGATGGCGTTGCGCATGCCGATTGCCTTGCCCCAGAGGTCCACTTCCGCTGCGGGAAGAAGGCGGGCCTGGGCGAGTGCACTGAAGGCATCGTAAGCACTGACGGGAGGCGTTTGCCCCTGTTGCCTAAGGAGGTGCTTCGCTTTGCCAATCGCATTTTCGACAAGGAGTTGAAGCGTGTGTTCGAGACCATTCCATTCCAGTTCGCTCAGCGCGTCGCCCTGCGCGAGGCGGGTGCGGGCCTCATTTAAGGCGGCTTCCTGCCTTCGAAGCATGGCAAGCGTGGCCTCGTGATAAACCTCAAAGTCCATGGCGCTTGCGGAAATGAAACTCTTCAAGGGCGCTCCATGCACGCTGGTAAAAACGGAAGGCATCAAGCGTGTCGCCGCCTTTGAGAAGAACGCCCTCTTCGGCGACGGTGGCGAGCATGCCCAGGCTCGCGGAACGCAGATCGACGAGGTCGATACGCTCGCCCCCGCAGCCGAGGACGGTGCCCAGACGTCGCCGCAATGGCTCCAATCGGCCCAGACGTTCCGCCCGCGCACGCTGGGTGTCGGCTGTGAGAACGGCGAAATCCCAGTCACGGGCATCCGGCGCTTGACGCGCGCGACTGCCGAACAAAAAGGCCAGGCGTACGGCGGGTTCCCGCGAAAAGAACTCCCGCAAGGCCGGAACACCGGGCATTGCGGAAGAAATCTCGGGGGCACCGTTCACGAATAGGAGCATGGGCGGCACAGCCACGGGCGCAAGGCGATTCTTGGCCACCCAAGAGCCCGGACGCGCGCTCTCAGCGAAAGACCTTTCGACCAAGGCCATGCTCAAAATCCTCCAAACCCGCATCCCCATACGGTTCATCCCTGAAATCCATGGTTCAATTTCCGAGCCTGAGCCCGAGTTCCGCATCCCTCCGTTCCTTCCGTGGTCAACTTCCAGAGCCGTAGCCCCAGCCAACGGACCCACGACAAAGGTTCCCGGGGCACCCAAAAGAGATGGCCCCGCGTTCACGGGACTTCGCGGGGCTCGGACGGGGCCCTGCACGCCGCTGCCCAACCCCCAATCGTTAGCGATGGTCCCGGACGGTGGTTGGCCGACAGTTTTGCGGCGG
>JAFIGH010000146.1 GCA_020831525.1 Opitutales bacterium
TGATGGGTGATGGGTGATGGGTGATGGGTGATGGGTGATGGGTGATGGGTGATGGATGATGGATGATGGATGATCTCCGACCTCCGACCTCTGTCGCATGAGCCTTTCCACAAACGCCCAGTCCACCGGCTCATCCAGCTCGACATAGGTCTCCTCGGGCATTTCGTAGACGGCTATGCGGCCGTGAAGGCGGCAGCGGGACTGGAGGAGGCCGGAGCGGGAGCTGACATAGAAGGCCCCGTTTTCGACGAACTGGCCGTCGAAATCCTGGCGGCGGGGCCGGTTGGCGGGGTCGTAATTCACCGGAACCGCGACCCCGGTCGCTCCCTCCCGCCAAAAAAAGCGTTTTTGGCGGACGACGGAGAGGAGGCTGTCGGCCCCGGCTTCAAGGAGCTTGGCGAGACCGCCGTCAAGCTCCTCGGCGCGCAAGAGGGGGGACGTGGCCTGGATGAGGACAAGCCGGTTGAAATCCACTTGTTCGGCAAACTCGAGCATGACGGATTCGGTCGAAGCGGTGTCCGTCGCGGTGGCGGCGCTGCGCTCGAAGATGCGGATTTTCGGGTGACCGAGGGCACGGGCGCTGTCGGCGATCTCCGCATCGTCGGTGGCGATATGGACCTCATCGATGCCCTCCGCCGCACAGGCGGCGAGGGCCGTCCAGTGAAAGAGGGGGCGGCCCGCAAGCGGCTTGAGGTTCTTCCGCGGAATGGACTTGCTGCCCCCGCGGAGGGGGAGGAGGGCGAAGGTTTTCATCGGTTTCGGTGGTCGGTGGTCGGAAATCGGTGGCCGGAAATCGGTGATCGGTGATCGGAGGGTGGCTCCGGGAGGATTGGTGGCGAATTCTAGATAATAGATTACGCGCTAGATAACCGGCGGACCCTTACGGTAGATCCCTCATTACACGCTTCATAACGGCAAGATGGCCGCTTCTACAGAGCCTCCGCCCGTTTTCTGTGGTGTAAAAATACACATCTGAACGTCGCTTTTGGATCAACGTCCTTGCCGGACCGCAACCGCAACCGCAACCCAGAGGGCTTGTTCATCTATGCAAAGCCCTGCTCCCAAGCGCCGGAAGTAAGCGCCCCCCATATCACAGCGACTTGCGGAACTCCTCCAGCGAAGCGGCTTGGATGGCGGCGCGGTGCAGGTCGCGCAGCCGGGCGGCGTCGCGCACCGACCGCACAGAGGAGGATATATCGACCGGCAAATGGCCGAAACGCAACTCCAGCGCCTCGAGCACACCGTCTTGACGAGCGGCCAAGAGGCCCTCCTCGCGGCCCTCCTCGCGGCCCTCCTCGCGGCCTTCCTCGCGGCCTACTTCACGGCCTTCTTTCCGCAACATCTCGGCGATACTCATGGCTTCCTCCTTTAAACGTGTATTTTCCAGTTTCAAAATGTGCTCACGAAACACGGGGATGTCAATATCCCCGGAGGCCCGGAAGAGGTAACTCAGCGCCGTGCGAATGTAAGCGAGGTTGTCGCCTTGAAAACTCAGGAGCGCGGTCAGCGCCGCAAAGGCCGCTTCCAAGCGCGCGGCGTCTTTCTCCACGGTAACGCTGCGCAACAACTCGAGGATGTGCCGGAGGCGAAGTTCGGCAAACCGCTCTTGGGTGGCCGGATCGGCCACATCCACCACCGGATACCGGAACACCGGCACAAACGCATCCCAGTCTCCACCCGCGCCGTCGGGCACACGCACCATTCCCCGCAGATCGGGAGGCGCTTTCCAGCCGCCACGGCCTTGGAAGAGGACCACGGGGATGATCAGCGGCAGACGGCTCTCCCGCGGGTGCTCCTGCTCCCAGCGGTCCCAGATGCGCACCATGTAGCGCAGCAGCCGCAGGGGCATCTTCGGGTCGCTCGTGCTCTGGTGCTCGAAGAGACAGTAGAGGCAGGCCGGACAACCGCCCCACTCCACCGTGAAAAGCAGGTCCGAGGCGCGCCGCGCGAGGGTTTCGTCGAGCAACGTCGCTTCCTCGCGCTTGAGCGTCGACCAGTCGATGGCCCCGGCCACGGTCGACGGCAGAACCCCGCGCAGGAAAGGCACGGCGTTTTCGGCGCGTCCAAAGGTCTCCTTGAAAAACCGGTCGTGCGGATCAGACGTGAGCGGTTCGCTTGGCATAGGGATTCGGCGGGCGGTGGTCGGTGGTCAGAAATCGGATTTCGGAGGAGGGAGGGTGGAGGGCGGTTTTGGGCGAATGCAGAAAGATTCGTGTTTTGCCATCATCGAACCACGGAGCCGCCCGATTCTTTCGAACCACTGATCCCGTTGCACGGGACTGATGGACACTGATCTTCTCATCTGACCACCCGCTTCCACTCCAGCTTTGGTTGTTTGAAATTCAAAATATAGCCCAGTCGCAGTCCTGTAACCTTCAAGTAGTTGCTACGCCATCTCCGCTTCGCTCCGTCATCATCTGTCCGATTTCCCGATCCATGATCTTTTCAATCACCTTGGTGTCCACGACAATCTTTTCATAGGCGATAAGGTCCGGGACATACTCACCGACCTTTTCATTCTTGTATAGGATATCAAGTTGCTTCTGCTGTAGGCATGATATCCCTCGCAAACCGAACTCGACGACAAGGGCGTTCTCATACGGTTTCTCATGAAACCCGTGGCCAATATTGTTCAATACCTCCATCGCGGATCCGACAATTTGCTGCGACTCCGCCTTGTGTAGGGGTTCTTTCCCATCAGTGTCCATCAGTGGTTGAATCTGTTGCTTTTTTCATGCAGGCCACTTCACTTCAAGCGCAATGTTGGATCTGCCTCCGGCCCATAGGGGCCTACCTTCCGGCACGTAGTCCCACAGGACGGAGTCGGCCCCGGTGGGAGGAAGCAGAGGTAGCGGAGACCTTTCCGCCGCATTCTTTCGAACCACTGATGAACACTGATTCACACTGATGTTTCCTCGCCAACCGCTCTCGTTCATCGCACACGGCGCGCTTCCTTGATCAGTGTTCATCAGTGTTCATCAGTGGTTGAATCTGTTGCATTTTTCATGCAGGGAATGCTCAAAGACCATCTGCTGAAACGCAAAGGCCACCTGATAACTCTCCAGCTCCCGAAAACTTTGAATCATCTTTCCCATAAAATCCCTCCTTTCAAATCTCTCCAATCACAGAAGTCCGGCATCCGACTTCCGACCGCCGGAAATCAGCTTTTCCTGTACTTCAGCTTCTCCCGCTGCACCTGCTCGACCGGGAGGACCTCTTCCCGCTTTGCGGCGAGGGCTTTGGAGACGTTGCGGAGGTCGCGGGTGAGGCGGCGCATGCCGTCGGGTTCGAGGGAGGCGGAGTGGTCGGTGCCTTTCCATGTGCGGTCGAGGGTGTAGTGGCGCTCGATCCATGTGGCCCCGAGGGTCATGGCGGCGACATCGGCGGCGATGCCGAGGTGGTGCCCGGAAAAGCCGATCTCTTTCACCCGGTGACCAAAGGTTTCGATGAGGCGGGTGATTTCGAGCAGGCAGATGTCCTCGAAGGCGACGGGATAGCCGGAAGTGCAACTGTAGATCACAAGGCTCTTGCCGCGCCCGCGCTCTTCGAAGAAAGAGACGACCTGCTCTTCCTCCTCACGGGTCGTCATGCCGAAGGAGATGTGGAGGTCGCCGGCGTAATTTTCCGCGAGGTAACCCAGCATTTCAAAGTGCAGGTTGCAGGCGCTGGGGATTTTGATGAACTCGGGATTGAGCGAGGCGATCTCTTTGGCGGAGGTGACGTCCCACACGCTCGTGCTGTAGATGAGCCCCATCTCTTCGCAGAAGGCCTTGAGCTGGCGGTGCTGGTCGAGATCGAATTCAAGGAACTCGCGGTGCGCGCCGTAGGTCTCGCCATAGGCGTGCATGGGATTCGGGTGGGGCGCGGCATACTGCTCGGGTGTGAGCAACTCCTTCGGGTGGCGCTTCTGGAATTTGACCGCGTCGACCTTGCAGAAGATCGCGGCCATTTTCACGAGCTCAAGGGCGGTGTCCATTTCGCCCCGGTGGTTGCAGCCGATTTCGGCCATGATTTTTGTAGCACTTTTCATTAGGTGATCCTTCTTATAACTCTCAATATCTTCTTTTTCCATAAAATCCATGGAAAAACTGTTCGAGAATATCGTTCCCTTTTCAATCTAACTGGATGCTTATCTACAGCGGCGGGCAGGCTCCAATATTTCTCAATTCTTTTTACTGTTAACTCTGGAGTTGATGTTAATTCACGAAAGTCGATCAACAAAAATCCATGTCTGTCACTCGCATCAATCCAACCATCTCGAAACCAGTTTAGATCTTCGACTAAGCCAACATCCAATGCTCTTTTACGCCATGCTTGTACTGTTTTGACTTCGGAGAACTCCGGCCTCGGGGGATGTATTCCCTTTACTTCAGCCCGAAAATACGCATCGACTATTGCCTCAGTATCTCTCAAGAGAATAACTGGATTCAATTGCTTTATCAGCCCAAGGTTGCATTTAGTTGGCGGAATATGCTGCTTGTAAATTGATTCCTTCGCGCGAAAAACTTCGGCTAAACTGAAATCAATCTCTCTCATATCGCTATGGTATTTGTGCAAGACTCTAGTTTCGCTCGGACACCTCAGGTCTCGAAAAAATACTTGAGAATATTTTTTCTGGTATCGAGAGCCTAATGTCGACATTAATGAAGTACTTGCTGACTTTGGAATTGCTACAATTAACATATTTATTTTTTCCGCACCGAAGAAATTTGCTTTTCTTTTAAAAGAACTCACAAAAGTAATCCAGACATCAATACATAAAGAATAAGCATTGCAATTTTCAACTGACACTTCATCCTCTTTCCGGAGTGATCATCGTCAAGACAACCGCAGCAGCGACCAAATACCCCAAGACGAGCCACAGCGATGTCCGCCGCAGATACTGCATCGGTGGAATTTCAATAAACCGCGCACATCGTCTGATGGCGACGAGGTTGATAAGAATGATCGAAGGTGCCAGAGGGGCGAGGATGACAGCCCAAAGATTGCCCGTCGGGACAAGCGTAATGACGGCACCAAGCGCAATCAATCCAGCGGTAACCTCCAATTTCAAAAACGGAAAGGCATTGCCCAATTCAAATGCGGCCCGCGTGAGAACAAGGAAGCGGTGCACAATGAAGATTAAGCCCAGCAAAAACCAATACCGCAGATCGAGGAAGGAAATATTCGCGCCGATCATCGGCAGAACAAGGTAGAGCCCCACCCCTCCCAAAACGATTCCCGCCGCCAGCAGCGCCTGCGCCTGAAAAATCTGCCGGATGAGGAGGCGGCCGAAGGCGCGGTCATCGTTTTGCGCGATGAGTCGGGAGAGCTTGGGCATGTGCGAAGAGAACGGCGCGTTGGCAATCCGGCCGATCACACGCAGAATGCGATAGGAGAAGAGAAAGGACGCAACAATGACAGGATCCCCGTGCCGGGCGAACAAGACCAAGGCGAACTGAACAACACCCTCTTGACTGATATTCGTCACAAACCCCTTCCAAAACGGCGGCCATGCCCACGACAAAACCTCGCGGTCGATCCGAAAGGGAGGAAAGGACCGAGCGCGTCCGTCCTCAACAAAGCGGAGGAGCAGGCGCATGCGCAGAATGTCGAGAAGAAGGACGGATTGCATGGTCAACGCCAGTTGCCAGATATTCGCACCGAGCGAGAGGGCGGTAAACCCGCCGACGACCGAGAGAAGTGAGAAAAGCGTGCTCCACCGGTTGATGAGGGCAACGTAGTTCATGCCCTTCAGCGCGACCTCATACTTCTTATAGGCAAAGATGAAGGTCTGGCTGCCGACAACGATACCGAATGCGGCCCAAATGTCGCCCGGCCGCGGATGGACCCCCACCATCCTTTGAAGGCCGTAATAGCCCATACCGAGCGCTAAAACACCGACAAGGACCGCCAGCAAAGCGTTTAGGGCACCAATCGTCCCGTAGGCGCGCGCGATTACCGCCCAGTTGGGTTCTCCGTTTCCGCTCTTACGCTTCGCTCCATCGCGGATAGGCGCCAGATCGGTGGCTCCGCCCATCCCAAAGGCAATCATGCGGGAGAAGGTCAGACTCATTCGACCCTGAATCATCGACCCGAAAAACATGAGCGACCCGAAAAGATACCACGCCGCGATTTCGGTGGTATCAAAGCGGACAAGGATGAGCGGCGTGACGGCGAGCATTCGCAAAGCTTCGGCCGCCTGCTTCCCCCATGTGGTGAAGGTGGGGGAGTTCCAGAGGCGCGTTGCGACACGGAAAATCATATATCTATCGGACGGTCTCTCCGGCTCCTAAAATGGCCCGGTAGGCGGCAAATGCCCTCTGGCGTTCAGCGTTGTTTTCCGGCCCATCGAAAAACACGCGGAAATTCTCCTTCATCTCATTTCGCACCGGCGACGGATAGAGGTGTTCGCGTATCCGGGAATTCTCATAGATGGCCTTCGCATTCGCCTCTGTATGCGCGAAGGGCGTGAAGGCGGTGCCGAAGCGCGCATTGAGGCGGCGCACGACGGCCCCGAAGTCGGAAGTGGTCTGGGCGAAGTCGGCGATGACGACGCGGTCGCGCAGGGGGAGGAGGGGGCGGTGGAACTGGATGTAGCGTCGGGTCCAGTAGCGGACGTGGCGGCGCAGGACGTCATCGGTGGCGGCGGCGAAGCCGTGTTTGTCGAGCTGCATGGCGAGGGCGGGAAAGGAGACGACGGCGTCGTCGGGCGGGCGGGTGAGGACGAGGGCGGGGATCCCCCACTGCACGCCGAGGCTGACCTGCGCGGGGGAATGGAAGTGGGTGGCGATGCGCATTTCGCCCTCCGGATCGTTGTCCATACGGAAGGCGCGCACGGCAAAGGAGTTGGCACAGCGCGGAAAGCCCTCGATGACGATGTCGGTCCGCGGCGAGACCAGCCGCCGCGCGTTGGGCGTCCCCCGGTACCGCACCCGCATGACCGCGAGGTACAACCGCGGGCAGGTCTCCAAGGCATCGGAGAGGAGGCGGCGGGAGATTAAGATGGATGATGGGTGATTTATAATGGCTGATGGATGATACGTGATGGGTGATGGGTGATGGCGGATGGGTTACTTTTTCTTTTTGGCGCGGAGGTATTTGGCGAATCCGGCGAGTTGCCGGGAGATGCTTTTGCACTGGGCGCAGCGAGTGTCGACAAGCTCCGGAGATGCGAAGCCGAGACGAGCCGCAAGACGATACATACTCCGGACCTCGCCGGTGGAGCCTTTGGCGATGTCGAGGAAACGGGCGAAATCAGTCGAGGTGGACCTCTCCGCGCCCTCGGCAATGTTGTTGGATATAGAAACCGCCGCCCGCTTGATCTGGTCAGTAAAGGTGAAGTCCCGGATTTCGGCTGAATCCTCATACACCGCCACGGCAAGATCCTGTGCATCCTGCCAGACTTCCATCTCCTCAAAATCTTTCAGCTCACCCATCTCTCATCATCTATTAGTTATCCGTTCTCAAAAATCATCCATCACCCATCCATCAGCCATCACCCATCACCTATCACCTATCAATCATCACCCATCGACTATCAATCATC
>JAFIGH010000036.1 GCA_020831525.1 Opitutales bacterium
CCCCCCCCCCCCCCCCCCCCCCCCCCCCCCCCCCCCCCCCCCCCCCCCCCCCACGGCAGGACCGCCCAAGCCCCATGTCCCGCAGCGTCCAACCGCAATGGCGCGGTTAAGTCCGGCATCGTGCGGTGGAAGCCCGCCATGGAGTGCCTTTCGACAGGCTCAAGGCCTGAGCATCGCCGAAGGGCGGTGATTCTTCACCGCCTTTGCCGTGCAACGACGCCGCCCGACCGCAAAGGCGGCGGTCCCCGCCGCACCAAAGCGCTCCGCGCGGGTTCTCCGGATGATGCGGAGTCGTTTTGAAACGACCGGATTTCTTCGAGCACCCGGATTATCCGAGCGCCATTGGCGTCAGGCCTACATTGCAAGGGCCGGGGGCCGGGCGATTCCGCGAAGGAGGCGACCGAGGATATCCGTACCGGTGACGACGCGGGGATTCGCCGACCAGAGCAGGATGACGTCGTCCTCCACGATGTCGTCGCCGCCGTTTTGTCCCGCCCGCGCGCAGTAGCGTGGAATGAGGTCGCCGAGGCGGGTTTTGGGGTCGCGTGCGACGATGGGCCGGTGGCAGTGCCGGTGGGGCTGGAACTGCTCGGGAGCAAAGAGCGCCTCGCGCAGAAACCCCGCTGTTTGCAGGACAAGCCGCGGTTCGCCCGATTCGTCTACGATTACCACCCAGCTCTTGCCGGGGCGGCTGATCCGGCGCAGAAACGGATCTTCCGGGCTCGGCGCGACCTCCGGAAAACGCGGGCGCGGCCCCTCGAACTCCAGCGGGATCACGCTCTCCGGATCGACGGGTTCGCCTTCGTCGTCCATCGGCACGTCGTCGAGTTCGAGGAAGTTCAGGGCACCCTGGCCTTCCACCCGTGCGATGTCGCTGCCTTCGGCCTCCATGTGCAACTCGATGACCCGGCGCAGATCGCGCTCGCGGTAGAACCGGATCTCTTCGCCGCCGAGCCACTGGTCGAGCACCCACGCCGTGGGCCGCGCGACGGGGTAAAGCACCGCTTGGTAGACCCGCAGCACAGGCGCGAGAAGCGCCGCCATGCGAAGTGCGTTACGGGTAAAATACGACTGCGGCAGAATCTCCGCAAAGATCGTGATGACCACCGTGGAGAAGAGAAACGCCGCCACCCCGCCCATGACCGACCCCGAGAGGAGGGCGAGGAGCACGTTCACCCCCACATTGCCCCACAGGATGGTGACCAGCGCGAAGTTGGCGTCCTTGCGCAGCTCGCGCACGCGCTTCGCTCCCGCGTTGCCCTTCTTCGCTTCCACCTCCAGTTCCAGCTTGCCCACCGAAAAGAGCCCGAGGTTCAGCCCCGAGAGCATGCCCGACTGCGTCAGGCACACAAAAATCCCCGCCCATGTCAGTAAAGTCATGGGCGCAACATGAGGAAGCGGCGGGATTCCGTCAGCTTCAATCGGCCAACGCACTTGTTCCGCACGGACCTCCGGCGAAACACGCCGCCAACGGAGCCGATACGTAGCGCGAAGCATAGCGATGCGGGTCCGGACCGAAACAAGGTATCCCGATTTTCGACGGCAAAGGATCGACTTCGCTTGGCGCATCGGTTGCCTCTCTTTCAGGAGAGTACAGATGCCGGACGTTGTCGTTACAGTGATCGCTTACCTTGGGACGGTTCTGGCGGTGTGGATTTTCACGCGTCGGAATCCACGGCTCGGTCCGCTTTGGAAGCGTCCGTTTGGTATCCTTCTCCGCACAGCAATTGTTTTTCTTCTGACTCATGGCGTCTTTGTCGGTCTCGGCGTTTCGACAGGAAGAGGTTTTTTGCTGATTCTCCTTGGAACGTATGCGTCGATGACGACGATGTTGTTCATATTTCCGATGGCGGCTGCATGGATCGCCTATGAGTGGATCTTCTGGTTTCCGACAGACGGTGAAGAGGATCCGGACCCGACCGAGGTTTTGTTTCAACCACGGAAAGTCCCCGAAATCGTTGGAAAGGAGGGGGAGGCTGTGGAGGAGTTGAAACCCACGGGCCGTGTTCGGATAGACGGCAAGGTTTATACAGCTGTATCTAACAACGGTTGGGTGGATCGCGGCGAGAGGGTGGTTGTGGAACGGTCCGACGGATACGGGCTCACCGTGACGAAACGGATTGGCCGCAACGGCGGATAAGCCGCGTGCACGCGGGCCGCGATGCTCACCGAACGAGCCCGGCCACTGTAGCCGACTGCCATCCTGGCGGTCGGTCGTACGCGCTTGAAGGCCCGAGGCCTTTCGATTCCTCGCCTAAACCGAGCACCATTCCATTCTCATTGTGGGCAAAACTCACCCCTCGCTCAGCTTCCGAATGAGTGCTTCGCGTCGGGCGTCTTGTTCGAGAGCGTCGAGCGATGCATCCATGAGAAAGTTCAATGGCGCACGGATAAGCCGGAGACTCGACAAAATCCGGTCGTTTCAAATCGACTCCGCATCGTTCTAAGAACCAGCGCGGAGCGCCTTGCGGCAGGGACCGCCGCCTTTGCGGTCGGGCGGCGTCGTTGCGCGGCAAAGGCGGTGAAGAATCACCGCACACTCCATGGCGGGCTTCGCCCGCACGATTCAGGGCTAACCGCCATTGTTGTCCAGGATCACGAAGCGGGGAACAAGCGCTTCCCAATACGGTTCCGGCGAGTACTCCCAATCTGTCGCGCGCTCACGGTATTCCGCTTCTCGCACTGGAGTTTCCGAGTGGTCGAAATCCTGTAGATCGGCCATCAACTGGTTCGGGATGCGAAAGCCGTCGGCAAACTCCAGCAAGAGATTATACCCTTCGGCCGCATCGGCGGATGCTCTGCTGTAGTGGCTGGGGTCCGGCGAAAGGACATATTCTCTCTCGTCGATCATTGGGAAGATGATCATTCCTGTGACGGCTATGCCGAAAACACAGGCAGCAGCGTATATCCAGCGGATCATGGCAGGCAGCCCCTTCATGCCCACAGGCCGAGGTCCTGCATCTGGCGCAGGGGACGCTCCGGCCACTCGCGGTTGGCGACGGGACTGGCGGGGCTGGGGTGGAGGAGGGTGCCGATGCGGACGTCGAGACCGCGGGATTCGGCGACGCGTGCGGCGCAGCGACTGGCGAAGGCCCCTACACCTATGACCCACGTGGGACGGAGGGCGGCGGCGAGATTGGCGAGGTGGCGGTCACAGGCGGCTTCGAGGGGGGCGCGTTCCGCGGCCGGAAGCTTGTCGGGTGTGATGTTCGCGCCCGTTTCGGCCATAAAGACGAGGGGACAGTAGTTGGCGACAAAGTGGTCGGCAAAAAAGGCATCCGCCGTGCCGAAGCGGGCTGCGAAGAGCCCCCAGAGGCGTCGCCCGCTCACTTCGGAGCGTTTGCAGGCGAAGCCCTCGATCGGGCGTTTGGGGTGTTCGCGGGCGGGCTTGCCGATTTCCGAGTCGATGCCCATCCAGTCGCGCACGGCGGGTATCTCACCGAAGGGCACGCCTGTCTGCGCCATGCCCCACGGCCCGGGATTCATGCCGAGGAAGACGATGCGCTTCGGTGTCGCGCCGTAGGTGCGGATGTAAGCGCGGTGGGCGGGCCATGCGTAGCGCAGCGGGTTGTAGACGGTGTGCACGGGGGCACCGAAGCGGCAGGCGTCGACGGCGTCGGCAAGCTCTTCGGCGGCAGTGACGAGCTTTTGCGCCACCGGGGGGATGTTTTCGTCAGAAGGCGGTTTCATGAGTGGAGGGCGGTTTTCGCATTTGCGCTGAACGGGAGGGAGCGTGCATGGTCCAAGGCTTCAGGCAAGCGCCGGGCGGGATGGAATGTGTGCCGTTCCGTTTTTCGCCGGGTGCCGGAACCGCCGGTCCATCGGAATTGAACAAAATCTATGGCTAGAAAAGCGAGGTCGACAGAGTGATCCGGACCCGCCGCATGCACGCGCCGCGGCAGCTGGACAGCACCCGCCTGCTCGACACAACGCGCCGGATCATTGACCGCACCCGGTCGGGCCGGACGGACTGGGTGGGGCCGGTGTGTATGCTTTTGCTGGCGGTGACGGGCGTGTTTTTTATCTACTCCTCGCAGGCGTATGCGGCGAGTTCATTTTGGTCGCGCCAGCTGGTTTGGATGGTCCTCGGGGGGGCGGTGTATGTTGTCCTCTCCCGCATTGACTACAAGATCTACCTCGAAAATGCCTTCTGGTGCTACCTTGGCGCGCTCGTGCTCTTGATGGCGGTGCTGGCGTTTGGCGACGTGCGGGAAGGGGCGCGGCGCTGGCTGAACTTTGGATTCTTCAGCTTCCAGCCCTCGGAGGCGGCGAAAATCGGCACGTTGATCATGATCGCGAGCATTCTCGCACGCTCCGAACTGCGCAACTTGCGGGAGTCGGTATGGGTGTTGCTTAAGGTAATGGGTATCACGGCCTTGCCAATATTCTTGATTTTGCTCCAACCGGACCTAGGGTCTTCCCTAATCATCCCTCCTATGGTCCTTGCCCTATTATACGTTTCCAAGCTCTCCGAGCGCTTTTTTTACGCGTTTTTCGGGGTGGTGGTGCTGCTTGGGACGGTGCTCACGGTCGATCTCTACCGATACGCGGCCTTTCTGGAGGCGAACCAGCTTACGGCGCTGGAGGCGCGCAACCTCTACCAAAAGGAGTCGTGGGTCCCCGGACTGCGCGACTACCAGCGCGAGCGTATCATGACCTTCATTGCGCCGGAGGTGGTGGATCCGCGCGGGACGGGTTCGGCGTGGAACGCCATCCAGGCGCAGCAGGCGGTGGGCACGGGCGGATTCTGGGGCAAAGGCTGGGGGGAGGGTTTGCAGGCGCGGCTGGGCTACCTGCCCCGGTCGGTCGCCCACAATGATTTCATCTTCGCCGTCGTGGCGGAGGAAAAAGGTTTTCTCGGCGGAATGCTCGTGATCGGGCTATACGCGGTTCTACTCGGCAACGGGGTTCGGATTGCCGGAATCGCGCGCGACCGTTTTGGTGTGCTTCTGTGTATAGGCGTGACGATGGTCTTCCTCGTCCACGTCTTCATCAATATCGGCATGACCATCGGGATCGCACCCATCACGGGTTTGCCTCTGCCGTTTGTCAGTTACGGAGGCTCCTTCATTTTGAGCTGCTGTATTCTTCAGGGCATTGTCCAAAGCGTTCACCGACACCGGAGGGAGTTTCAATGAGTGTCGCGACGCAGTCTTTGCCCAGTGTCCCGAGCGTGTGCGCCCGGGCGCGTTTACAGCCGCACGAATCCCGGAATGGAGAGCCCGATCAACCACACATCGGTCCCTACCAACATGAATCCATCGGAAAACATTCCCGCAACACAGCTATCGGACGATCAGGAAGCCGAGCTGAAACATCCGCCGCAAGAGCGGCCCATTGAGGATCTCGATCCGGAAAAACTCGAACACGACGCCGAAGAACGGGCCAAAAAGCGCCCCCTCATCCAGCGAATCGCCGCCCGCATGCGGCGCGAGAACGAGCCCTACCGCGAGATCATCATCAACTCGGAGCCGCTCGAGAAGCGCGTCGCCGTCCTCAACAACGGTATCCTCGAAAAGTTCGACCTCGAACGCGCGGGCGACGACCGCCTCGTCGGCGCCGTCTTCAAGGGCCGGATCCAGAACCTTGAGCCCGGCCTGAAAGCGGCCTTCGTCGACATCGGGCTGCCGAAAAACGCCTTTCTGCACTACTGGGACATCCTGCCGGGGGCGGATTCCGACAGCTCCGTCGAATACGTGCGCGACACGCGCAGCGACGCGCAGAAGAAGAAGAAAGAGAAGATCACCCTCAAGGACATCCCCAACCTCTATCCCATCGGCTCGGAGATCGTCCTCCAGGTGACCAAGGGCACCATCGGCACAAAGGGCCCGCGCACGACGACCAACATCGCTCTGCCGGGACGCTTCCTCGTCCTCATGCCGCACGGCGGCCAATGCGGCGTCTCGCGCAAGATCGAAGACGACAAAGAGCGCAAGCGCCTCAAGGACATCCTGCGCAAGCTCTCCATCCCCGAGGGTATGGGCGTGATCATCCGCACGGCGGGCGAGGGCAAGCGCTGGACCTACTTCGTGCGCGACCTCACCATCCTCCTCAACCAGTGGCGCGAGATCCAGGAGCGCATGGGCAAGAGCAAGCAGCCCGCCTGCCTCTACACCGAGCCCGACATCATTGAACGCACGGTGCGCGATTTCCTCACCGAGACCGTCGACCGCGTGCTCATTGACGACGAATCCGACGGCAACCGCATGATGGACCTCGTCGAGCGCGTCTCCAAGCGCAGCCGCGGCAAGATCGCCATCTTCAAGGAAAACATCCCCATCTTCGAGCGCTTCAACATCGAGCGCCAGATTGAGCAGACCTTCCAGCGCAAGGTGCCCCTGCCCAGCGGGGGCGAGGTCGTTATCGAGGAGACGGAGGCCCTCGTCGCCGTCGACGTCAATACGGGCGCGCACAAGAACAAGAACGAGAAGGACAACTTCATCCTCCAGGTGAACCTCGAGGCGGCGACCGAGATCGCCCGCCAGATCCGCCTGCGCAACATCGGCGGGCTCATCATCATCGACTTCATCGACATGAAGCAGCGCAAGGACCGCAACGCCGTCCACCGCCGCATGAAGCAGGAGATGGAGTCCGACAAGGCCAAGAGCCACATCCTCCCCATCTCGCAGCTCGGGATCATGCAGATGACCCGCCAGCGGCACAAAGAGTCGGTCTCCAGCGGGCTTTACAGCACCTGCCCCTATTGCACCGGGCGCGGCACGGTGAAGAGCGCGCGCACCATGAGCGTGGAGATCCAGCGCCGCCTCACCAGCGTCATCCGCCGCCTCAAGCCGCAGATCGAGAGCCAGCAGGAGCCGTATTGGCTGCGGATCTTCTGCCATCCGCACGCCCTCGAACGCCTGCGTCACGAAGACGAGGAGGTGCTCGTCGACATCGAGGAGACCTACCATGTGAAGCTCAGTTTCCGCGCCGATCCTGCCTACCATGTCGAAAACTTCAAGATCGTCGACGCCATGACCGGCCAGGAACTGCGCTGACGGCAGTGGCGGGCACGATAACCATGGACCCCGGGGACCTTCTCCGCCGCCGCCACATCCTCTGGGACTGGAACGGCACCCTCCTCGACGACGCATGGCTGTGCGTCGAGGTGGTCAACGGCATCCTCCGGCCCCTCGGACTGCCTGCCGTCACGCTGGAGAGCTACCGCGAGCACTTCGATTTTCCCGTCGTGCGCTACTACGAGCGTATCGGCCTGCCGACCGATCCGGAACAGTTCGACGCCATTTCGCATCGTTTCATCGCGGGCTACCACGAGCGTTTCGGCGAGTGCTCCCTGCGCGGCGGGGCGGAAGAGGCGCTGCGCGCCCTGCACGGACGCGGCACCGCCATGTCCGTCCTCAGCGCCAGCCGCCAGGACCTGCTGGAACTGGCCGTCGGGCGCTTCGGCATCGCGCGGTACTTCGCCTCGCTCAACGGCATCGACACCATCCACGCCACCGGCAAGCTGGAGCGCGGGCGCCGTCTCGTGGAGACCCTTGGTGTGCCGCCCGCGGAGTGCGTCCTCGTCGGCGACACCGTCCACGACTTCGAGGTCGCCCACGCCCTCGGGCTCGACTGCATCCTCCTCGCCGACGGCCACCACGGCCGCGTCCGCCTCGAAGCCACCGGCGCCCCCGTCATCGATTCCCTCGCCGACTTGGCCCGCGCCTTGCGCGCGGCATGAGGCCGCCGGGTGCAGCGGGCGGTTGGACGGCGTAGGCTGACGCTTCAGCGAGGCAGGATGCGGATGGAAGGTGCGGTCGGTTCCGGCGCACGCTCGCTGAAGCTTCACGCTACGACGGAGCGCGCGCGCCGGCGCAGACGCAGCAGCGCGAGGGCGGCTGCGGCGAGGGCGACGCCGGGACCGACGTATCGGCTCTCCGGGATCTGGTAGACGTATTCGACCTCGATCCAGCTATCGTAGAATTGAGCGTCCGCCCACACATCGGCGCTCTCCACATTGTCCAAAAGGAAGTTGCCGGACAGGGGCACAAACATTCCGGGACGGAGCCCGACGATGCTTCCCGCGCCGACGAAGTCGTCGAGGTTGACGAGGTCGACCTCGTTGGCCGGATCGTAGACGGTGACGACTTCCTGATACAACATACCGAATACGTCGCTGGTCTGGCTTTCACTATCATCCGAGGTAGCGTCCCTCTCAAGAAACAGATCGACGTTCACTTCGGCCTCAAAGAAAATGTCGAGGGATGTCCCGGGTGTCGGCGTGTAGTAGAGCCCGGCAAAGAACGGGTGGGTGAATGTGTCGAATCCCGCCGAGTGAGGTTCGGTTTCGTCCATGACATTCCACGCCTGCAACTCCGCACTGACCTCCAACCGTACATTGACGGAGATGTTGATTTTTTCAAGGATCCCGAAAGATGGATCGAACTTTGGTATAGGATCCTCAACGCTTCCCTCGAAGAACGACCAGCCCGGAACAACAGCGTGGTCGGATGAGTAGGCCTCGCTCGCCTCGACTTCGATCAGGTCCGAGTAGTGGGTAAGCGATTGTATTTGCGCGGTGAGGGCGGAGGGCAGAAGACACAGGACGGCGGACCAAAGGATCCGGTTCACGGTGTTGTGCTGCGGGAGGGCGGACAGGTTTGCAGGCAGGTGCATTGGATGGAAGGGAAGACAGACGGCATCTTCGCCCCGAGGACGCCGGGTCAACGGTAACAAGCGTGGATGCGATGCGAGTATACTCGGTTACCGGAAATTCCGCCATACGTAAATACGCGTAGGCCGGTAGCGGTTTTTTGAGGATTACGGCGAGGGGGCAATCATCCACGGTTGGTCTGTCGCGATACCCATTGTTCGCCGGAGTCCAAAGCGGCGTCCGCAGGTTGACCGCGCCACGGCTGCGGCGGGGTCCGGTTGCAGGCGTAGGCTGAAGCTTTAGCGAGGCATGGACGCGGTTGGAAAGGGCGGGCATTCACTGCGCTCGCTCGCTGAAGCTTCACGCTACGACGGCACCGGTCGGCGTCGACTGCAGTGAGGCACCGACACACGAAAAAGGGGCGACCGATTGGCCGCCCCTTGAAAAAAGCTGCTTTCTCCGCCTGCCCTCAGCTCCGGCGGCGGCGCAGGAGCACCAGCCCGAGGGCAGCCAGCCCGAAGAGCGCGGCGTAGACACGGGGCTCGGGGATGACCGTGAGGTCGGTGAGGGTGAAATTTGTGCGTCCCGCCAAGGCGATGCCGGAAAGCGTTGTTGGACCGTCTCCGACAGTAAAGGTCGAGATGATTGTGCCCACACCCTCGGAAGCCGACCACTGTGTGGGAATGCCTCCAAGGGTTGCGGAGTTGCTGCCCGAGGCATCCGGGTCGGTATCAAAAACCGTGGTCAATGTAATTTCCGTAGCGGAGATCCGCTCCAGCGTCATCTGCACGTTTGTGGTGACATTCTGATTGATTGTGATGCGGGGATTCGCTCCGCCGCCGGAGCCGGCATGATTGCCTTGCCCATCCACGTCGGCGGTGGTGTTTCCGCCAGTCCACGAAACGCGGTCCATTAAAGGCTGGTCACCTTCTCCTTGACGGTACACTGCCACGGTTTGATTGACACCTGCATCCGGTCTTGTGCCGATGGCGTGGAAATAGCCAACCCAATCGTCGGTAATTGCAGTCTGCCCGTTGTCAGTGACGGCGTCACCGTCGAAAAGCCCGAAGAGCAATTGCTGGCCCGCGTTGTTTGTTCCGCCGCCCTGCCACTGGAAGGTGACTTCGAGCTTCTTGCCCACGTTGTCCAGCGTCCAACCGCTGAAACTACCCACGATGCCTTGGCGCGCATCGTCGCCCGACCGGGCGAACATGCCGGAGGCCTGCGTGAAGGAGCCGTCGTTGATGACAAACAGGTCGTCGGAGGCTTGGGTGAGCAACACCTGCCCCTGCATCGCGGCGGCACCGCAGACGAGGAGGGAGAGGGCGAGAGGGGGGAGTTTGTGATTCATAAGTCTGGCGTGTTTGGAGTTATTTTGTTCGGTAAAGAATTCGCTGAAGATTGTATTGATTCCCTGGCGATGCGTCCATACATAATCACGCAAATTTTTATCAGAAATGCGCAGAAGTGGATCTGGAGCCGGGGTTGACGGGTCGGCGGGCGGGGCGGGTTCGCTGCCGCGGGTGGCGCTGATCTTTGATCTGGAGCAGCACTACCACCGCGAGGTGCTTGCGGGGGTGTTGCGCTACCGGAAGGAGCGCGGCGACCTTGTGGTGCTGGATTGGGCGGGTATTCCGTACCAAAGCCCGGCGCGCCTGCCGTCTCTGGAGGGGGATGCCGTCCTCGGTTTTGTTTCTCCGGCGTTTTTGCGTTCGCTTCCGCAGTGGCGGGGCAAACCCGCCGTGACCGTTTCCAACAAACCCGACCCCGGGGATCTTTCCGTGGTTTGCTCCGACGACCGTGCGGTGGGGCGGATGGCGGCGGATTACTTGACGGGGCTCGGCTTGCGGGAACTCGCGGTGCTCGGCTGGTGGGACGGTGGCTACACGAGGGAGCGCGCGGACGGATTTTCCAACCGTGCGGAAGCGCTGGGTTTGGGCTGTGCGGTTTTCCGCCCCGACGCGGGCACGCGGGACGTCCACCGTGTGCGGCTCCTTGACGAGGAGATCGGGGCGTGGCTCACGTCGTTGCCAAGCCCGTGCGGGGTGTATTGTGTGGACGACCGGTTCGCCGTGGACGTCTACAAATGGGCGGCCCGGCTCGGGCGGCGGATTCCGGACGACTGGGCGGTTCTCGGCACGGACAATGATCACCTGCTCCTCGAATTACTGGACTGCCCGTTGAGCAGCGTGGAACTGAACGGGCGGGAGATCGGGTACCAGGCGGCGTCACTGCTCGCACGGCAATGCCGGGGCGAAGCAGCGGTGCCGGTGCGGGTGGCGGTGCCGCCCCTGCGTGTCGTGCGGCGGGCGTCGACCGATCTTCTGTATAACGACGATCCGGTCGTGCGGGCGATTCTCGGGCGGATTGCATCGGCGCCGGGGCGGGCGTGGACAGTCGCCGGTTTGGTGGAAGGCCTCGGGCTCTCGCGGCGCGCGGCGGAGCAGCGCTTCCGTGTGCGCACCGGCGGCGGGATCTACGACCGCCTCATCGACGTGCGGATTGAGCGGGCGAAGGAGTTGCTGGCCGACAGCACGCTCCCGGTGGGACGTATCTCCGACGAACTGGGGTTTTATGACCAGCGGCAGCTCAGCCATCTTTTCAAGCGCCGCACGGGGATGACGCCGCGGGATTTCCGGCGGCACAAGGGGGTGCCCGGTGAGTTCCGCTGAGGCGGCAAGCCTCGCCGGACGCGCGGTTGATGCGGGCTGAAGATTTCCAAAAAACATCTTGCGTCGGGTAGGGCGAGGTCTACTTTGGCCGTTTTTCCGTAATTTCTGCGCACAGCCGAAGTATGCCTACAATTAACCAACTCGTACGCAAACCCCGTGTCCTCGTCACGGCGAAGAGCAAGTCGCCCGCGTTGAAGGAGAATCCCTTCCGCCGGGGCGTTTGCACCCAAGTCATGACCCGCACGCCCAAAAAGCCGAATTCCGCCATCCGCAAGGTGGCGAAGGTGCGGCTCACAAGCGGCTACGAAGTGATCGCCTACATTCCGGACGAAGGCCACAGCCTGCAGGAGCACAGCGTGGTGCTCGTGCGCGGCGGGCGCGTGAAGGACCTTCCCGGTGTGCGCTACCACATTGTGCGCGGCACGCTCGACTGCACGGGCGTGGAGAAGCGCCGCCGCAGCCGTTCGAAATACGGCGTCAAGCGTCCGAAGAGCTGATCGTTTTCCTCCCGAATCTTTTAGACCATGTCACGCCGCCGCAGAGCCGAAAAACGCGAGTACACCGCCGACCCCCGCTACAACAGCACGCTGGTCAGCCAGCTGATCAACGTGATCATGCTGGATGGCAAGAAGTCGGTCGCACAGAAGATAGTCTACAGCGCCTTTGAGCGCGTCAGCGAAAAGCTGGAGAAGGGCGACCCCGTCGACCTCATGCTCGGAGCGCTTGAGAACATCCGCCCCAAGCTCGAAGTGAAGAGCCGCCGCGTCGGCGGAGCGACCTATCAGGTGCCGCTTGAGATCTCCTTCGAGCGCCAGCAGAGCCTCGCTTTCCGCTGGCTCGTGACAGCGGCGCGTTCCCGCCGGGGTTCGATGCGCGAATGCCTCGCCTCGGAAATCATCGACGCCTACAACAATACCGGCTCGGTGGTGAAAAAGAAGGACGACACGCACCGGATGGCCCAGGCAAACCGCGCTTTCGCCCACCTCCGCTGGTAGTCCGCTCCGGCGGCTCCGGCACTTTGTTCTTTCCCAGATTTTCCTCCTATGGCTACTGTAGACACGAAAAAGCTTTCGGCTGCGAATTCGGCGCAGCGCAAATGCCCGCTGGAATTCCAGCGCAATATCGGTATTGCCGCCCACATCGACGCGGGCAAAACGACCACGACGGAGCGCATCCTCTTTTACTCGGGCCGCATCCACAAGATCGGTGAGGTCCACGACGGCGCGGCCACGACGGACTGGATGGAGCAGGAGCGCGAGCGCGGGATCACCATCACCTCGGCGGCGGTTGCGGCCGAGTGGATCACGAAAGACGGTCCTTTTGAGGGCATCCCGCACCGCATCAACATCATCGACACCCCCGGCCACGTCGACTTCACCGCCGAGGTGGAGCGTTCGCTCAAGGTTCTCGACGGCGCGGTGGCGGTTTTCTGCGCTGTCGCTGGCGTGCAGCCCCAGTCCGAGACGGTCTGGCGGCAAATGGATAAGTACAAGGTCCCCCGCATCGCCTTCATCAACAAGATGGACCGCACGGGCGCGGACTTCCTCAATGCCGTCAACGACATCCGCGAAAAGCTCGGCGGCAACGCCCATCCCCTTTACCTGCCCATCGGCGCGGAGGAAAATCTGCGCGGTCTCATCGACCTCGTTGCGATGAAGGCCATGATATACGATGCCGATGACGCCACGGGGGCCACCATCGCAGTCTCCGATGTTCCCGCCGAATACGCTGAGCAAGCGAACGAGTACCGTGAGAAGCTCATCGAGGAGGTCTCGGCCCACGACGACGTCCTCATGGAGAAGTATCTCGAGGGCGGGGAAATCACCGAGGACGAACTGCGCACCGGCATCCGCAAGGCCACGCTCTCGCTCGACTTCGTCGGTGTCATTCCCGGATCCGCCTTCAAGAACAAGGGTATCCAGCGTGTGCTCAACGCCGTCGTCGACTACCTGCCGAGCCCGATCGACATTCCGCCGCAGAAGGGCCACTCCCTCGACGACGAGGAGACAATCGTGGAAGTCGCGCCGGACGACAGCAAGAAGGTCGCCGGTCTCGTCTTCAAACTCTGGTCCGATCCGTTTGTCGGTAAGCTTGTTTTCTTCCGTATCTACCAAGGCACCCTCGAGAAGGGGTCGACCCTCGTCAACCCGCGCACGGGCAAGACCGAGCGGGTGAGCCGCCTCATGCTCATGCACGCCGACAGCCGCGAGGATATCGACCGTGCGTTTTCCGGCGATATCGTGGCCCTCATCGGCGCGAAAGACGTGCGGACGGGCGACACCCTCGCGGAAAAAGGGGAGGACATCATCCTCGAGCCGCCGACATTTCCCGAGCCGGTCATCAGCATGTCCGTCGAGCCGAACTCGAAGGGCGACCAGGAGAAACTTTCCCTCGGCCTCCAGCGCCTCGCCGAGGAGGACCCGACCTTCGTCGTTTCGACCGATGAAGAGACCGGCCAGACGATCATCGCCGGAATGGGTGAGCTTCACCTTGAGATCATCCGCGACCGCCTCTTCCGCGAGTTCAAGGTCGAGGCCACGGCGGGCAAGCCGCAGATCGCCTACCGCGAAACGATCACCCTGGCGGCAGGCGGTGTGGGCAAGTTTGTCCGTCAGTCCGGCGGCCGCGGTCAATACGGCCACGCCGAGATCAAGATGGAGCCCCTCGAAGCGGGCAAGGGCTACGAGTTTGAGAACGAGATCGTCGGCGGTGTCATTCCCAAGGAGTACATCAAGCCGACCGAGGAAGGCATCAAAGAAGCCGCGCGCAACGGCACCGTCGCGGGTTACCCGGTGGTCGATTTCAAGGTGCGCCTCGTCTTCGGTTCTTTCCACGAGGTCGACTCCTCCGAAATGGCGTTCAAGATGGCGGGTATTTTCGCCTTCCGCGACGCTATGGCGAAGGCCAAGCCGCAGCTCCTCGAGCCCGTCATGAAGGTCGAGGTGGAGACGCCCGATGAATACCAGGGCGACATCGTGGGCGACATCAACCGCCGCCGCGGCGTCATCCAGGGCATCAATACGCGCGGCCACCTTGTGCGCATCCTCGCCAACGTGCCGCTGGAGCAAATGTTCGGCTATTCCACGGATGTCCGCTCCCTCTCGAAGGGACGCGCTTCCTACAGCATGGAGCCGTCGCACTTTGAACCGGTCCCGCCGAGTCTCGTCGAGGGCATCGTCAAAACCCAATCCCGCGCCCCGGCACGGACCTGAGGTCCGCCGTCCGCCGCATCCCGCACCACAAACCATTATTCCATCCAGACCATGAGCGGACCACGCATTCGCATCAAACTCCAAGGTTACGACTATCGTATCATCGACCAGAGCGCGACGGAGATCGTCGACACGGCCAAGCGCTCGGGCGCCCGCGTCGCCGGGCCGGTGCCTCTTCCGACGCGCATCGAAAAGGTGTCCGTCAACCGTTCGCCGCACGTCGACAAAAAGTCCATGGACCAGTTCGAGCAGCGCACGCACAAGCGCCTTATCGACATCGTTGAACCGACCGCGCAGACGGTGGACGAGCTGAAGAAGCTCAACCTTCCCGCCGGCGTCGACATTACCATCAACGTCTGACCTCCGGGCCGCTTTCCGCGGGTGGTGGAAATTCTTCCGCCTACCCCGTTTTTTTCTTTGGAATAGCTTGACAGGGGTCGGGCGCGGGCGTTGCTTCAACCGCTTTGACTCAAAACCCGTAGGGGGTTTGTCCGGAAAGCCGCCAGCACCGCTGCGGACCTCCGCTTTCAAGCCTCCTCTCACCGGTTTTATCGCAAAACCCTTTATTTTTCTCACCCTAATGCAGGGCCTGCGGGCGCATGCGCCCGTTTTCTCTGCCGCTTAGCATCATGAAACAACTCATTGGAAAGAAGATCGGCATGACGCAGGTCTACGGCGAGGACAATGCCCTCATCCCCGTGACTGTGATCGAAGCCGGACCGTGTTCGGTCGTGCAGGTGAAGACTGCCGAGTCCGACGGCTACAACGCCGCGCAGATCGGCTTCCAGCCCGTCAAGGACAAGCACCTCACCCGCTCCATGAAGGGACACTTCGCGAAGTTCGGCGCCCCGGCGTCGCGCACCGTGCGGGAAGTCCGCCTCGACGACGCCTCCGGGGTCGAGCCCGGCCAGGAGCTGACGGTCGCCATCTTCAAGGACGAGGCCAAAGTCGATGTCATCGGCACGACGAAAGGCCGCGGTTTCCAAGGGGTCATGAGGCGCTACGACTTCGCGGGCGGGCCCGCCTCGCACGGACACATGACGCACCGCCGCGGCGGTTCCTACGGTATGTGCCAGTTTCCCGGCCACGTCATTAAAGGTAAGAAGATGCCGGGGCACATGGGCGACGTGCGCCGCACGCAGCAGAGCCTCAAGGTCGTGCGCGTGATCGAGGAGAAGAACCTGATTCTCGTGAAAGGCAGCGTGCCCGGCGCGAACGGGACCACCGTCATCGTGCGCGGCACCGTGAAAAAGCGCAAATCCGCCTAATCCCGAAGGAAGCGCAGCACATGAAACTCAAATTCCATACCGCCGACGGAGCGTCCGCCTCCGAAAAGGACTTTCCCATTCCCGAGCTGGAAGGGGAGAAGGGGGTGCAGGCCCTCAAACAGGTCATCCTCGCCTACATGGCGAACAAGCGCCGCGGCACGCACAGCGTGAAGACCCGCTCCACCGTGCACGGCACGGGGAAAAAGCCGTTCCGCCAGAAGGGCACCGGCATCGCCCGGCAGGGCACCCGCGTCGGCCCGCAGCACCGCCACGGGTCCGTCGCCCACGGCCCGCAGCCCCGCGACTACTCGCAGCACATCAATAAAAAGATGCGCCGCCTCGCCCTCAAGCGTGCTCTCTTTGACCGCGCCAAAGACGGAGAGATCGAAGTTATCGAGCGCTGGGACTCCAACGGAAAGACCAAGGAGTTCAACGGCACGCTCGGGCGCATCGTCCCGGAGGGCAAGGTGCTCATCGTCGATGACGCATGGTCGGACCAGACGATCCTCGCCGCGCGCAACATCGCCCGCCTCGACCTGCGCGAAGCCACCGGCGTGAACGCCCACGACCTCTGCCACTTTGACCGTATCATTTTCAGCGAAGGCGCCATCGGCAAGCTCCTCGGCCGCCTCGACGGAGGGTCCCAGTCATGATCGAACCGGAACGCATCATCATCCGCCAACTGGTCACGGAAAAGGCCACCGCCGCCACCTCCGAGGCCAACCAATACTATTTCCGCGTCGCCCCCGGTGCCAACCGTATCGCCGTCAAGCAGGCGATCGAGAAGCAGTTCGGGGTCAACGTCCGCTCCGTGAACATCGCCAACGTCAAGCCGAAGGTCAAAAGCAACCGCATGCGCGGCGGCAATCCCGGTCGCAAGCCGGGCTACAAAAAGGCGATTATCACTGTCGCCGCGGGCGAATCCATCGACCTCGTCTGAACCGCGTAAAGGACATACACGCCATGCCCATTGTTCCCAAGAAACCCGTCACGCCCTCCCAGCGCTTCCAGGTGCAGAACAGCCAGCCGCAGCTCAGCAAAGAGCGGCCGGTCAAGAAGCTCACCGAGATCAAGAAGCGCACCGGCGGTCGCAACGCCTACGGCCGTATCACGAGCCGCCGTCGCGGCGGGGGCCACAAGCGCCTCCTGCGTATCGTCGATTTCCGGCGCGACCGCCTCGACGCTCCCGCCGAGGTCGTGCGCTTCGAATACGACCCGAACCGGTCGGCCAATCTCGCGCTTGTGCGCTATGAGGACGGCGAACTGCGCTACATCCTCGCCCCGCAGAAGCTCGAAGAGGGCGCGAAGGTTGTGAACGCCTCGGAGACAGCCGCGTTTTCGGCGGGCAACAGCATGCCGTTGAAGAGCATTCCGCCCTCGACTTCGATCCACGCGATCGAAATGCGGCCCAACACGAAGGGCGCTCTTGTGCGCACCGCCGGTAACTCCGCCACCCTTGTGGCCGTGGAAAAGGGTCTCGCCTCCGTGCGCATGCCCTCCGGCGAAATCCGCCAGTTCAACGAGAACTGCCGCGCCACCATCGGTGTCGTCGCCAACTCCACCCACAACAACCGCTCGCTCGGCAAGGCCGGGCGCAAGCGCTGGCTCGGCAAGCGCCCGCGTGTGCGCGGTGTGGCCATGAATCCGGTCGACCATCCCATGGGCGGCGGCGAAGGCCGTTCCTCCGGCGGCGGTCACCCGGTGAGCCCATGGGGCCAGCTCGCCAAGGGCTTCCCCACCCGCCGCAAGGGCAAGCAGTCCGAGAAGTACATCCTTGTGCGCCGCAACGGCCGCCGCGTGAAGTAATCCAAATTCGACAAACGACATGGCACGTTCACTGAAAAAAGGCTTCTTTGTGGATCCCGGGCTTTGGAAGCGGATTGAGACCGCCCAGGCCAAGGACGACCGCAAGCCCATCCGCACATGGTCGCGGCGCTCCCAGATCACGCCCGAGTTCGTCGGCCTCAATATCGAGGTCCACAACGGCAAGGGCTTTGTTCCTGTCCACGTGACGGAGAACATGGTGGGGCACCGTCTCGGCGAGTTCTCGCCGACGCGCCAGTTCAAGGGGCACCAGCCGCACACCAAAAAGTAATCCCTTTCCGCACACGGTCGACAATGTTCCGCATCCTCCAGCTCCTCCTCGTCTGCGCCTTCGCGGGTTCTCTTGCCCGCGCCGAAGCGCCGGCGTTTGGCCACGCCCCGCTGCACGCGGCGGGCGAGGGCAGGGTCATGGAAGTGGCGGAGACCGAGGCGGCCGACCTCATCGTCCTCGCCGGCGGGATCGACAGCGGCTTCCGCGAAGGCATGCTTGCGCAGGTTGTCCGCGGTGACGTCTACGTGGCCACCGTACTTCTCGCCGCCGTGGCGGGGGAGCGGGCCGTAGCGCTCATCACTGATCTCGCGCCGGGGCAGGTTATCGCCGCCGGCGACCGTGTCCGTATCCAAACTTTCCAACTCAATTCCTGAATTTCATCCCATGGAAGTGACATCCCTTTCCCGTTTCACCCGTATCTCGCCGATGAAGGCGCGCGAGGTCGCCCGCTCCATCCAAGGGCGTCCGGCCAACGAAGCGCTCGAGCTTCTCGCCTTCATCCCGCGCAAGTCGGCGCGTCTGCTGCGCAAGACGCTCCAGAGCGCCATTGCCAACGCGGAGAACAACCATGACCTCTCGTCCGACGACCTCATTATCAAGAGCGCCGTTGTCGAGCAGGGTCCGGCCTTCCGCCGTTTCAAACCCGTCGCGCGCGGCTCGGCGCATCCTTACCGCAAACGCACGAGCCACCTGCGCATCATCCTCGCCGAGGCCGAGGATTCCAAAACCGCCAACACCTGAGTTTTCCCATGGGCCAGAAAGTCAATCCTATCGGTTTCCGTCTCGCCGTCCGCCGCGACTGGCAATCCCGCTGGTTCGCCCGCAAGAAGGACTTCGGCACACTCGTCGCCGAAGATCAGCGCATCCGCGAGTTTCTCGGCGAAAAGTTCCGCTTTGCCGCCGTGCCGCGCATCTTCATTGAGCGCGCCGGCAACCGCGTGCGCGTCAAAGTCTTCACCGCCCGTCCCGGCATCGTCATCGGGCGCAAGGGGCAGGAGCTGGAGAAAATCAAGGCCGATCTCTCCAAGATGGTGGGCCGCGACATCCTTCTCGATATCCAGGAGGTAAAGAAGCCCGACCTCGTCGCGCAGCTTGTCGCCGAGAGTGTCGCCCTACAGCTGGAACGCCGCATTTCCTTCCGCCGTGCCATGAAGAAGACCGTGCAAAGCACCATGAGCATGGGCGCACTGGGTATTCGACTGCAGGTTTCCGGTCGCCTCGGCGGCTCCGACATCGCCCGCACCGAGACGACGCGCGCCGGATCGGTGCCCCTGCACACACTCCGCGCGAATGTTGACTACGGCTTTTCCGAGGCGCGCACAGTCTACGGTCTCATCGGTGTCAAATGCTGGATTTGCGTGGCCGACGACGAATCATCCATTGGCTGAGACCTTCCGCCCACTCCACCGAATTTATAAACTTCATCCCATCGCACAGCCATGCCTTTAATGCCATCCAGGACCAAGTACCGCAAGCAGCAGCGGGGCCGCAATCGCGGCAACGCCAAGGGGGGCGACTCCCTCGCTTTCGGTGATTACGGAATCCAGTGCCTTGGCCGGGGAATGATCTCCGCGCAGCAGATCGAAGCCGCCCGTGTCGCCATCAACCGCTACCTCGCCCGCCGGGGCAAGGTGTGGATCCGCGTCTTCCCCCACAAGCCGATCACCAAGAAACCCGCCGAAACCCGCCAGGGCAAGGGCAAGGGCGGCGTCGAGTTCTGGGCCGCCGTGGTGAAGCCCGGCACTGTCCTCTTCGAATTGTCCGGCGTCAGTGTGACCGCTGCGCGGGAGGCCATGCGCCTCGCCGACGGCAAGCTGCCCCTGCGTTGCCGCTTCATCACACGCGACTCCCTCTGATCCCGCTCCCGTTTAACCGGAAGGACCGACATCCCATGGCCGAAAAAACCAAAGATCTCCGCGAGCTTTCGCTCAATGAACTCGACAAGAAACTGCGCGACCTCCGCCAGGAGCTGCTCCAGAGCCGCCTCAACAAGCGCACCGGCCAGCTCGAACGCACCCACCTCCTCAGGGAACTGCGGCACGATATCGCCCGTGTGCGCACCGTGCTGAACGAGAAAAAGAAAGCGGTTCCGGCTGCCTGAAGGCACCCCGCCACAACACTGTAACACATCCGCACCATGTCCGACCGCAACCAACGCAAGACCATCACCGGCGTCGTCACCAGCCGCTCCGGTGACAAGTCCGTCAAGGTCACTTACGACTACAAGATCCGCCACCCGCTCTATCTCAAGGAGGTGAAGCGCAAGACGGTTGTCCACGCGCACGACGACTCCAACGAATGCGGCATCGGCGACCGCGTCATCATCATGGAGACGCGTCCCATGAGCAAGCTCAAGCGGTTCCGCATCGTGCAGATCGTCGAGAAGGCGCCGGTCATCGACTGACGGCCCCGCGCCATCCTGCCCAACTACTTAATCCAAGAGGACACGCTATGATCCAGATGCTTTCCATGGTCGACGTCGCCGACAACACCGGCGCCAAAAAGGCCAAGATGATCCGTCGGCTCGGCCAGTTGAAGCGCACGGCTTCCGTCGGCGACGAGATCGTCGTCAACGTGCGCGATTCTTCGCCCGACGCGACCGTCAAAAAGGGCACGGTGTGCCGCGCCATCGTCGTGCGCACGCGCGCTCCCATCCGCCGCGCCGACGGCAGCTACCTGCGCTTCGATTCGAACGCCGTGGTGCTCATCAATCCCGACGGGCAGCCCCGAGGCAACCGCGTCTACGGCCCCATCGCGCGCGAACTTCGCCAGCGCAAGTACATGAAAATCGTCAGCCTCGCACCGGAGGTGCTCTAATCATGAAGCAGAAGATCAAATCAGGAGACGAAGTTGTCGTCATCGCCGGCAACCACCGCGGCGACCGCGGCAAGGTCATGCAGGTCTTTCCGGTGCAGCAGCGCGTCATCGTCGAAGGCGTCAACCGCCGCAAGCATCACGAGAAAGCGCGCTCCGAGAGCGATCCCGGAGGCATCACCGAGCGCGAAAACCCCGTTCACATGTCCAACGTCATGCTCGCCTCCCGCTACGACGAAAAGGTCGGCGCGAAGGCCGGATCGTGACCACGCCGCTAACCACTTTTTACAGCCATGCGGGCCGGCCGGAAATCGGCCCGCGAAACGCAGGAAACTGAAATGCCCACACCTTATTTAAAAGCCTATTACCAGGAGCAGGTTGTCCCGCAGCTCACCAAGAGCGGCGGCTACGGCAACGTGCACCAAGTCCCGCGCGTGACCAAGGTTGTCCTCAACACCGGTTTCGCGAGCACCCTCGAAAAGAAGGAGATCGAGGACGTAACCAAGCAGCTCTCCACCGTTGCGGGGCAGAAGGCCGTCATAACCAAGGCGAAGAAGAGCGTCTCCAACTTCAAGTTGCGCGAGGGCATGCCGATCGGGGCCAAGGTCACCCTCCGCGGCGCGAGCATGTATGAGTTTCTTTACCGCCTCATCGGTGTGGCCTTGCCCGGGATCCGTGACTTCCGCGGCGTCAGCGACCGCTTCGACGGCAAGGGCAACTACACCGTGGGGATCACCGACCACACAATTTTCCCCGAGACCCATGGCGACGGCTCCAAATCCGGCTTCGGTCTCGACGTCACCATCGTCACCACGGCGGAGACCGACGATGAAGGGCGCGAGTTGCTCCGCCTCCTCGGCATGCCCTTCCGCAAGCGCCAAGCCGCCGCAACACCCGAAACCGCCACAGCATAAACCCTTTCGGAGAACCTTGACCAATGGCTAAAAAAGCAATGATCGAACGCCAGAAGAAGCGTGAAAAACTCGCCGCGCGCTTCCGTGCCAAGCGCGAGGAACTCAAGCGCGTCATGGCCGACCCGTCCACGGGCGACGAAGATTTCTACGCCGCCCAGCGCAAGCTCACCAAGCTGCCCCGCAATTCCAGCGCGGTCCGTCTGCGCAACCGCTGTTCCATCACGGGCCGTCCGCGCGCCTACATCCGTAAATACGGTGTCAGCCGCATCACCTTCCGCGAACTCGCCTCCCAGGGGAAGATCCCCGGAGTGACGAAGTCCTCCTGGTAACACCGCCACGGCAAAAGGAGAAACCGTCCCATGTCTGATTCCATCAGTAATTTCCTGACCATCGTCCGCAACGCCTACTCGGCCCGCAAGGACACCTGTGTCGCGCGCTACTCGAAGATGCACCTGAGCATCGCCGAGATTCTGCGCGACGAAGGCTACCTCCGCAGCGTCGAGGTGGTTGAGGACGAGCGCAAGCGCAAGTCCATCAACCTCACCCTCAAGTATGTGGACGACACACCCGCCATCACCGGTATCCGCCGCGTGAGTACGCCGGGCCGCCGCCTCTATTTCCAAGCCACGGACATACCGCGCACGCTTGGTGGAATGGGTGTGGGCATCCTCACCACCTCCAAGGGTATCCTCAAGGACCGCGACGCGCGTCGCCAGAACATCGGCGGAGAACTCATCTGCTCCGTCTGGTAATAAGGAAAGCATCAATACCATGAGCCGTATCGGAAAACTTCCCGTAGCCATCCCCGACAAGGTCAAGGTCGCCATCGACGGCGGCACGATCCGTGTCGAGGGACCGGTTGGAAAACTTGAGAAAACATTCGATCCCAAGGTGGTCACCCTTTCGGAGGAAGATGGCAGCGTCACTGTGAAGCCCGTCGACCAAAGCCGCCACGCACGCGCCATGTACGGCACCGCCCGCAGCATTATTGCGGGTATGGTCGAGGGCGCGAGCAAGGGCTTCGAGAAAAACCTCACCATCTCCGGTGTCGGCTTCCGCGCCATTCTCAAAGGGAAGGTTCTCGAGTTGAACGTGGGCTACTCGCACATCATCGAGCACGAAATTCCCCAAGGCATCACCGTGACTCTCGCCGATCCGACGAAGGTCAAGGTGCAGGGTGCCGACAAGCAAATGGTGGGGCACTTCGCCGCACTCGTCAAATCGGCCAAGCCGATGGAGCCCTACAAGGGCAAAGGCATCACCATTGACGGTGAATACGTCCGCCGCAAGGAAGGCAAGAAGGCGGGCTGATCTTGAACCATGCGAGGGAGACCTTCCTCTCCCGCAAGTAAGAAACAAGAGTTATCATGCATTTGGAAAAGAAACAAACCCTGCGGCAGCGCCGGATATGGCGCATCCGCAAAAAGGTCAAAGGCACGGCGGATCGTCCGCGTCTCTGCGTCACCTTCACCAACCTCCACATCCACGCCCAGGCCATCGACGACGTGAACGGGCGCACCCTCGTGGCGGTCTCCACCGTCTCCAAGGACCAGCGCGACGCCAAGCTCCGGGCCAATGTCGCCGGTGCCTCCGCCCTCGGCAAAGCCATCGGCGAAAAGGCCAAGGCCGCGGGTATCGAAAGTGTGGTCTTCGACCGTCACGGGCGCCGCTACCACGGACGCGTGAAGGCTTTTGCCGACGCCGCCCGCGAGGCCGGCCTCAACTTCTAAGGAAAGCTGATCATGTCCGACGAACCGAAGAAACAGGATTTACCCGAAACCGACGCGGCACCCGCGCCGGAAAAGCCGTTGCCACCGGAACCCGCCGCCGAGGAGAAGGTCCCCGCGCCTCCTCCCGCGCCGGAAAGTGCCGACGCCCCCGAACCCGCCGCCGCGGACGATGCCAAAGGCGGTGACGGCGAAGAACTTGACGGCGATATCATCGCCTCGCCCGAGAAGAAAAGCCGTGTGAGCGCCGTTGTCGGTCGTGTCGACCGTCCGCTTGTCGATCCTCAGCAGCAGCGCCGTGGGCGCGGTGGTCGCGGGCCGGGCGGCCCTGGCGGTCGTGGACGCGGACCGGGCGGCCCCGGTGGCCGTGGACGCGGTCCGGGTCGCGGTCCGGGTGGTCGCGGGCGCGGCCCCGGACAGCAGGAAGAGGAAGACAGCGGCCTCATCGAAAAGGTGGTCCACATCAACCGTTGCGCCAAGGTCGTGGCGGGCGGGCGCCGCTTCTCCTTTGCCGCGCTGGTCGTCGTCGGCGACGGCGACGGGCAGGTGGGCGTGGGCTACGGCAAGGCCAAGGAAGTGCCCGAGTGCATCCGCAAGGGCACTGAACAGGCACGTAAGAACATGGCCACCGTGAAGCGCAAGAATAACACCATCCCCCACGAGGCCGTGGGCGAACACGACGGCGGCAAGGTTCTTCTGCGCCCCGCCACACCCGGTACTGGCGTCATCGCCGGCGGTGGTGTGCGTGCCGTCCTCGAAGCCGCCGGCATCAAGGACGTCCTCACCAAAAGCCTCCGCTCGAACAACCCGGCGGCGATGGTTTTCGCCACCCTCGATGCTCTGCGCCAGATGCGTTCCATGGAGGATATCCGCAACCTCCGCGCCGCCGAGTGACGCGCGGCCGTTCCACCAACCGGTCAACCAAAGAAAGAGAATATTTGTCATGAGACTGCACAACCTCGTCAAAAGCGGCGGCTTCAAAAAGCGCAAGCGCGTCGGGCGCGGTGAAGGCGGCGGCCTCGGGAAGACTTCCGGTCGCGGGCATAAGGGCCAGCGCGCCCGTGCGGGCCACAGCCTCCGCCCCGGCTTCGAGTCCGGCCACGTTCCCCTTTACCGCAAGCTGCCCAAGCGCGGCTTCAGCAACTTCCGCTTCCGCAGGGAATACGCCATCGTCAATGTCGGCGATCTCGAACGCGTCGCGGGCGACACCGTCGACAAGGACTCGCTTGTCGCCGCCGGTCTCGTGCGCCGTAGCGCCGGCCTCGTCAAGATACTCGGCGTCGGCGAAGTGTCGCGGGCCCTCACGGTCACCGCTGACAAACTCTCCGCCACAGCCAAGGAAAAGATTGAAAAGGCAGGGGGCAAAGTCATCGTCCCTGAAGTTTCAGCCGAACAAACCCCCGCCGCTGACGCCGAGTAGCGTCCCCGCCGATCCGGCGGGGGGAGTTCGCCGGACAGTCCGGCACCTGCCTTCAAAACCGCCCAGCCCACGATGTTTTCCGCCTTTATCAACGTCTTCAAAATCCCCGAACTGAGGGATAAGATTTTTCTCACCCTGTTCCTGCTTTTTATTGCGCGGGTCGGTGCGAATATCCCTCTCCCGGGGCTGGATCCGACTCCCCTGCGCGATTTCTTCGAAGCGCAGGCGAGGGAAACCGGCGGGAGCCTCATTGGTCTCTACAATATGTTCACCGGCGGCGCGCTCCTCAACGGAGCGCTCTTCGCCTTGGGTATCATGCCCTACATCAGCGCGGCGATTGTCTTCCAGTTGTTGACCGCCGCCGTGCCGTCGCTCTCCCGCCTCCAGCAGGAGGGCGAAGTCGGGCGCCAGAAGATTTCGCAGTACACGCGCTATGCCACACTCGGCATCTGCTTCGTGCAGTCGATCCTGCTCGTTATCACCCTGCAGAATCCGCAGCGGCTGTTTCCGGACTACGATCTGGCGCGCTTCGGCAACATCATCCTCATCGATCCCACGTGGTTCATGATCACGGGGGTGATCTTCCTTACGAGTGGCACCATGCTCCTCATGTGGCTGGGCGAGCAGATCACCCAGCGCGGTATCGGCAATGGTATCTCGCTGCTCATCACGATCGGCATTCTTGCCGATCTCCCCGCCGCCATCACGCTCACCGCCTCGCTCTTCACCGCTCCCGTCGGTGCGGGCGGCCCGCAGCTCAACGCCGGGCAGGGCATCGTGATGTTTATCTTCCTCTTCCTTGTTATCGCCGGGGTCGTCCTCGTCACGCAGGGCACGCGCAAGATCCCCGTGCAGTACGCCAAGCGGGTTGTCGGGCGCAAGGTCTTCGGCGGGCAGAGCAGCTTCCTGCCGCTCAAGGTCAATTACTCCGGGGTCATGCCGATCATCTTTGCCTCGGCCATCCTCATGTTCTTCACCACCATCTTCTCGCAGGTGGGCGGCGCCCTCAACGCGCGGTGGCTGACGAACTTCGGGCTCCTTTTCCAGCACGGCACATTCACCTATTACCTGATTTTCGGCGGCCTCATCGCGGCCTTCGCCTTCTTCTGGGTGTCTGTCATGTTCAAGCCGGTGCAGATTTCCGACGACCTCAAGAAGTACGGGGGCTATGTGCCCGGCGTGCGCCCCGGCCAGCCCACGGCGCGCTACCTCGATTTCATCATGACGCGCCTCACCATCTTCGGGGCAGCGTTCCTTGTCGTCATCGCCATCATTCCCGACAGCGTCAACATGGCCACGGGCGTGCCCTTCCAAGCCGCGCAGTTCTTCGGTGGCACCGGCCTGCTCATCATGGTCGGCGTGCTCCTCGACTTCCTCCGCCAAGTGGAGACCTACCTCCTGCAGCGGCACTACGACGGCTTCCTCAAGAAGGGCCGCATCAAGGGCCGCAGCCAGGGGCGCGTGCGCCAACTCGTCGATACCGTCGGTATCGCGCAGGGCAAAAAGCTCTGGCGCTGGCTCATCGTCATGTTCATTTCCGGTGCCCTCGCCTGGAGCCTCAACGCTTACTTCTTCGGGTAAAGCGTTGTTCGCGCGGTCGTTTTGACTGCGTATCAACGGGTCCTCAGCGGAGAAAAGCAGGTAGATGATTCCGGTCAAGAGCGCCCGCGAGCTTGCCGTCATGCGCGATGCCTGCCGTATCGCGGCCAATGTGCTCGAACAGCTCTGCGGAATGGTCGCGCCCGGGATCAACACCTACGACCTCGACCAAGAGGGTCGGCGCCTCATCGAAGGCTACGGGGGCAACAGCGCCTGCTACGACTACCGCTCGGGCAACAAGCGCTTTCCCGCCTTCACCTGTCTCTCCGTCAACGAAGAGATCGTCCACGGTATCGGCGATCTGCGGCGCATCCTGCGCGAGGGCGACATTATCACCGTCGACGTCTGCGTGCTCTACGAAGGCTACATCGGCGACAACGCCCGCACCATCGCCGTGGGCGCGGTCGATGAGCCCGTGCAGCGCCTCCTCGACGCCACCCGCGACGCCCTCTACAGTGCCATCGACCAAGCCCGTGCGGGCAACCGTGTCGGCTACATCTCCAACGCCGTCGAAAAGGCCATTCTGCCCAAGGGCTTTGGTATCGTACGCGACTTCGTCGGCCACGGGGTGGGGCGCACCATGCACGAAGAGCCGCAGATCCCCAACTTCGGTCCGCGCAAGCGCGGCGACCGCCTCCGCCCGAACATGACCCTCGCCATCGAGCCCATGATAACTCTCGGCAGCCCCCGCGTCGAAATGGCCGCCGACGGCTGGACCGCCCTCACCCGCGACCGCTCCCCCAGCGCCCACTTCGAGCACACCGTCCTCGTCACCCAAGGCGAGCCCGAGATACTTACCGTCCCGGACATCGGGTGAACACGGTGCTGTTCTGCCCGTGCCGCGCTTCCACATGCCGGGGGCGGCAGACACCTCCACATATCTTCGGTGGCGCCAGCCACCCAATCGCCGCAGCCGGCCGCTTCGATCTGTTTGAAGTAGCGCCGGATGGAATCGTCGCCGCCGAGCCGCTGGAGGCCGAAAAGCTCCTTGAGCAGCGGGTCTTCCCGCAACCGGTTGACGTGCGCGAAGCGCGCTCCCGTCAATGAACGTCGTCAGGAAGAACGAGCAGATAATGTCGTAGGCACGGCTGGCATTGGGACTGGTGCGCAGAACCGGAGAGGAGTCGGCCGGTCGCTGCAAAAAATCCCAGCTTCTGCAAAAACGAAGCCGGGGGCACGAAACCTCCGACTGCGCCACCCGCACCCCTGTCTACTTGACTCTGTCGGCAGGTCGGGACCTTGTCCCTCCCTGCCGGAATCACATCTGAAGACCAAAGCAATCCTGTCCAAGTGATCCAACCACCTCAGTTGCGGATGCCGTGCCCGCGCCGCTTCCGGCGCTGCTGTTCGCCACGGAATTCCTCAAGCAGGCGAAAAAAAGGGGGTTGGAGATTGATGGCGGGAGAAAACGAGTGCAGCTTCCGGTAAATCCGGAGGAATTGACGGAGGAGGTGGCCTCCGCGCGGCTGTTCGAGCTGGCGGCGGCCTGCCGCTCCGCCGGGATCGATCCGGAGTCCGCGCTGCGGCGGCATGTGCGGAAGCAAATGGAGCAAGCCGACAATGCCCAAAAGCGACGTGAAACTCTGTGAACTGAGGACCTCGGAAGGTTCTTTTATGGTACCCTACGAAGTGCACCGCCGCAAAGGCATGCGCCATCTGCGTGTGCTCGTGGATGACTCCAACCGCGTACAGTTGAAGGTTTCCTACCGGATATCGGAGGCAAACGCGCTGCAGTTTTTGCGGACGCAGGGCGAGTGGGTGGTGAAAACGCTCGAGCGCACGCCGCGTCGGCTCACGCTGCATGAATATTTGGTGACGCAGAAGACGGTCTCGGCGAGCGGGCGCGATTTCCCCGTCGAGATGGGGTTCCGGGCGCGGGAATTGAGTTACCTCCTCTGCGACGAGCCGGAACGCGTGGAAATCGCCCTTGATCCGCAGTTGGAGATGGAGCGGCAACTGCGGCTCGTGTTGCAGGCGTTTGCCCGCGAGGTTGTGCCCGAACGGGTGAAGGCTCTTGCCAAAGAACACGGTCTACGCGTGAAGCGAGTAACGATCCGCGACCAGCGCACGCGCTGGGGGGCGTGCACGGACCGCTCGACGCTTTCCCTGAACTGGCGGTTGGTGCTTTTGACCGCGGCTTTGCAGGACCACGTGATCCTGCATGAGCTGGCGCACCTGAAGCAGCTCGACCACTCGAAGAAGTTTTGGAACCTTCTGCGTGAGATGGATCCGGCCTGCGACCGGCATGACCGCGCGCTGACGAAGGTCTCTCGCGCGCTGATGCAGATGGGCCGATGAGCGGAGACGGGCACTGGCGAATCGCCGTCGATACCGGCGGCACGTTCACCGATTGCCTCGGATACGCGCCCGACGGCTCCTTCCGCCGCGCCAAATTGCTTTCCTCGGGCCGGCTCCGGGCGCGGGCGAAGCGCACCGACGGCAAGCGCCTCTCCTACGAAGCGGGGTGGGGGCTCCCGGACGGTTTTCTTGACGGCGCGCGGGTGGAGTTTGCCGACGGCACGCGCCGGGTCATCGATAGGCACGGCGCACACACGCTTGAACTGGACGACGCTCCGCCGCCCGGAGCGGCGGAGGGCGGCTTGTTTTCGGTCGACACCGGCGAAGAGGCGCCGGTCTTCGGAGCGCGCCTGCTCACGGGAACGCCGGTGCGCGGAACGCTGCCTCCCTGCGATTTCCGGCTCGGTACGACGAAGGGCACCAACGCTCTTCTGGAGGGCAAGAGCGCGCCGGTGTGTCTTGTCGTGACGGCGGGCTTCGAGGACTTGCTCGCCATCGGCGACCAGCGCCGCCCGGATCTCTTCGCCCTACAAGTGGTCAAGGAGCGGCTCGACCCGGCGAGGATCGTCGGGGCCACGGGGCGGATTGACGCGCGGGGCAGGGAGATCGAGCCGCTGGAGGAGGGGCGGCTTGCGGAGGCCTTCGCGGAGGCGCGCGGGGCGGGTTGCTCGGTGGCGGCGGTAGCATTGCTCAATGCCTACCGCAACGACAGCCACGAGCGGCGGGTCGCGGCCCTCCTGCGCGAGGCGGGGTTTGCGACGGTCGTGGAGTCCGCCGCGCTGTGCCCCTTTATCAAGTACCTCGACCGCGCGGAGACAGCGGTTGTCGATGCTTCGCTCGGTCCGGTTCTCCAATCCTATCTCGACGCGGTGGAGAGCGGCCTTGCACGAGGAAGCCGGGTGCTCGTCATGAACAGCGCGGGGGGACTTCTGCCGCGGGAGCGCTTTCATCCGGTCGACAGCCTGCTCAGCGGGCCGGCGGGCGGTCTCGCGGGGGCGGCCCACTGCGCCGCGCGGGCGGGGATCGACCGCGTCATCGCTTTCGACATGGGGGGCACAAGCACGGACGTTTCGCGCTGGGCGGCCGGGTTTTTGCTGCGGCGTTCGCGCAAGGTGGGTCCGGCCCGTGTTGTCGCGCCGTCGCTGCATATCGAAACCGTGGCGGCGGGCGGGGGGAGTGTCTGCGCTGTGGCGGGGGAGACGGTGACGGTTGGCCCGGAGAGCGCGGGCGCCGACCCGGGACCCGCATGCTACGGGCGCGGCGGACCGCTGGCACTGACGGATGTGCACCTGCTTCTCGGCCGCCTCGATCCCGCTGCCTTTCAGATACCGCTCGACCGGTCCGCGGCGGAGCGCGCCGCCGAAGAGCTGTCCCGCGCCGGCGGCCTCGACCGCGACCGTATTCTCGCGGGTTTCCTGCGGATTGCAGACGAGCGCATGGCGCAGGTGGCCCGAACGATCAGCGTGCGCGAAGGCTACGACCCGCGCGAACACGCGCTCCTCGTCTTCGGGGGCGCCGGCGGGTTGCACGCCTGCGCGGTCGCGGGCCTCCTCGGCATGGAGACGATCCTCATGCCTGCCGACGCCGGTTTGCTCAGCGCGCTCGGCATCCTGCATGCAGCGGAGGAGAGCCGGGCGGCGCGGCAGGTGTTGCGGCCCCTCGACGCATGCGCCGGAGACATCCCGGACTGGATGGATACGCTGGGACGTGAGGCGGGCGAGTCCCTCGGGCGCGACGGTGCGGCGGCGGAGAGGACAGATTTTGAGGCAGAACTGCGCTTCACCGGGCAGGAGCATGCGCTGCGACTGCCGTGGACACCCGGCAGCGATCTTGCGGAGGCGTTCCGCGAGCGGCACGAGGCGGTTTTCGGCTACGCGCCGGAGGGCGGACGCATCGAAGTCGTGGCAATCTCCGCAGTGTGCCGGTCGGCGGCTCCGCCGGCGGAGGAGGAATCGTTTCCGGACGGCCCCGCCGCGGAGGCGGTGCGGCATACGCGCCTTTACGCCGGAGGGGACTGGCGGGAGGTGCCGGTCTACGAGCGCGACGCCCTCCCGCCCGGTACCCGTCTGGAGGGGCCGTGCGTGGTCTACGATGCTTTCAGCACATTGGTCGTTGAGCCAGGTTGGTCGGGGGCGACCGGTTCGCTGGGTTCCCTCAAGCTCACGGCGGGGGAGGCACGGCGGGATACATCCGCCGCCGCGGGGGCAACGGAGCGCGACGCCGTCAGCCGCGAGCTGTTTGCCAACCGCTTCCGCTCCGTCGTGGAGGAAATGGGCGACCAACTGCGGCGCACGGCGGTGTCGGTGAACATCCGCGAACGGCTCGACTTCTCCTGCGCCCTCCTCGACGCGGAGGGGCGGCTTGTCGTCAACGCGCCGCATATTCCGGTGCATCTCGGGGCGATGGGGACGTGTGCGCGCGCCCTGCGCGAACGTCTCGGGAAGCCGGAGGCGGGGGACCTGTGGGTGACGAATCACCCCGGATTCGGGGGCTCCCACCTGCCGGATATCACCGCCGTGGCCCCGGTCTTTGACCGCGAGGGGCGCTGCTTCGCCTACCTTGCCACCCGCGCCCACCACGCCGAGGTGGGCGGGCGGCGGCCCGGCTCCATGCCGCCGGAGGCACGTTCGCTCGCCGAGGAAGGCGTTCTCATCGCCCCGCGCCGTCTTTCCCGCGCCGGGCGGTTGGATCTCGACGGTGTGGAAGCGCTCCTGCGCGGCGGCGCCTATCCGAGCCGCAACCCGGCGGAAAACCTTCTCGACCTCCAGGCGCAGGTCGCCGCCCTGCGCCTCGGCGGGGAGCGGTTGCGCGCATTGGAAGAGACGGTGGGCGCCGACGCGCTCCATGGCTGGTTCAAAGAACTTCGGCGGCTCGCCCGTGACGGAATGGAGCGGTGGCTGGAGACGCTCGACGGGCGCGGGGGCGAAGCAGAGGAGCGCCTCGACGACGGGACGCCCATTGTTCTGCGGTGGCGGAGCGCGGGAGGCCGCCTCGAACTGGATTTTACCCGCTCCGGCGGTCGCCACCCCGGCAACCTCAACGCGACGGAGGGCATAGTTGCGAGCGCGGTGCTTTACGTCCTGCGCTGTCTCTCGGGCGGCGATTACCCGCTCAACGAGGGATTGATGGAGCGCGTCGCCATCCGCGCGGAAGGCACCTTTCTCACCCCGGTATTCGAGGGAGAGGCGGAGTCGATGCCCGCCGTTGTCGGCGGCAACGTGGAAACGAGCCAGCGCCTTGTCGACACCCTCCTCAAGGCCTTCGGCGAGACGGCGTGCTCGCAGGGCACGATGAACAACCTCCTCTTCGGCGATGGGCGCTTCGGCTACTACGAAACCGTCGGCGGCGGTTGCGGCGCCGGTCCCGGATTCGCCGGCGCGTCCGGCGTGCAGGTGCACATGACCAACACCGCCATCACCGACCCCGAGGTCATTGAACTGCGCTACCCCGTGCGCCTGCGGCGATTTGCCTTGCGGCGGGGCTCCGGCGGCGCGGGCCGCCACCGCGGGGGCGACGGCCTCGTGCGGGAGATCGAGTATCTCGCCCCTGTCGAGGTGTCTCTTGTCACGCAGCACCGTGTCGAAGCGCCCTACGGTCGCGACGGCGGCGACCCCGGCGCGCGGGGCCGGCAAGTCCGGATCTCTGCGGAAGGGGAAACGACCGAACTCGATGGCGTCGCCGCCTTTCACGCCGCCCCCGGCGACCGCCTGTGCCTCGAAACCCCCGGCGGCGGCGGATGGGGCCCGCCCGAAGACTGAGAGCTTGAATACCGCCCGCAGACTGAGCGCCGCCGCAGGGCCGGTGTCTCCCTCCGCGCCCGCGACAAAAAAGTTAGCACCTGCAATTGGTTTTGTCGCACGCCGGGTTCGCGGGGTTGCTTGGGGGTTTGTGACCGGGTGAGGGCGTTACCTTGGCGCAAACGGGGCTTGCTCCGGTGCGCGGGCGGCCCGTATGGATTGGCTTGATAGATTATTCAATTTCCGTATTCCCCGATGAAATTTTTCCAACAAGGCGTGATTTCCCTTTTGTTATGCGTACCGGCCGCTGCGTGCGGCGGTCTGTGGGAGGCGGACTTTTCGCCGCCGACCTACGAACACGGCGCGGACCTTGACGGACAGGCCGGATGGACCGCCGGGGCGGGTGCGGACGGCTTCCCGGCGTTTGTCCCGCGCGCTGGCGCTCTGGACTACGCGGCGGGTTACGTGGCGCATGGCGGCGGAACGGGCTATCTTGAAGCGCGCGGGGGCGGGGAGGGCCGTGCATGGATCGAATTGCCGGCGAAGTTCGGACCAAGAGAGCCGCTGTATTTCAGCTTCCTGACGGAGGCGGTGGAGCCCCCGACGTTTGCGTGGGTAGCGTTTGGCGGTGGGCCGGAGGACGGCCCGTCGCTGGGCGTGGTGCGCACGGGCGCAGGGAATCCGGTGATGCGGGCCCGCGCGCGCGGAGAGAGCGGCGCGCAGACGGAGGGCGAAGAGGCGGTGGCGCAGGCGGGGGTGAATCTCGTCGTCGGACGGGTGGTTCTCGGCGGCGGCGCGGGCGGCGCGGACCGGATCGATGTTCTTCTCAACCCCGCCGACTACCGCGAGCCCGCTGCATGGGACAGCGGAGCGGAGTTGTCCACCGGGCTGCCGGAGGTGTCCACTCTGTGGATACGCAAGGGGTCGGGCGACGGCGTCTCGGCATTCGGCCGGTTGCGGGTTGGACGGGCGTTTGGCGATGTTGTCGCAGCGGTTCCGGTCGAGGTGCGCGATGTCTTTGCCCGCGCCAGTTATGTCCGCGCACTCGGTGCGCCGCGTGCGCTCGGAGTCGTGCGCGAAGAAGGCGCGGAGGCAGTGGAGTTTTCGTGGCACCGCCCGCCGGGCCTGGCCGTGGCCTTGCAGGAGAGCGCCGACCTCCTCGAATGGAGGGAAGTGCCGGACAGTGCAGCGGAGGTGCTGCGCAGCGATCCGGATCCGCGCGGGCTCGGTGAATGGCAGCGCGTGCGGCGCGGTCTCGGGGACGGGGGCGGGGCTTTGTTTTTCCGGGTCCTTGCTGAAGCGGAAGCCCCTGCCGACGAGTCCGTGGAAGTCACCCTTGAACCCTCGGAGGTGCATCAGATAATCGACGGCTTCGGCGCGAGCGTGGCCTACTCCGCGCAAAACATGACGGATGCCATGGCGGACCTGTTTTTTCATCCGGAGAACGGGCTCGGGCTCTCGCTCTGCCGTATCCGTGTGAATTTCCGCGGGGGCAACACGAACAGCTGGGAGTGGAGGACCGCACGCCTCGCGCAGGCACGCGGCGCACGGGTGTGGGCATCGCCATGGTCACCCCCGGCGGAATTGAAGGAGGGTGCGACGGGTGCGCACGGGCACCGGGGGGGGCGCCTGCGGGACGATGCCTACGCGGATTACGCGGCGTTGTTCGCCGACTTCGTTGACTGGATCACGCACCCGGACCGGGGGATCGATCTATACGCCCTTTCGCCACAGAACGAGCCCGACTACCGCGTGGGCTCCAATGAGTCCTGTGATTGGAGACCGGCGGAGCTGCTCGAATTTCTCGCCGCGCACCTGCGGCCGACCCTCGATGCGCGCGGATACGCCGACCTGCCGATCGTCGCCCCGGAAACGATGGAATGGGACCGGGGCGGAGGCTGGAACGCCTTCCTCTCCTCACCGGATGTCGATATCGTGGCGTTTCACAATTACGACTGGTCGTGGGACCGCTTCCGGCTCAACTCGGCGAATCCGCGCGTGCCGGGGCCGGTGAACACGGAAAAGCGTATCTGGCAGACGGAGATTTCGGACGATTTCTCCGGCAATGATTATACGGATACAATTGAAGATGCGCTCGTCTGGGCGGACCACATCCACCGTGTGATCGTCGACGCCGGGGCGGCGGCATGGCACTGGTGGTGGATCGCCCCGCCGGGCGACGACACGGGCATCAATAACCAGACGCTCGTCGATTCGCGCACCGGTCTCATCGAGCATGGCGAGCCTGTCGGGGAGGGTTTGCCGCATGTGCTCAAGCGCGGGTACGCCATCGGGCAGTTCGCGCGCTTCGTCCGTCCGGGATTTCGCCGGGTGGGTGTCGATGCGGTGCCCGCGCCCGGGCTCAAGCTATCCGCCTTCAAAGGCGGGGGCCGCCTTGTCGTCGTCGCGATCCACAGCGGCGACAGCACACTGCCGCTGCGAATCGGCGGACTGCCCGCGGGGGTGGAACGGGTGGCCGCATGGATGACGACGGCACAGGACGATCTCTCGCCCCAAGGGCATCTGCCCGGGATCGGAACCATGCTCGACGCGGTTTTACCGCCCCGCTCGATCGTGACATTTGTTTTTGACTGAGGCCGGGACGCTTCCGCTCGGCGGGGACCGCGGAACGACCGCCCCGTTTGGCGGCGCGATGGGGCTTGCGCGGCAAGAAGTGCCGATCCATGAATGGCTTCCGGTTTTTCAACGGGAATCATGGCGGCATTCGACGAACAGGTGTTGCGGGAGTACTTCGAGGCGCACGGTGTTTTTGTGCGCGCGGAGCGGCGGCGGCCCGTGCCGCGGCGGAAGGGCGGGGAGGAGACGCTGGATTTTCATATCCACAATCCGGAGGCGGTGGGGTCGCCGGCGGGGTTTGTCTGGTTTTCGAGCGATTTGCGGGCGGTGCGGGAGGCGCGGGTGTTCATCCGTCCGTGGCACCGCGAGGCGGGGTTTACCGCGCGGATGCTGGCGGGTCGTCCGGCGGAACTGGCGAAGTTTTTGCAGACAAAGGTGGTGAAGTCGCTGGCGGATGTGCTTGAGGGCACTGGAAAGGATGTTCCGCGTGTGCTCGTGCTGCCCGCCTTTCCCACGACGGATCCACAGCGGACGGAGTGCGCGCGGGAACTGCGCTCCGGCGGGGTGGACGCGGTTTTGTCCTTCCGGTCGATTCTCGACGATGTGTTGCAGCGGGTGGACTTGGGGCAAGCCTACACGAAAACGGGTTTTATGGAGACGCTGCGGGTATTGAAGAGTTATGATTTGCTGCGCGAGCCGCAGCTGGGTTTGTTCAAGGGATGATGATGCACACTTGGAGGGAGGTGCGCCGGTGAGCGGCGGTGAAAACCCGGCGGGCGTGGGCGCGGTCCATGCGACGGCGGTGGTGCACCACGCGGTGCGGCTCGGCACGGGGGTCGTCATCGGCCCCTACGCTGTGGTGGAGGACGGTGTGGAACTGGGCGACGGCGTCGTCCTCGCGGCACATGCCGTGGTGCGCAGCGGCACGATCCTCGGCACGGGCACGTCGGTCGGCGAACACGCTGTGATCGGCGGATGGCCGCAGGACTTGAAGTTTGATCCGCGCACGCCGAGCGGGGTGCGGGTGGGCGCGGGCGTGACCCTGCGCGAGGGGGTGACGGTGAACCGCGCGACCCGCGCCGGTGCCTTCACGGAGATCGGCGACGGGGCGTTTCTCATGGCCGCGGCGCATGTCGGGCACGATTGCGTGATCGGCCGCAATACGATCCTCGCCAACAATGTCATGGTGGCGGGTTTGGTGCGGATGGGGGATTACGTATTCGTCGGCGGCGGGACGGGGTTTCACCAAGGCGCGCGTGTTGGCGAGGGGGCGATGGTCAGCGGACTTGCCCGCATGTCGCGGGATGTGCCGCCCTTTACGATGGTGGCGGAGCGCGACGAAGTCGTGGGGCTGAACCTTGTGGGGATGCGGCGGCGGGGGTTCGTGCGCGAAGCTGTCCGGGAGATAAAGGAGGCCTACCGGCGGGTTTACAGCGGTCCGGGCAACCGCCGCGCGCGTGCGGCGGAGGCGTTGGAGGCCCGCCCGTGGCTGAGCGCCGAGGCGCGCGGCTTTTTAGAGTTTTTCGCGGAGGGCAAGCGCGGGTTTGTGCAGCCGAGGAAACGGGGCCATGCCGATGCCGACGATTAAGCCTATCGCCATCGCGGCGGGCGATCCCTCGGGGGTCGGGCCGGAGATCCTCGTGCGCTGGGCGCGCGGTATTGACGACAAACAGCGGTTCCGGCTCTACGGCCCGCCCGCTCTCCTGCGCGAGACAAGCCTGCCCGGTTGGGCGTGTGGCGGCGAAGCGCTGCCGCTGAGCGACGGCAAACCGACGGTCGAGGGGGCGCGCGCCGCGTGGGCAGCCATGGAGGCGGCGGCGGTGGCGTGTTTGGCGGGCGAGGCGCGTGCGGTCGTGACCGGACCTGTCTGCAAGGCGACCTTGAGCGAAGCGGGCTTCGGATTTCCGGGCCAGACCGAGTTTTTTGCGGCGAAGTGGGGCGGTGAACCGACGATGGGATTCGTCGGCGAAACGCTGCGGGTAGTGCTGGCCACGTGGCATTTGCCGCTGCGTGCGGCGGTGGAGGCGATCATAGCCCGGCCGGAGCTGCTGGAGCGCGCCGTCGAGCGGGCGGGTGCGCTGGCGAAGCGCCTCGGCACGCCGGAACCTCGTATCGCCGTGTGCGGTCTCAATCCCCACGCCGGGGAGGGCGGGCTCATGGGCCGGGAGGAAGTCGATCACCTCGATCCGGCCCTCGACCGCTTGCGGCGCATTTGGCCGGGGCTGAGCCGGTGCCTGCCCGGCGACACCGTCTTCCACCGCGCCCTGCGGGGTGAGTTCGACGCCGTCGTGGCCCTCTACCATGACCAAGGCCTTGCGCCCCTGAAGACCGTCGAGTTCCACACCGCCGTGAACGTCTCCCTCGGGCTGACCTTCGTGCGCACCAGTCCCGACCACGGCACCGCCTTTGATATCGCCGGGCGCGGCCTCGCCGACCCCGGCAGCTTCACCCGCGCCACCGACCTCGCCGACCGCCTCTCCCGCCCCTGAGTCCAGCCATCCGCCCCGGCCAAAGCAGGCATTTATCTGACGTCGAGTTAAATTACTTGCGCAAAATTTATATCCTAGAAATAAATTACTAGCAAAAACAAGATCCGGAGTTATAGAACTTGACGACGGGGTGGGAGGGCGAAAACCGGGGGGTAAAGGCGGGAATGGGTTGAAAGGGGTGCGGGTCGGGGCATTGTTTCGGGAGATTGCAATGAGTGAGACGATGGTTCCAACAACGCCCGAGGGGGTGCGGGTGGGCGACGAGCGGCTGATCCGGGTGACAGACGCGGCGGCGGCGAAGGCGGCGGTGCTGCGCGAGCGTGAAGACGGCGGACCGTACCTGCGGGTGCGGGTGACCGGAGGCGGCTGCAACGGCTTGTCCTACGGACTTAAGTTTGTCAGCGAGACAAAGCGCGGCGATATCCTGATCCGGGCGAAAGACGTGGAGTTGCTGGTCGATCCAAAGAGCGCCTTGTATTTGCGCGGGATGACGCTGGACTACTCCGACCGTCTGGTGGCGGGCGGGTTTAAGTTCAGCAATCCTAATGCGAAGGCGAGCTGTTCCTGTGGGGAGAGTTTCTCGGTCTGAAGGGCGCTCCCGCAGCCCGGTCGTATAGGCCGCGGCTGCAGTGTCGGAAACCGTCTGTGTATGCCGCAAGAATCCATTGCAAAAGCGCATGTGTGCGTCCAGCTTGTGCGCGATGAGTAGGCAGCGGATGACGCCCGTGGTGATCGGGGTGGCGTGGTTGGTTTCGCTCGGGGCGGTTTTCGTCCTTGGGATCCTTTCGGCATTTGCGTTTCACCGCGCGCCGGAGTCGGTTTTGGACGTGCGGCTGGACCGGGCGGACCGTGAACTGGCATTTGCGGTGGAGTCGCTGGCGGGCGAACCGGCGGACCTCGCGGCGCTGAAGTCGGTATCGGCAAGGGACGCGTTTCCGGCGCAACTGGAGCGGGCGCTGGAGGGGCTGTCGGGGATGGAACCTGGTGTGCGGCGATCCTTTTATACCGAAGCGCTGGTGCGGGGCTTGCCGATGCGGCCGGTGGTGGCTTCGGTGCAGCATCTCGCGGAGCAGCCGCTGTCGGAGGGTCGGCGTGCGCTTTCGCGCGAGCTGCTGCGGCGCTGGGGCGAGCTGGACGGGCGCAGCGCGGTGGCCTTCGCGGGTACGCGCATGGCGGAGGCGGTGCGCGAGGAGATGTTGGCGGCGGTTCTTGCGGGCTGGGCGCGGGTGAGTGCGAGCGACGCGTGGAGTTGGGCGATGCGGCAGGAAGTCAGCGACGCGGTGCGGTCGCGCTTTCTCGGGCGAGTCGTCAGTGCGGAGGCGGAGGTCGACTTGGAGTCGGCGGTGGCGCGCGTCGGCGCTATGGAGGAGACGGCGCTGCAAGCGGTTGTGATGCGTGCGCTCACCGACTGGCTCGTGGACAACCTCGGGGGCGAACGGGCGCTGCCATGGCTGGTGGAGATGGACCCGGAGGGGCTGCCCTTGGACCTGATTGTTTATTTTTCGCGCCGGTGGGCGGATACGGACCCGTGGATGGCGGCGGAGTGGGCCGGAGGACTCGACGGCATGGCGCGTGAGGAGGTTTATGGAGCGGTGGCGGCGCAATGGGCCTCGCGCGATCCGGCGGAGGCGGCGCGCTGGGCCTACGGGCTGCCGCGCGGGATGGAGCGGATGACCATGCTGCGCCGGATAGTGGGACAGTGGATCCGCCTTGAAGGACTGGAGTTTCCCACGGAGTGGCTCGCCGCGCAGGACCCGGACCCGGATTTCGACGGTGCCATCGAGGCGGTAGTGGTGGCTCTGGTAGAGCTGAATCCCGCGGCGGCGTTCAGTTGGGCGATGTCGATTGTCGACCGGGTGCGTCGGGAGGTGGCGGCGGACGCTGTAGCCCGCTACTGGCTGGAAGTCGATCCGGAGGGGGCAGCGCCGGTGCTGGCGGAGGAGTTGCCCGCTTCGGTGGCCCGCGACCTCTTTGCCGAACCGGAACCGGACCCGCTGCCCGCAGCGCTGGATCCGCCGGAAGACCCGGCGGGGGACGAACCGTCGGAGGAGCTTCCCGCGGACGAGTCCGAGTTTGCCGAGGAAGAAACCGACGATCCTGAATTTCGTTTCGACGATGACGCATACTGAGACGGAGCCCTATGCTTCGGCGGAATCCCCCAGACCGGAGATTCTGGCGAAGGTTGACGCCCTCAACGACGCGGCGTGGGAAGCGCGCACACGCGACCCCGGCGAAGCCATCCAACGCTGCCTCGAAGCATGGCGCCTTGCCGTCGAAGCAAGGTATGCCGACGGCGAGGCGTATGCCCGCAGCACGCTCGGGCTGTGCCACTGGATCCGCCGGAACTACCGCGAGGCGCTGCAGGAAGCCATCGCGGCGCGCTCCCTCTTCGAACAGAGCGGCAACCGCATGGGGCTGGCTCGCACGCTCAATGTTGTTGGTCTCACCTTCTGGCACCTCGGAGACTATGCGCATGCCCTTGAAGGGTTCATGGGCGCGCACCGCATCTACCGCGAGGCAAATCACCTCGCCGGGATGGCTAACCAGATGGGGAATATCGCCGCGATCCGGGCGACAATGGGCGAGTATGACGGCGCCCTCGAAGCCTACCGCGAGTCCATCCGGATCATGGAGGCGGCAGGAAACCAGCATGGGTTGAGTGACGCTGTGCATAATACGGGCGAAACGCTCGCCCGGACGGGTCAGTTGGAGGAGGCGCGGGAGTATTTGCAGCGGGCAATGGACCTGAAGGCCTCTATCAGCGACTGGTCGGGCTTTCTCGGGTCGGCCGTGAGCACTTCGCAAGCACTGCTGCAACTCGGGCGCGTAGAGGAGGCCGAGGCCTGTGTGGATGCGGCATATGAGGCCGTTGCGCGCCTTGGCCTTGAAAAAGCGCCGCCGCATGTGCGAGTCGCGCGCGCGCAGGTAGTGGCGGAGCGCGGCGATGCTACCGCGTTGGCGGGGGCCATTGAACTGACCGAAGGCGCGCTCGCAGATTTGCGCGAGGGCGGGGAGTGGGAGGTGGCGCACAATGCATATATTCTCCTTTCCGACCTGTGCGAACGGTCCGGCGACACGGCGAAGGCCCTGCGAACGCTGCGCGGGCTTGTCGGGATGCAGCGCGAGCGGTTTTCGGAGGACTCTGCCCGTCAGGTGCGTCGGTTGCAGGTGGCGTTTGACGTCGAGCAGAACCGTGCGGCGGCGGATGAGGAACGCCGTCGGCGCGAGGAACTGGACGATCTCACGCAGGAGTTGCGCCGACTCATCGAGGAAAAAGACGCGATCATGGGCACGGTGTCCCACGATCTGCAGAATCCGCTGGGCGCGATTCTTGGTTTTGCGGGGCTTCTCGGCGAAGAACCGCTCACATCGGAGCAAAAGGAATATGTCCGCGACATCCGTGCCGCCGCGAACGAAATGTCGTCGATCCTCGGCGATTTACTGCGCATGAACGAACTGGATGTGCGCTCGGGCTCTGCCGATGTCGTGGCGACCGACCTCGCTCCGCTCCTCGCCGAGATGATGCGCCGCTATGCGGGGCGTGCGAGGAGCAAGGGGATCGACCTCCGCGTGTCGGGCGAGAGTGCGGACCTTACGTGTCTTGCGGAAGAGCGCAGCCTGCGGCGTGTCGTCGACAATCTTGTTTCCAACGCCGTAAAGTACACGCCGAAGGGCGGGCGTGTGGAATTGACGGCGCGGTACGAGGGCGCGACGGTCGCTTTTGATGTCACCGACACCGGGCCGGGGATCTCGGAGGAAGAGCGCGAGCGGCTCTTCCGTCCCTTCGAACGCCTTACCGCCAAGCCGACCGGCGGCGAGGACAGCATTGGGCTCGGATTGCATATCGCGCGGCGGCTCGCGCGCTCCATGGGGGGCGACATCCTGTGCGAGAGTGCGCCTGGCAAGGGGTCGACCTTTACCCTCTACTTGCGCGCGCCGCCCGTAGACAGCGCCTGAGGGGTCCGGCGTTATCCGCGCGCATGCTGCGGGGCGGAGGAAAAATTTGACGCGCGGGCGGGGCCGCACAGCCTTCGAGGGTTTTGACCATGAGCTGGCTGGACAAAATCACCTTTGAAGATGCCGATACTTGGCGCCGGGAGTTCGGAACCCCGTGTTTCCTCTATGACGAGTCTGCGCTGCGTGCCGCGGCGGAGGCGGCGAAAGCGTTTCCGGCGGCCTACGGACTGACCGTGCGCTACGCCATGAAGGCCGCGCCCAACGCGAATCTGCTGCGGTGCTTCCGCGACTGGGGCCTGTCCTTTGATGCGAGCAGCCTCTACGAGGCGCTGCGGTTGGAAGCGGCGGGTGTTCCCCTTGAGCGGGTGTCGCTCTCCTCGCAGCAACTCGACGCCGGCTTTGCCGACCTGCACCGGCGCGGCATGGCCGTCAACGCCTGTTCGCTCGACCAGTTGCGCCGCTTTGGCGAGGCGTTTCCGGATGGGCGCGTGGGTCTGCGCTTTAATCCAGGGCTCGGTTCGGGTGGCACCAATCGTACCAATGTCGGCGGCCCCGCCTCGAGCTTCGGTATCTGGCATGCGTCGCTCGACGCCGCGCGGGAGCTGGCGGCGGAGCATGGGCTTGTCGTGGAGCGCATCCACTCGCACATCGGTTCGGGCTCCGATCCCGAGGTGTGGAAGCGCGTGGCGGCTTTGACGCTCGATCTCGCCCGCGCCTTTCCAAAGGTGGAAACGGTCAATCTCGGCGGCGGCTACAAGGTCGCGCGCATGCCGGGCGAGGGCGCGACCGACCTGCAGCGGATCGGCGCGCCCGTGCGTGAACTGTTCGAACGCTTCGCGGCGGAGACGGGGCGGCGGCTGCGCCTTGAGATCGAGCCCGGCACCTTTCTCGTCGCCAACGCGGCGGCTGTTCTCGCATCCGTGGAGGATGTTGTCGACACCGGAGCGGAGGGATACCGGTTTATCAAGCTCGACACCGGGATGACGGAAATCCTCCGCCCCTCCCTCTACGGCGCGCAGCACCCGATCCGCGTCTTGCGCGCGCGTGAAGGCGCGGCGGAGAGGGATTACGTGGTCGTCGGCCACTGCTGCGAGTCCGGCGACATCCTTACGCCCGCGCCCGGCGATCCCGAGTTGCTCGCGCCGCGTCCGCTCCCCGAGGCCCGCGCCGGCGACCTCTGCCTCGTGGGCGGCGCGGGCGCCTACTGCGCGGCCATGTCGGCGAAGAACTATAATTCTTATCCCGAAGCACCGGAGGTTCTCCTCTGTGCCGACGGGGCCGCCCGGCTCATCCGCCGCCGCCAGACCCTCGGGCAAATACTTGAAAATGAGATTTCGGTCGAATAAGTCCGGTGCCGCCGGTCCGCGGCCGTGTGTCCGCCTTTTCCCATGCTGAAGCACTATCCCCTTGGCGATCCGATCAATGGCAGCCCGCACAGCGTGTGCGTGAGCCTGCCGACGATGGCCGGCATCATCGGCTATGAGGAAGGGGATGCGGCGGTGCGTGGCGCTTTGCGCACAGGATATCCGCGCTTCATCACCCATCCCTTGGTTGTGCGCCTAAAGGCCGCCGCGGCGGAGTCGATGGGGGAGGCTGCGGAGGGACTCTTTCCCGTGGCCTCGGTGCGGGCGGCGGATCGGTTGCGCGGCTACGCGGGCGTAGGCGGGGTTTTCGAGTGGGGCGGGCTCGCGTGGGCGCGGGTACCGGAGGAAGGAGACGCACGTGCGCGCGCGGGAGCGTTTCTTCAACACACGGGGTGCGGGGTGTCCTCGCGCGAGGCAGAGGACGTCCTGATTGCCCTCGGGTTGCTGTCGAGCCGCTTCTCCGAGGCTTCTGAGGCGGAGGACGCCGGCGGTCGGGTACGGCGCGCCCTGCACGCCTGCTACGGCACGGCTTCGCCCGACGACATCGTGCTGGCTCGCGGGGGAATGAACGCCTTTTACGCCGGTTTCCGTTTGCTCAGCGATTATCAGCGGGAGCGCGGGCGGACGCGCTGGGTGCGTCTTGGCTGGTTGTATGTCGACACGATCCGCGTGCTGGAGCGTCTAAACGGGGGCGGACCGGAGCCGGTGGTCTTCAACGATGTGGCCGATCTCCACGCTTTGGAGCGGCTCCTCGCGGAGGAGGGCGCGACAGTGGCGGGGATTGTCACGGAGGTGCCGACCAATCCGCTCCTCGAGACAACGGATGTCCGGCGCCTGCGCGCGCTCGCCGACCGGGCGGGCTGTGCGTTGATACTCGATCCTACACTCGCAAGTCCGCACAATGTGAATGTGCTGCCCGTGGCGGATCTTCATATCAACAGCTTGACGAAATATGCCTGTCGCGCGGGAGACGTGATGATCGGCGCGGCGGCGCTCAACCGCGTCTCGCCGTTTTACGACTGCCTGCGTGCGGGCCTCGCGGCGGAGGTGGAGCGGCCCTACGCTCGGGATCTCGCGCGCCTCGCCGCCCAGATCGACGGCTACGGCCCGTTTGTTCGCGCCGTCAACCGATCGGTCCCGCGGGTGGCGGCGTTTCTGGAGAGCCACTCCGCGGTGGAGCGCGTGTGGTGGGCGCGGCAACCGGATCACGGCGCGCGCTTTGAGTCCATTGCGCACAAAGAGCGGGGCGCGGGCTGCATGGTGTCTTTTCTGCCGAAAGCGCCGCTGGCGCGCGTCTACGACCGGTTGCGCATGGCGAAGTCACCGAGTTTCGGCACAGAATTCTCCATGATCTGCCCGTTTCTCTACCTCGCGCACTACGACCTCGTCTCTACGCCGGAGGGCCGGGAGCAGCTGCGCTCGGCCGGGCTCGCGCCCGATTTGCTCCGGCTTTCCGTCGGTGTGGAGCCCGTCAAGGGGATTATCGAGGCGCTCGACGAGGCGCTCTCTGATTGAGTCGGGCCCGACGGAGGCCTGTGATCTGCGCTTTTTTCGCCGTGCCCCGATCCGTCCGGCGAGCGCTTTTGCCGGGACGCGAGCGGGCTTCCGGGCAGGTGGATTTTTTTTTCGGAAAAGCCTTGCGCGGGCACCGTCGGCCCCGTTTCGTCCGCAGCTTCCTTTTTGGAGTCCGCCCGGTTTTCCGGGCCTGTTCTTTTCTCATCGGGGTGCGTGCGGAGGGCCTGTTACAGGGCTGCGGCGAATGTGGAAACTTTTCGGAAATTTTCCTTGCGCCGCAGGCTCCGGGAATCTTTCGTCCGCAACCTTTCTCCAACGAGGAGAGCCCGTTCTTTTCTTTCTTTGCCGGTCCGCCGAGCGCTCCGCCGGGGCGCGAAAAAAAATCGGAAAAATCTTTCCGAAAGGTCTTGACCGGCCGATACGGACTCTCCTTCATGGAAGTCTTTCTCGCATCGGAAAACGGTGCGGCGTTCTTTGAAAGTTACTCAGTGCGATTGGGAGGTTCATTTGAACCGGTCAATCCTTTGAATAACAATTGCGCCACGGCATTTTTGCCGTGGCAAACGTGACCTAAAAGTCACGTACTAGTAGTCAGTCCGAACTAGGACGAGACTCCGCAAAGTCTTAAAAAACTTTCGGAGAGTTTGATCCTGGCTCAGAGTGAACGCTGGCGGCGTGGTTC
>JAFIGH010000037.1 GCA_020831525.1 Opitutales bacterium
TCTGGACCTCGCTGTGGCCAACCGCCGCGCGGCTTTCGGGGTGGATGTGCCGGAGAGCGGCTGAGCCGCTTTCCGCTCATTGTCATTTCGACGGAGACGGTGGTTCCGCTCTCCGGTCCGGTGTTACCGTTCTGCCGCGGATTCGTTCCGGTTGGCTGGGCTTGGTTGTCCATGACTCTCGGAAAAGCCGGGTACACGAAGATTTCCGGTCGTTCCAAGTTCGACTCCGCACCATCCGAAGAGTGAGCGAATAGCGGGTTTTGATTGTGGCTGGGACCGCCGCCTGTGCGGTTGTTCGGGGTCCATACGCGGGGAAGGGGGTGAAGGATCACCGCCCTTCGGCTTTGCTTCAGGGCCTTGAGCCTGTCGAAAGGCAGTCCATGGCGGGCTTAGCCCGCACGATGTAGGGCTTGACCGAGCGCCGTTGCGGGCTGGTGTTCCGCCGGCGTGGTCGTTTCCGGTGTAGACGGGTTTTGTCGGCGGCGGGGACGAGGGTGCCTGGAGCGCGATGATGTGGCCGATAGAAGCGGCATGTCCGTCGGCATGGCGTTGCCTGTCATTTGCCGTGGCGGGCGCGTTCCCAGCGGGGGCGGGGGGCTTCGACGGGGGGAGCGGAGACTTGGATGTCTTTGACGGCGGGGTGGGCGCGGAGTTTGGCGAAGCCGTCTTTGTCGAGGGTCCATGTGAGGGCGGAGGGGAGGTCGGCGACGAGGATTTGGTCGCCCTCGATGAGGAGACCGAGCTTGATCCGGGTTTGCCCGGGGCGGCGGACGAGTTCGTCGCGCAGGTTGCCGAGAAAGTCGCGGGTTTTGCCGTTGGCGTCGACGATGAAGGTCATTTCGCGCACGAGGCCGCCGAGGGCGCGGTCGAGGGGTGCGACGGAGTTGGCGCTGAGCTGGAATTCGTCGTCGGAGCGGACCATGACCTGCCCCTCGATGAGGACGACGTTGCCCTCTTCGCAGACGTCTTTGCAGTTTTCGAAGGTCTCGGCATAGGCGTTGACGCTGTAGGCGTGGGAGCGGGTGGCGACGTGGAGGATGGCCCAGAGGCGGTTGTCTTTGCGGGAGATCTTTTTTTCGACGCCGGTGATGACGGCGCAGAGGCGGAAGGTGTCGCGGTGGGCGAGTTTTTCGAATTCGGCGCCGCGGAAGGTGTCGAGAGTTTCGGCGATGCCGCGGTAGGCGTTCATGGGATGGCCGCTGACGTAGAAGCCGAGGAGTTCGCGCTCGTGGCGGAGTTTTGCGGCGCGGGGCTTGGGGGGACCGTCGAGGACCGGCCCGCCGCCGGGGGCGGAGGAGGACGCGGCGGTGCCGTCGGCGGCGGAATCGTCAAACATGTCGAACATGTTGGCTTGGCCGATGGCGGCGTCGCGCTGGAGGTCCTGGATTTCGCGGAGGACGGCGTCGAGGTTGGCGAGGAGGACGCCGCGGTCGTCGCCGAGGGTGTCGAAGGCGCCGGCGCGTATGAGGTTTTCCATGACGCGGCGGTTGGCGGCTTTGCTGTCGATGCGGGTGGCGAAGTCGCGGAAAGAGGTGAAGGGGCCGTTTTTCTCGCGTTCGGTGATGACGGCGGCGGCGGGAACGTCGCCGACGCCCTTGATGGCGGCGAGCCCGAAACGGATGGAGTTTTCGCCGCCGTCGATGACGGGGGTGAACGTCTCGCGCGACTCGTTGATGTCGGGGCCGGAGACGGAGACGCCCATGGAGGCGCATTCTTCGATGAAGTGGGCGACCTTGTCGGCCTTGCCGAGTTCGCAGCCGAGGACGCCGGCCATGAACTGCACTGGGAAGTTCGCCTTGAGGTAGGCCGTGCGGTAGCTGAGCATGGCGTAGGCGGCGGAGTGCGACTTGTTGAAGCCGTACTGGGCGAACTTTTCGAGAATGCCGAAGATCTCCTCGGCCTGTTTGCGGTTGAGGCCGCGGGTTTCCGCCGCGCCTTTGACGAAGACCTCCTTTTGCGCCTGCATGACGGAGGCGATTTTTTTGCCCATGGCGCGGCGGAGGATGTCGGCTTGGCCGAGGGTGAAGCCGGCGATGATCTGGGCGACCTTCATTACCTGCTCCTGATAGACGAGGATGCCGTAGGTTTCGGTGACAAGTTCCTCGAGGAGCGGGTGGGGGATCTGGATTTTGGAGGGATCCCGCTTTCCATCGATATATTGCGGGATGAACTGCATGGGCCCGGGTCGGTAGAGGGCGATGAGGGCGATGATTTCCTCGAAGCTGCTCAGGCCGATCTGGCGGCAGAGGGCCTGCATTCCGGAGGATTCGAGCTGGAAGACGCCGGTCGTGCGGCCACTGTTGAGGAGGGCGAAGGCCTTTTCGTCGTCGAGGGGCACCTTCTCGATGTCGAAGTCCTTGTGCGGGGTGGTGCGGCGGATGTGGTCCTGCGCGTCGGAGATGACGGTGAGCGTCTTGAGCCCGAGGAAGTCTGCCTTGAGCATGCCGAGATCTTCGACCGGCCCCTTGGCGTACTGGGTGGTGAGGTCGCCTTCCTGGAGGGTGACGGGGACAAGGTTGGTGAGGGGCTGGTCGCCGATGATGATGCCGCAGGCGTGTTTGCCAGTGTTGCGGACCATGCCCTCGATGACCTTGCCCTGGCGGACGATCTCCTTGACGACGGGATTCGACGACATCTCCGCCTGGAGTTCGCGGGATTTGGCGACGGCGTCGTCGAGGGAGATGTTTAGGTCGTCCGGCACCATCTTGGCGATGCGGTTGGCCTCGGCGTAGGGGATATCGAGGACGCGGGCGAGGTCGCGCACGACCATCTTGGCGCCGAAGGTGCCGTAGGTGATGATATTGGCGACCTTGTCGGCACCGTATTTGCCGCGCACATAGTCGACGACCTCGTCGCGGCGGCGCATGCAGAAGTCGACATCGAAGTCGGGCGGGGAGACGCGCTCGAGGTTGAGCATGCGCTCGAAGAGGAGCCCGAAGCGGAGGGGCTCGATGTCGGTAATCTTGAGGACGTAGGCGACGACGCAGCCCGCGCCGGAGCCGCGGCCGGGACCGACGGGAATGTCCCGGCGCCGCGCCCAGTCGATAAAATCCCATGTAATGAGGAAGTAGTCGATAAACCCGGCGCCGACGATGATCGCCAACTCGAAGTTGAACTGCTCGACGAGGCGGCGAGCGAAGCCGTCTTCGCCGGGCGCGGGCGGGTCGGCGAGGATGCGGTGGGTCTCCTTGAGCGGATCTCCGGAGGCGAGGATTTCCCGCATTTCGGCGTCGTAGTCGACGTCGTAGCGTTCCCGCAGACCGGCTTTGCAGAGCCGCAGGAGGAAGAGACCGTTGCGTTTGAAGGCGTCGCGATCTTCCGTGCCGAGGGTGATTGGTTCTTTGCCATCGCGCTCTAGGACGCGGTTTTTCTCACGCACGTAGAGGTCGATGATGTGATCGAAGGCGGCTTCGTCGTGGTCGCTTGGTTCGACCTTGGCGACGACGGTCTCGTCCTGTGCGAAGACGGGGTAGTGGTCCTGCCCGAATTCGATTTTGAGGTCGACCATCTCGGCGACGCGGAGGGTGTTGTCGAGCGCCTCGGGGACCTCGGCGAAGCGTTCGAGCATCTCACCGCGCGACTTGAGGTAAAACTCATGGTTGGGGTAGACCATGCGCCCGGTGTCCTTGACGATCTTGCCGGTCTGGATGCAGAGGAGAGCGTCGTGGGGTTCCCAGTCGTCCTTGTAGACGTAGTGGACGTCGTTGGCGCAGACGACGGGCAGTCCGAATTCCTTGGCGAGCTTGAGGAGGCCGGGGATAATGCGGCGTTGCACGGGCATGCCGTGGTCCTGCAACTCGATGAAGTAGTGGTCTTTGCCGAAGATGTCGATGAACTGCGCGGTGTATTCGCGCGCCTTGGCGTAGTTGTTGTAGATGAGGTGCTGGGCGGCGACGCCGTTGATGCAGCCGCTCAGCCCGATGATGCCCTTGCTGTGCGCGGCGAGCTTCTCGAGGTCGGTGCGCGGGCGGTAGTACATGCCGTTGACGTGGGCGTCGCTGACGAGCTTGACGAGGTTTTGGTAGCCTTCGAAATCTTTGGCGATGAGGGTTTTGTGGTGGATCTGGTGCGCCGGAAACTGGTCCGGGCCGAGGGCGTCCTCGGGGACGTCGTTGATGTCGTCGCTGCGGTTGCGGTCGCGCTTGGGGCGCTCGGCCTGGCTGTGGTCGGCGACGATGTAGATCTCGCAGCCTATGAGCGGCTTGATGCCGACTTTGGTGGCGGCGCGGTAGAAGTTGATGGCTCCGAAGAGGTTGCCGTGGTCGGTGAGGGCGAGGGCGGGCATGCCCAGCTCGGCGCAGCGCGCCATGTAGCGGTCGACACGGGCGCAGCCGTCGAGGAGCGAGTAGTCCGAGTGGCAATGCAGATGCACGAACGCGCCGGTTTCCGAGGAGTCTCCCATGCTCTCCGGACTATCCGCGCCGCCCGCCGCGAGGCAAGGTCATCCGCGTGCAATTTCGGCGGGCCGCAGAGAGCGCGCAGAAATCGGTCGAGCGAGAGCTTGACTTCGGAGGTGCGGGGGGGTTCTCTTGCCGGTTTTCATCATTTAGACGGCAGCTTAAGAGACAATGGCTTTGAAGATTCGATTGCAGCGCGGGGGGGCGACCCACAACCCGCATTACCGTATGGTGGTGGCGGATTCCCGCTCCCGCCGCGACGGCCGCTTCGTGGAAGTGGTGGGCACCTACGCGCCCAAGGACAAGAAAGAGGACAAGCAGATCGTGCTTAAGCTCGACCGCATCGAACACTGGCTGGGCGTGGGCGCACAGCCTTCGGACACGGCCCGTTCGCTCATCAAGCGCGCGCGCCGCCGGGCTGCCAAGGAAGGCGCCGAGGCTCCCGCAGCGGAGACTGCGGGGGCAACCGCCGCCGAGTAAGGCCGCGCCTTACCGCTTTATCTGTCGGCGCGCCGGTCCGCAGCGGGCCGCTTTGGACGGAGGAAACCGTTGTGCGTGTCGATATTCTGACGTTGTTTCCGGAGATGCTCTCGGGTTTTTTGACCGAGAGCATGGTGGGCCGCGCTTCGGCCAACGGACTCGTCGACATCCGCACGCACAATCTGCGCGACTGGGCGGGCAACCGTTGGCGGATCACGGACGACCGGCCTTTCGGGGGCGGAGCGGGGATGGTCCTGAAGCCGGAACCCCTCGCCGCGGCGATTGACGTGTTGCGCGGAGACGACGGCACGGTGGTCTACATGACGCCCGACGGCGAGCCGCTGACCTCGGCGATGGCCCGTGAACTGGCGGAACTGCCGCACCTTGTTCTGCTGAGCGGGCACTACGAGGGGATCGACGAGCGCATCCGCGAGACGCGGGTGGACCGCGAGGTGAGCATCGGCGACTACATCCTGACCAACGGCACGCTGCCGGCGGCGGTTCTTGTCGATTGTGTGGCCCGCTACGTGCCCGGTGTGCTCGGCGAAGAAAAGTCCTTGACGCAAGACAGCTTCAATCACAGCTTGCTCGGTTTTCCACAATACACCCGACCGGTGGAGTTCGAGGGGAAGCGCGTCCCCGACATCCTGCTTTCGGGCAATCACGGGGAGATCGAGCGCTGGCGCAAGGAACGCCGGATCGAGCGGACCCGTGAACGCAGACCAGACCTTTACAACCAATTCTCATCACGCCATGAACCCGATCATTAACGAATTGTCCGAAGAGCAACTACTGGATGGCCGCGACCGCTTCAAGGTCGGCGACGGCGTCCGTGTCCACACGCGCGTGCGCGAGGGTAACAAGGAGCGCATCCAGGTGTTTGCCGGCATTGTCATCGCCCGCAAGGGTCATGGTATCCACGAGACCTTCACCGTGCGCCGCATCAGTTTCGGCGAGGGGGTCGAGCGCGTGTTTCCCGTGCACAGCCCCAATATCGAGAAGATTGAGGTCGACCGTGAGTCGGTGACGATGCGCGCGCGCATGTATTACCTGCGCGACCGTGTGGGCAAGGCGGCCAACAAGGTGAAGGAAAAGCGCATCTTCGAGGCGCAGCACCGCTGAGAAGGTCCGTCGTCGACGGACGGCGGCTATTCATTGCAGCAGCAAACAGAGCCGGGCGGTAATCGCTGGTTGTTTAAGCCCGGGGCCTGAGCTTTGATGGTTCTCCGGCTTCCGCGTGGAAGCGAGGTCAGGCATTGTCCGCTGTTTCCGGAGCTTTCGCCGGGCCATCCTCAGTGGCGTCGGTCAGATGGCTGAGCTGGGCTTCGAGTTCCTGCAAATCCTGCGCACGGTTGAAGAGCACGTTCTCGCTCTGTTCGATGAAGGCTTCACGCTCGGCAAGCATCTTTTCACGCTCTTCAATCTCCCGCAAACGTGCGGCAATTTCGTCCGCCGAAGCTTCCGCGGTGTTTTTCGCGCCTTCTTCGGCTTCTGCCTTTTCGAAGGCCCTCTCACGCTCGCGAAGCTCCTCTTCGCGCCGGGCCAGCTTTTCCCCCATGCGGCGAAGTTCGCGCTCGCGGGACTCAAGTTTTTCGCGAAGATTCTCGTAGCGCCGCAGTGCGGAGTTGCTGCCGTCCTCGGGGCTGTCGCTCTCGCCGTCGGAGAGGAGACTTTCCCGCATGGCAACATTGTTCTCGCGGATATCAAGGAGCATTTCACGCTCGGAGCATTCGCGCTCGCGCTCGTTGAGTCCGATTTCGCGTTCACGGAGCGCGCGGCCTTCTTCCTGCGTTCGCTTTTCGGCTTCGAGGAGGGCGCGCTCACGCTCGATCACGTCGGACTCGCGGCGGCGCAGGGCTTTGTCGACGCGGGGTCGCGCACGGGCAAGGATGGCATCCACGGAGGGCACTGCCGGGTCACCGCCGTCCGCCTTCTCCGTGCCTTCGACGTTGAAACCCGGCGGCGGCTGCTTGTGCGGCGGGCGGGCGAGCCGGAGGGAGTTGCGAAGACTCAGTTTCGGTGGCGCGGGCATGGATCGGCAGGTTGCGGACAGGGTCTTTCCGGATGGCGATGCGGGAGTTAACGACCGAAGATCCGGGCGAAGAATCCGCGCGTTTTCGTCTGGGAACTTTCTCCTCCTTCATCGAGGGAGAGCCGGGCAAGCGCGGCGGCGACTTTTTCCTTGTTTGGGTTGTCGAGGGGCACGAAAAACCGCTCCACCGCGGATCCGCCTTCGGCGAGGGCGTCGCGAAGTCTGTCGGTTTGCTCGCCGAACCAGTCGAAGAGGATCTTCAGCTCCGCGAGCAGGCGCTCCTTCGCCGCTTCCATTTCTCTGTCGCTCAGAATCCGCACGCCTTTGCGGTCCTCCGGCGCGGGATCACCGCCGTTGGCTTCGAGTAAGTAGAGGTATTCTTCCTTGCCGAGCCGGTCCACGGCGAGACCGAGGGCCTCGGCGAGGTGCAGTCCGGTGCGGCCGGGGCGGATCGGGAGGTAGGCCGCCATGGCCTTTTCATCCTGGTGGACGAAGCTATTGAGAAAGGCTCGGAAATCGCCGCCGACAACGACATTCTGCGCCATGTTCTGGGAGAATTCGATGAAGTCGCCGATTGTGTTGATTCCCTCGGATTCGCAGAGATCCCGGGTTTCGCGCGCGACGTTGCACAGCGTGATGGGATAGTCGGGCGGGATTTCCAGCGTGCGCATGGCTTTGGCCGCGCTTTCGTCGTGCTTGGAAGAGGAGTCGACATGCTCGGCCATTTCACCGAACGGGTCGTCGAAGGCCATGGTCTCAATGAAAATATCGGCAAGGAGCCGGGCGCGTTCGGGCTTTTCAGCGATGCCCGGAGTCATCAAAAGCTCGTCATAGGTAAGGGGCAGGTACTTGAGCGGGATTTCGTCTTTGGCGCGAATGGGCCAGTTTAGATCGATGTTCTGCGCGAGCTTGGAGATCTCGGTCTTCACCATCATGGAATGGCGGAAGCGCTCGCGGATGCTGTCCCATTCTGCGGCGGTCAATTGTCCTTTTGGTGCGGTTTCTTCCATTGTCGTGATCTCCTCGATTTCTTCAGTTGGCGGCGGGTTCGTCCCCATGGCGCAGGATTTGTTTGGTGAGGTTCTTGTAGTCCATGAGCACACCGTCGGTTCCGGGCGTGTGGGCCACCCGGTTGACAGGGAGCCCGAGGGTCACGGCACGGCGCACCACGACGGCGTCGCGGATGGACGACGCGAAAATTTTGGCGTTGGGATCGACCTTCTTCTGGTTGCGGAACTGATTGAGGCGAAATTGCATACGCATCTTCGGCACCTCGATGTCGACGTTCGGCTTGATGGCGTTGAAGATAATCCCGGTGATGCGCGCGGCCTTGCCCATTCCGCTCTTGCGGAAGCTCGCGGACCGTTCGTTGAACTGGAGCAGCTTGCCGGTGAGAAGGGTGAATCCAATAAGGCTCAGTGCGTCAGGATTGGAGGGAACATACACCTCGTTGGAGCAGAACAGACCGCATTGCGCCGCCTTCATCACGTTGGGCGGGCAATCGAACATCACAAAATCGTAATCGTTCTCGATCTCCGCCAGCTGCTCCTGGAACTGCGCATAGACGGGGCGCCCGTCGGCCGGCTTGAACTCGTGCTCGATATCGATGAGGTTGAAGGTCGTCGGCAGCAGGTCCAGCCCCGGCAGCACTTTCTCTCCGGCGCGGTCGATGACGACGTCCTTCACGATCGTGTCCCGAAGACGCTCGCGGGCTGGGTCGAAGGTCGCGTATATCGATCCCTGCCCGGTGATGTTCAGGTTGTTCCAGCGCTCAAGCCGCATCAGCCAGATACTTGTGTTCGACTGCGCGTCGAGATCCACCAGCAGCACCCGGTGGCCGGATTCAGCAAGGCAGGCGGCAATGTTCACGATGCACGAGGTTTTCCCGACCCCGCCTTTATAGTTGAGTAATGATATTCGTCGCGGCATGTTTGTGGCAATGGTGGTGAACATTACGGTTTTCCGTCGGGGAACCGCAATCCGTCTTCCATCTTTTTCGGCCACACCTTAACCCGGCTGCTTTTTACAAATCAACTGAATCTGTAAAAGGCAGTGGAAAAAGTTCCATTTTTAAGAGTTTCTCACACCCGCATTTAATGTATCCGCAATCCAGAGAGTTTAGTCCGTGTAATAAAATTGTAAGCCGTTTTTCGCCGCCGCGGAGGCTCCTCCCGTGACGCTCCGAAGCGCCGAAATACGCCGCAGCATCGAGTCCATCCTGCCCCGCGTCACGGAACTGAGGCGCGACCTCCATGCGCATCCGGAGCTGGGCTACGAGGAGCGGCGCACATCGGGCGTCGTCGCGGCCGAGTTGCGGTCGCTGCCGGGAATCGAAGTGCGCACCGGCATCGCCGGGACCGGCGTGGTCGCCGTGCTCGGGGCCGGACTGCCGGGGCCGTGCGTGGCGCTGCGGGCAGATATGGACGCACTTCCTCTGGAGGAGACTTCCGGTGTGCCCTACGCATCGAAGCATCCGGGCAAGATGCACGCCTGCGGGCACGACGGACACACCGCCATGCTCGTTGGGACGGCGCATGTCCTGCACGATCTCGCCGACGAGTTGCGCGGTCCGGTGAAACTCATCTTCCAACCCGCCGAGGAGGGCGGCGGTGGGGCGTTGAAGATGCGTGATGCGGGGGTTTTGCGCGACCCGGATGTCGCCGCGGTATTTGGCTTGCACAACATGCCGTCGCCCGAATTTTCCGCTGGCGACATCGCGCTTTGCGACGGGGCGATGATGGCGGGGGCCGGGGTCTTCGAGATCACTGTGCGCGGCCGGGGCGGACACGCTGCTGTGCCGCAGGCGTGTGTCGACCCGGTTTACGTCGGGGCGCAAATCGTAAACGCGCTCCAATCCGTCGTCTCGCGCGGCAACGATCCACTCGATCCTCTCGTTCTTTCAGTCACCCGGTTCAACGCTGGCTCCGCGCGGAACATCATACCGGACTCCGCTGTGCTTGCAGGCACCTTCCGTGCACTCGATCCCGCCGTGCTGCGCCGGACCGGCGAACGCGTCCGCGCGCTGGCGGAGGACACCGCCCGGGCCTTTGGTGCGACTACGGAAGTCGACATTCGCCCGGGCTATCCGCCCGTTGTAAACGATCCCCGTGCCAACGCCTACATCCGGCAGGTGGCGGAGCATGCGGGTACCAGTGACCGCCTCAGGTCCACCCGCCCCATTCTCGGGAGCGAGGACTTCGCCTACTACCTTGAGGAAGTGCCCGGATGCTTCTGGTTTCTTGGATCGCGTCCCGCCGACCGCCCGCAGGTGCCCTTCTGCCACAATTCAGCCTTCGATTTCAACGACGGCGTCCTCGGAGATGGCATCCTCATGCATGTCCAGACCGCCCTTCGCTTCGCCGCACTGTGGCCGACGATGCTGCAGTAGGGTTTGTCTCCGTGGCCCCGCATATAAGCAAAACAGAATGTATGACATTAAGATTGCACCCGAAATCCGGCCCTGATTGGATTGGGCCATGTACTGACGACCCTTCCTCGAAGACTGATTGCCCCGGAGGGCGAGTCCGGCGTGCTACCACTGCTACGGCAGGTGTGTGAACAAGGAGCGGCTGCTCGCCGACGGGGAGGCGAAGGACCGCTTTGTCGCGGAGCTGCGTGTGGTGGGGGCGTATATCGAGCTGAACCCGGTGCGCGCGGGCTTGGCGGAGCGGGCGGAGACCTACCGCTGGAGCGGCTGGGGCGCGGCGACCGGCGGGGAGGTCCCGCAATCGCAGCGGGCATGGGCGCGCGCGGGTATCGCGGGGTTGCTGGGCGGGAAGAGGAGAGAGGAAGATGAAGAGGAGGCGAGGAAGTTCCTTGAGTCGTACGGTTTATTGGTGCGGGTGAAGGACGACATGGACCAAGCGGGACGGGAAGGGCTGTTGCGGTGCGGCGAAGCTGCGGGGAGTCGCGAAGCCGATGCTCCTTTGCTGACGCGTATTCCCGGATTGCTGCGCGGTGCGGCGGTTGGAACGCTCGAGTATGTGTGCAAAGCCGTGGGATCGCAGGGAAGGTCGCCGGGAATACTCGTTGAGGAAGAGGGCGGCGTTTCCCTGCACCATGCGAAAGCGTTCCGGGTGCGGGACGGCGAAGAACCGGGGTGAGACCTATTTGACCGCCGCCTCTTTTTCTTCGCGTGTATTCTCGCCGTCGGGAGCGGGAGCGTTTGTTTTACTTTGCGGTGCTTTAGCCTTGTCGTCTTTTTTCGCCGGTGAGTCCGAAGAGTCCATTGCCTCGCGGAAATCCTCCTGCACTTCCTGCGTGGCTTTTTTGAATTCGGTCATCGATTTGCCGAGCCCGCGCGCGAGTTCAGGCAACCGCTTGGCACCGAAGAGGAGGAGAATGATAATGAGGATGACGACGAGTTCGGGACCGCTGGGAAGCCAAACCGCGAGAATTGATCCGTCTTGTAACATGGTGTATGTTGATCCGAGTGAAGATATAAGAATGGAGGTGCGTGGTCCTTGCCTGTTCGCGCCGCCGTGTGAAAACCCGATTCTTCCTAATCTGCCGTAATCAGATCATGAAACGAGCCTTTTTTCAAGCCCTTGTCCTCTTCGCCCTGCTGGGGATTACGTGGTTCTTCGTCGCCCTGCGTTTTTGCTCGGACGATGCACGGCCGGTGGAGCCCCCGCCGCCCGTTGAGGAGACGCTGCCGCCGGTTTTGGACGACGGATCGCCGGAGACAACTGAGGAACCGCCGGTGGAGGAGGCGTCACCGACTCCCGGCCCCGAGGACGCGGATGCGGATTTGCCGGATGCCTTGCAGACGGAGGTGGGTGAGGCCGTCCTCGCTGCCGCCGACGCGCTGGCGGAGAGTCCTTCGCAGGCGTATGCCGCCGGGATATTGCGGGACCTGCGTGCGGCGTTGGCGGCGGCCCCGCGCGGGGAGGCGGTGGCTGCGGTCACCGCATTTTTGGAAACGGGTCGCGACGAGCGGACGCGGTTGCCGTTCAGCGTGGGCCGCGGGGGGCGTCTCGAAACAGCTCCGTCGCTCCGGGTTTTTCTGCTCGATGAACTCGGTACGCTGGACCCGGCGGCAGCGACACAAATGGCGGAAACTGGGTTTGAGGCGACGGAATCGGCGGATGAATATGCGATCCATTTGCGCAACTTCGCATGGGGAAGTGATCTCCCTCCGGTTGAGCGGATTGCTAAGGTGCGGGAGCGCGCTATGGAGATGACGCAACGAAACGCATGGCGCGAAGCCCCGACAGACGGCTTCGCCGAGGCTTACGACGCGCTGGTCTACGCGACCGCGACGGAGGTGACGTCGCAGCTCGCACGCGATACCGACCGGTCACGTCCGGGCAATATCCGCCGTCCGAGCAATCTCGCGCTGGACCGTCTTGTCATCGCCGCGCCGGAGGAGACCCTACCGCAGATCCTCGACGACATGGAGAGTATGCGCGATCAGCCCTACACCCGCGCCGGGTATTTCGCGCGGTCGGACCTCCGCGATCCCGTGCAGCGGGAGATTGTGGAGTCCTACCTGCTCTCGGATTCGGTTGGACCCGACGAGCGAACCTACTTTTTCGATCTCTTTCCGAATCAGAATTTCCACCATTCGAGGAATCTCTTGTCGGAGAATCAGTACCCGTCTCATGAAGAGATCGTGGAACGCCTTCGCGGTGCGCATGAGCAGACATCCCAATGGCTGGAGGACGAGCGTTTCGCGGCCGATGCGGACGATATCGCGCGGGCCCGCCAACGCCTCGCGGAGATTCTCGGGGAGACTCCGGAGCCGTGACGCGCCGCAAGGCTTGCCGTGAGGGGTGCGGCTGAGTTCCCTGCCGCCATGGATAAACCGCAACGCAGGCGACCCCGCAAGAAGCAGTCCGGCGCGGGCGCAGCGCCGCCGCCCGAACTGCCGCCGGGCAGCGACGCGTGGACCTCACCGTGGGCTCAGATCAAATACTTCCGCTTCAATCCGCTCATCTTCAAGTCCATGGTGGGGGCGGTGTCGCCCGACGCGAAGCCCGGCGACTGGGTGCGTGTCTATGACCCGGAGGGAAATCCCTTCGGTGAGGGGCTGCTCAACCATTCGCGCCGCGCGCGGATCGGCCTGCGTATTCTGAGGCACGGGCCCGATTCGCGCGGTGAGGCGTACTTCGCGGAGGCGGTGGAGCGAGCCCTTGATCTGCGCAGCGCATGGTGCGGTCTCGGCGGCGATCTCAAAGCCACGAATGCCTACCGCATTATCCACTCCGACGGCGACGGCCTGAGCGGACTGGTCGTCGACCGCTACGCGGACCTTTTGTCCGTCGAGGTGCATTCGCTTGGGATTTGGCAGCGGCTTCCCGCCATTCTCGCGCAAGTCCACCGATTCCTCGGCACCTCGCGGCACCGCATCCATCTGGATCCGGAAATCGCGGCGATGGAAGGAATCGATATCCGTGAAGTCCCGTCCGAAGGCGGCGCGGAAAAGATCAAGATCGTGGAAAACGGCATCCGCTACGAAGTCGACTTTGAGCGCGGACACAAGACGGGTTTTTTCTGCGATCAGCGGGAAAACCGGGCGCGGCTCGCGCGCTGGACAGCGGGCAAACGGGTTCTCGACCTTTGTTGTTACACGGGCGGATTCTCGCTCGCCGCCAAGGTTCAGGGTAATGCAGAGGAGGTGACGGCGGTCGATCTCGACGAAAAGGCGGTCGCCCAAGCCAAGCGCAACGCCAACCTGAACCAGGCCCGGGTGAAGTTCGTGCACGCCGATGCGTTTGCCTACGCGCGGCAGATGCAACGCAACGGCGAGACATGGGATGTCGTCGTCCTCGATCCGCCCAAACTCATCCTCTCCCGCGACACCGACCGGGAGGGCACGCGGAAATACGAGGACCTCAACAGCCTCGGGGTGTCACTCGTTAAGCCGGGGGGCCTCTTCGTCACTTGCTCCTGCTCTGGACTGCTCGCGCCGGGCGACTTCGAACGCGCCGTCACACGTGGAGTGCACCGCGCCGGGCGGCGCCTCCAATACCTCGACCTCACCGGTCCGGGCGGCGACCACCCGGTCTTTTCCAACTGCCCCGAGAGCCGCTACCTCAAGGTCTACTGGGGAAGGGTGTGGTGAATGCGGCGGAATCCTCCGCCGGTGCGGTAATTGTGATTCAGTCCAAATGCCAGGCATTTGTTTATCACCACCGATCAAATAGAAATGTTTTCCGAATAGGCGCTTCATTCGGGTGCAAGAAAGGCAGATCCGGAAGTTCGGTATCTATCACTCCGTCCTTTCAAGCTCATGTCCGGCATTCAAATTTACTCATCCGACCGGCTGTAGATTTCATGTGGCAGTTTGGAGTGATGATGCTGAAGTCGGTTGGTTGCCATTGTATTCCATCGCTCCGGTGGTGCGGGAGAATGGGGGCGCGACTGACGCCGTGCTGTCGGTCGTCAAAGTCGTTGATATGCCAACTGCCCGCTTTACGAGCTGTTGCGCCCTCAGGCGGCGGGTTTGCCGTTGCGGATGAGGATGCCGGGGTCGGCGGGCAGGTCGTAGCCGAAGACGTCGGCGGCAAGAGAGGCCATGTCGGGATAGGTGGCGCGGGCAGGGGTGGCGCGCAGTTCGTCGAGTGAATGCGAGCCCGTGGCGACGCCGAACGAGATCATCCCGACAGCGTCCGCGGCGGCGATGTCGTAGGGGCTGTCGCCGATGAGGCAGGTTTGCTCCGGCGCGGTGCCGAGGTGTTCGAGGGCGGCGCGTGAGAACTCCGGGTCGGGTTTGCGCCATGGTGTGTCGAGCACGCCGAGGACAAAGTCGAAATACGTGGCGAGGCCTACATTTTCGAGGACGGCGCGCGAGCGGTCGCCCTCTTTGTTCGTGAGGACGGCGGCGGGGACCGCCTCGGCGTGAAGTCGCCGCACGAAGGGGACGACCCCGGGAAAGACCTTGATTTCCGCGTCCCAGATCTCGTCGAGGTGTTCGCGGAAGATGCGTACAGCCTCGTCGACATGCGCCTGCGGGATGAGTTTGCCGAAGGTGACGGGAATGGACCCGCCGACGCTGGACTTCACTTTTTCGAAGGTCACCGGAGGCAGCCCGAGCTGCGCCAAAGCGTGGCAATAGCAGCGGTAGATGACCGTGAAATGGTCGACGAGCGTGCCGTCGAGGTCGAAGATTACAGCTGTTGGGCGGCGGGAATCCATGGTTTGATGAGTAGAATGGGCTTTCCTTGTCACGCAAGTTCCCTTTCCTCTGTTGCCATGCCGACGGGCGAACAGGCCAGCTTTTCCGTAGAGGCGTCCGGCGAGGGCGGGCACCGCGTGGCTCTTTCCGGTGCCTGGACGCTCGGGGCGGTGCTGCCACCGGTGGACCGGGTGCTCGCCGCGCTGCGGGCGGCCGGCGCGGAACAGGCGTGCGTCGACAGCGGGGGGGTGGAGCGTTACGACTCCGTGCTGCCGGCTTTTCTTTTTGAGTTAGCGGCGGCGGGTGAGCGCGCCGGCATCAAGCTGACGGAGGACGGACTACCCGGCGACGTGACGCGGTTGCTCGGTATTGCGCGGTCTGTGCCCGCGCGCGACGACGGAAAGCGAAGCGGTCCGTCCGGGATCGTCGGGCGGTTCGGTCATGCGATCATGGAAGGTTTTCGCTCTGCGGCGGATCTTCTGCGTTTCTTCGGCCGGGGGATCGCCGCGACAGGCGAGTTGCTGACGGGCCGTAGTGCCATGCGGATGCGCGATCTGACCGATATCTTTGTCGGCGTGACGGTGGCGGCGCTGCCGATTGTGTCGCTGATCAGCCTGCTTGTGGGGTTGATCATCGCGTTTCTGGGAGCGGTGGTGTTGCGGCAGTTTGCGGCGGAATTCGCCGTCGCTTACCTTGTGGGTTACGGGATGCTACGCGAAATGGGGGCGGTCATGACCGGCGTGATCATGGCGGGCCGGACGGGCGCGGGATTTGCCGCCGAGATCGGGAGCATGCGGGTCAACGAGGAGATCGACGCCCTCGAGACTTTCGGGATCCGGCCGTTCGGTTTCCTCGTCCTTCCGCGCGTCATCGCGCTGTCTATAGCCATGCCGCTCCTCACGGTCTATGCCAACGTGGTCGGAATCTTCGGCGGGTACCTTGTGTCGGATTTCATGATTGGTGTTCCGGCTCCGATTTTCTTCGAAGAAATGGTGCGCGTGGTCGGGGTAAAGGACTTCTGGCTCGGGGTCTTCAAAGGTTATGTCTTCGGGATTGTCGTCGCGCTCTCGGGCTGCCTGCGCGGCCTGCAATGCGGGTCGGGCGCGGGCGCGGTGGGGATCGCGGCGACCCGGGCGGTCGTTCTCGGGATCACGCTCATCATTATTTGCAACGCAATCATCGACTGGGCGGCGGCCACGCTGGGAATCTGATGAGAGATACCACGCAGTCGAGTGACACAGAGCGGGAGTCGGCGGTTCGCGTGAGCGGGCTGCGGCTCGCCTACGATGATTTTCTTGTCCTCGACGGCCTCGAATTCGATATCCGCCGCGGCGAAATCTTCGCCATCATGGGCGGGAGCGGATGCGGCAAGAGCACCCTGCTCAAGCACCTCATCGGGCTGCGTGATCCGGCAGCGGGATCGATCTTCTTCGGCGGGGAGGATTTTGTGAAGGCATCGGAGAGCGACCGGCGGCGCATCCAGCGGCGCTTTGGAGTACTCTATCAGCAGGGGGCGCTGTGGAGTTCGATGACCCTCGCGGAAAACGTTGCGCTTCCGCTGGAGACCTACACCCGCCTAAAAGCGGCGCGGATCCGGCAGATCGTTGCCTTCAAGCTGGCACTGGTTGGTTTGGCCGGTTTCGAAGCCTTCTATCCCGCGCAGATCAGCGGCGGCATGCGCAAGCGTGCCGCCCTTGCCCGTGCCATCGCGCTGGATCCCGACATCCTTTTCTTCGACGAACCGTCGGCCGGGCTCGATCCGGTGACTTCCCGGCGGCTCGACAGGACCATCCTCCAACTGCGCGAAAGCCTCGGCACAACCGTGGTGCTTGTGACGCACGAGTTGGAAAGCCTTTTTGCGCTCGCGGACCGGGCGCTCTTCCTCGACGCGGAGCAAAAACGTTCGACGGCTCTCGGCAGTCCGACGGATCTGCGGAATAATCCACCGAATGAAGCGGTGGCGGCCTTTCTGCGGCGCGAAGCGGAGTGAGCGCGGGTCTTCCCGGACGGGCGGGGCGAATTCCCCAAAGCGCGGCACAGACGGTGGGAAATCGGCCCCGTTCTTCCGGATGGCGGTCTGCGTAGTTCTGTTGTGAAATTTGTATTTTATTGTAGGCCAATGACCTATGGGTTGGGTGAGCGGGTTGGCACGGGCGCTGCATTGATGAGTTCGGTCAGAATCGCAAAAACTCTCAACCAAGGAACCTACAATGAACATACGAAAATTACTCTCAATCCTCCTCGGCATTGCCGTCTTGTCGGGCACTTCTGCCTTTGCGCAAGGACTCCGTCCGGGGCAGGACGAAAACGTGGCAATATTGCGTGCCGACCTCGCCAACCTTCAGGCGGAACTCGCCGAGGCCCGCCGCGACCTCGTCGCATCGCTTGAGGACGCCTCGGAGGCAGAACGCCGCGCCGCGCTGGCGCAGTTCCGCGCGGACAACGCGGGGCTGATTGCCGAGATTCAGGACTTGTCCTCGGACCTCCGCGACGCCGTGCGGGAATACCGTCCGGGCCGTCCGGATGTTCCGGCTGTGCCCGGTGAGGTCCTCGCGGCCCGCCGTGAACTGGCCTCCCTGCGTGCGGAGTTGGCGCAGTCGCGCTCCGCCGTCCTGCGCGAGTTGGGCGAAGACGCCACGCGCGAGGAAATCGCCGAAGCCCTCGCCGTGTGGCGGCGGGAAAATGCGGAGGAAATTGAAAAGGCGGATGCTTTGCAGGCGCGCATTGACGCGTGGTTTGCGGAGAACCGCCCGGTTCGCCGCGGACCCCCGGCTGAAGTGGATCCCGAGCTTGCGGAGCGCCGCAACGCCTTCCGCGACCGCGCGCAGGCAATGCGTCAGGACCGCGCTCTCCTGCGCGAGGAAATGCGTCACGCGGAAAGCGTGGAAGAGCGTCAACAGCTCATCGAGGATTTCCGCGCCGAGCAGCGCAAGCTGATGGAAGAGCGCCGTGAGATCCGGCGCCAGGAGCGCATCAACCGTGCACCCGGCGGCGAACGCCGGCCCGGAGGCTGATCCGGCGGACGTGGAGACTTTGATCCTTGTTTCTGTCGAATCTATGATGCGGGTGGCCCCATTTTCGGGCCACCCGCTTTGTTTGCGGTGGAATTGCCGGATTGCGGCAGGGCCTCGTGCACCCTACGGATAGCGGAAAAGCATGTTTTGGCTGAGAACCGCGACCTTCACGAACATTTGTGCCTTTACGCTGCTGTCCGGGGCGGTGTTCGTCGTGGCAGCGCCCGGCGCGCCGGACGAGGAGGCGGCGTTGTTTGCCGAGTTGGATGAACTCTTGCGCGATCCGCTGGCGGAGGCACCGCCCGCCGCGGCGGAACTTCCCGACCGCGTTTGGCAAACGGCGGCGGGGGCGGGGCTCCGGTTCGGATACACCACCAATGCCTTGCTATCCGGAGATGCGCTTGCAATGCCCTATATGACGTGGCGCATGGACGCGACCGTCATGGCGTTTATGGAAACGAGTTCGGTCACCCTGATGGTCTCCGGCGAGAACCGGCGTTTTCTTGGCGAGATCGCGCTCGACGACGAAAGGCTTGCCCTCGTCCTCGTCCGGATGGAGACGGAAGCACCCCTCGTAGACCTCGGTGCGGAGGCGGGGGCAATACACGCCAAACAGGCCTTTGACGCGGCGGTTGCCCCGGTGCCGCAGGTGCCGGACGCGGGATTTGTCACGCAGACGCTGCCGTTTGCGCGCGCATGGGTGAGGCATTATCCATTGTCCCGTACCGCCCTGGAGTGGTCGCTGCGGGGAGACCGGGCGTTTTTCGGCGAGTCGGCGGACGATTACGCCTCCGCCACGGCGCGCGTGCGGTTGAGCCACAGTCTTGCGTCCGGAGTGCTCCTTCACCTCGCCGGGGAGCGGACGGCGTCGCGCTATGAGCGGAGGAGCCTGCGCCTTGCCAACGGATTTCCGGTGGCGGACTCGCGTCTGCGGCTGGAAACGTGGCGGGGCGAGGCGGAGCTTGAGGTGCGCGCGGGCAGCCGACTTCCATTGCGGGCTACTGTGCGCGCCTATATCGAAGACCGCAATGACACGATGCGCGGGTACTATGCGCGGTCTTCGCGGGGAGTGGACGGGCGCATCACCGCGCGCCGGGGCAACTGGCGGGCGACAGTGCACGGGCTCTACGAAGACAGCCCGTTTTCGACTCGGCTGGTATCGCCTGTGTCCGTCGAGACGGTGACGCAGAGCAGGCGCAGCGGCACGATGTCTCTTGAGCGGTCCCTTGGCCGCTGGCGTATCGCCGGAAGCGCACAGCGGACGCGATTTCTATCGAACGCTGTGTTTGAGTCCTATACCGTAAATCAATATGAGCTGAGCGCGGATTTTTACTTTTAACAATTCCATGGCATGGCGAGTTTGAAACACAGCAACAGCAGGGGAAAGAAACTCGAGACATCGTTTCTCGTTCCCGGCGCGTCTCTCGTTGTCGCCGCGCTGGTGGTGGTTGTGCTTCTTTTCTGGATACAGAGAGGACAGACCCGCATGCAGATCCTTTCCCGCGACGCGGCGCTTATCGAGGCGGTCGCCCGTATGGAGTTCGACCGGGCGGGGTTCGGCGTCTCTCCATTCGACGAGGCCGTCGACTTCGCGCTCGGAGCGAGTGAACTGAACGGCATAATCGGTTTGGCGGTGTTCGACGAAGCCGGGGAAACGCTGGCGCTCGTGCCGGACACACTGCTGCCACGTTCGCCGTATCCATCGGATTCATACGGCGAATCCCGTGCCGTGTGGCATCCGCGCTTTCATTTCGATGCGCTCTTTGTGGACGCGGGTGCCGACGAAGTACGCCCTCTGGTGGAGATTCACGTGCGTCTGCCCGGCGACGGCGGCGGCGCGGCGCGTGCCGTCTATTGGATGGACGGCACGGCAGTGGAGCGGGAGTTCGCCGAACTGGACCGGCATCTGGTTCTGCAGGCGGTCCTCGTCATTCTTGCGTTCGCGGCGGTTGGCGGCGGACTGGTGTTCACGGGATACCGGCGCCTTGGCTCCGCCCGGCGGGAGATCGTCCGGCGGCACCGCGAACTGGAGCGGGCCAACGCGGAGTTGCTCCTTGCCGCCAAGGCGTCCGCACTCGGCGCACTCAGCGCCAATCTCGTCCACGGGCTAAAGAATCCGGTGGCGGGTATCGAGCGTTACCTTGAGAACGTTCCCGGTGCTGCCGATGCCCGTGAGGCGGTGCGCCGCGTGCGCGCGATCCTCGACAACACGACGCATATGCTGCGCGGGGAGGGCCGGGGCGGAAACGGGCTCTCGTTCACAGTGGAGGAAATTCTTGAGGAGGCCCGCGCTAAAGTAGCGGCAGGTGCGAGGGGGGAGGCGCTGCGCATGGATCCTGCCGGCCACGGCGGGGCAGGGATTCCCGCGCGCGAGGCCAACCTCATTCTGTTAATCCTCGTAAATCTTATTGAGAACGCTTTTGAAGCCGCGGGACCGGGTGCGGAGGTTGATCTCTCCGTGCGTCGGGATGACGGCGGGTTTGTGTTTTCGGTGCGCGACAACGGCCCGGGCATTCCCGCCGCCGTGCGTGAGCGACTGTTTGAGGCTACGGCGTCGACAAAGGCCGGGGGGACAGGACTCGGGCTGGCGATAAGCCGGCAGCTCGCGCGTCAAATGGAGGGCGACCTTGAACTTGCGGACTCGTCTTCCGCGGGGAGTGAATTTTCTTTGAAATTGTCTGTGGCCGCCTCCGCGGACGGATTTTCGTCGTATTCCGGGGAGGAGAAGATGTGATATGTCCGCCTCCACTCCAATCCGAAGCCGTCTTTCCATCGAAGACCCTCGCCGCCTATGAATATCCGGATTTTCCTTCTCCTCTTTCTCGTTTGCCACCCGTTGCGCGCGGACGTGGCGGTCGGTCCGCTTGAGTGGGTGTTGCCCGTCGGCGGCGCCGTCTTTTCGAGTCCCGCGACCTGCGGTGACGGCAGGGTCTACTTCGGCACGGAAGAGGGTCTGCTCCTTTGCGTGGATCCCGCCGGTGGCGTTCCGTCGGTTGTATGGACCTTTGACGGTGCGCTGGACTGGATCGACGCTACGCCCCTTGTCACTCCGGAAGGATTGGTGGTCTTCGGCTCGTGGGACGGAAAGGTCTACGCTCTGGACAAGGCATCGGGCGAACCTGTCTGGACGTACCAGACCGGAAACTACATCATGGGTTCGCCCGCCGTGGCGGCGACGGGCGAGATCATCATTGGCGGGGGCGACGGTATTCTCCATTCCTTCACTCCTTCGGGCGAACTCCTGTGGGTGTATATCGCCGAGGACGCCATTGACGCCTCACCTGCCGTGGCTGACGGGATCGTCTATGTCGGCGACTCAGCGGGTGTCTTCCATGCCGTCCGGGTGGAGGACGGCGACGGCGTCTGGACCTTCGAGGTGGAGGCGGTGCCCGGACGCGAAAGCGACATCCTCAGCTCCGCTGCCGTGGGCCCGGACGGGACCGTCTACTTCGGCAGCCGGAACCACCGCTTTCATGCCCTCAGCAAAGACGGGGTTGAGCTTTGGTCGTTCGAGGCCTTTGAGCCGATCGATTCCTCGCCCGCCGTGTCTCCGGACGGTACTGTGGCCGTCGGTTCGCGGGAGGGCTATCTCTTCGTCTTTGACGCGGACGGCGTGCTGGAGCGGCAGATCTTCACAGGTGATGTTTTTTATGCCTCCCCGGCCTATGATGCGGACGGCAATCTTTATATCGGCGCATACGCGGGTGACGAGTTATCCCACGTCCTCGCCATCGGTCCGGACGGAGATTACCTCTGGGCCTATCCCGCGCCGGGATTCAATGATTCTTCGCCGCTCGTCTCTCCGGACGGGAACCTGTATGTCGGAATGCACGACTTCAGCCTCTACGCCTTTGACCTCGACGGGGCGCAACCGCAGCTGGCTTCGTGGGCGGCATTCCGCGACAATCCCCGGCGTTCCGGACGGCGGACAGGCTACTACGGGCTAACCAACGTTTTCCGGCTTTTTCCTTCCGCGCAAGCCGACGCCGGTCACTGGTATTGGCTCGGAGGCTTTGGCAGCGGCTGGTTCCACGGCGAGCACGTGCCTTGGCTTTACCACCCCGACCACGGCCACCTCTGGGCGGAGAAAGCCGGCGCGGAGGGTGTGTGGCTTTACGACGAATCGCTTGGCTGGCTCTACACTTTCCGGAATTCGCCGCACAACTTCTACTACCAGGCAAGCACCGAAGGATGGATCTACCACGAGCCGGGCACAGCCGAGTCCGGCGGCGGGCGGTGGATTTATCACTACGGAACCGGAACGTGGGAAGTTGGGGAAGGGTAGAGTGAGCCCTGCGCCCGCCGTCAGCCCCCGTGTTTTTCGTCGAGCGGCCCCGCGTGCAACTCGAGAAGAGAGCGCGCGAGAACCTTTGCGCCAATGGCGAGGGCGTCCTCGTGGATATCGAAGGTGTTGCTGTGGAGGTGCCGCACGGGTTGTCCCGGGAAGCCCACGCCGAGGCGGAGCATGCAGCCGGGAGCATGGTCGAGGTAGTGGGCGAAATCCTCTCCGCCCATACTTGGCCGGGGAACCGGAACGAGGTTGTCGCCGGTGACAAGATCGCGCGCGGCTTTGAGGCATCGGTTGGTCACGGCCATATCGTTGCGCACGCCGCCGATGCGGTAGGGCGTGTCGAGGCGGCACTTGACCTTGGCGGCGCGCTCGATGCCCTCCAGCACTTCCTGAATACGCGTGCGCACGGTGTCTTCGCCGCCGGGCTCGATGGTCCGGATCGTGCCGCGGAGGATCACTTCGTTGGGGATGACATTTGGATTCACGCCGCCTTCGATCATTCCGATGGAAACGACGGTGGGCGCGTGGGCGTCGACCGAGCGGGGAACCAGCGTGTAGATCATCTGCACGGCGAGGGCCGCGGCGGGCACCGGATCGTCGGTCGTGTGCGGGCGCGCGCCGTGGCCGCCCCGGCCCTCGATGGTGATGTGAAACTCTTCGCAGGTTGCGGTGAGGGCACCGTGGCGGTAACCGATTTCGCCGACGGAGAGCACCGGATCGACATGCAGCGCGATGATTGCGTCGATCCCTTCGATGGCACCGTCTTCAATCATGGCGAGGGCACCTGTCGCGGTTTCTTCCTCCGGCTGGAAGACCGCGCGCCAGGCAAAGTCCGCGGGCATGGCGTCGGCGCATTCGGCGAGGGCGAGGACGGCGCCCGCCGCCATCGCGGTGTGGGCGTCGTGGCCGCAGGCGTGCATCCGGTTGGTGGCTCGGGAGCGGTAGTCGACCGACTTCTCGTCGTGGAGGCGCAGGGCGTCGATGTCGGCGCGGAGGGCAAAGCGCCGGGGCGCGTCGCGTGCACCCGCGTCAATAATGAGGCCTCGGCCTGCGCGCGGTATGCGGAAGTCGAGCCCCGCGTCCTGTGCGAGGTCGGCAAGGTAGGCGGTCGTCTGGAATTCCTCGCCGGATGGTTCGGGGTGGGCATGCAGAAACCGCCGGATCCCGCGTATACGACTGTCCAGCGCGTTGACTGTGGCATCGAGTCGTTGAGCGGCGGTTTTAGCGGTTTGCGGTGTCGGCATGGTTGCTTCAGTCTACTACGAAGAATCCGTATGCTAAGACAACTCTGCCGACGGTGTAAAGTTTACCGACCGCCGCCCCTGTGTCACCTCGGACTATTCGCCCTTCACGCAGCGCACCCAGCGGCCTGAGTAGGCGGGAATGGTAACGGGCTCGCCTATGGGCAGTGAATCTTCGGTGACGGGGTCTTCCCATGCGCTGTAGCGGTAGGCCGGAGTTTCGAGGCGGGCGGTGCGTTCTTCGCCTTCGTTGAGGAGGAAGTAGTGGTCGGCGGCGGGTGCGGCGAGGCGGTAGGCGATGGTGTCGCAGGTGTAGGGCAGGGGCGTGTCGCCGAGAGTGTGGCGCGCGATCCACGACTCGGCGGTGTCGTTGCCGGGTGCGGTGCACATGCGCGAGGCCTCGTAGGCGAGGATGAGGGCTTCCCCCGTGCCGACGCGGTTGGCGGTGACGGCGGGCGGTCCATGCGTGAAGGACTCGCGGACTTCGGCAGAGGTGGGTTTCAGGTCAAGGGTAGTGCCGTGGACCATTTCGCCGCTCTCTTTGATGATCCACTTGCGGGTGGTGTGCCGGGAGAACTGGAAGTCACGCAGGTTGCAGCCGAAGAGGCGCTCGAAGGGGGAGGCGGCGTGGCTGCGCAGGACGCGGCCGTAGTAGTCGTACCAGCCTCCGGGGGCGTCGAGGACGACGCGCCCGCCGCCTTCGGCGTAATCGCGGAGGATTTCGAGGAGGCGGTCGTCGAGGGCAAGGCAGGCGGGCAGATAAATCGCCTTGTAGCGCGGGGCGAGGCCCTCGCGCAGGTCTGTGCCTGTGACGTGCTCCCACGGAATGTTGTGGTTGATGAGCGCGCGGGCGGCGCCGATGCGGGCGCGGATCGGCTCCTTCTTGAAGAAGTCGCGTCCGCCTACTGAGGTGGCGGCCCAGACGGCCTCCATGTCCCAGTCCTGAAAGATGCCGACATAGGGTTCTTTGCGCGCGGACCACAGCTCGTCGGCGAAGCGGCGGCAGGCCCGGCCGATCTTTCCGGCCTCGACGGCGCGGTCGGTGGGTTCGTTGTTGCGGTCGAGGAGGGCGAACTCGCCGCCTTCCCAGCCGGCGGTGCGGATACTCCAGCACCAGAGCCCGAAGCCGCGGTAGCCGGCCGCGATCCACGAAAGCATGAGCTGGGTCATGGCCGCGCCGTCGATGGTGATGCCCGGTTTTTGCTCGCGCACTTCAGGGACGAACGGTGCCTTGTGCCCGGTCATCTGCTGCGGCCCGCCGGTGGACTCCCATGTGGCATTCCAGCCGCCCTTGAACCAGTCGGCGGTAATGGAGGCCTGCATATACATGGGCCGGGTGGCTTCGAAATCGACCTCCTCGAAGTGCCATGCGGGGTGGAAACTGGGGTAGAAGGAACCGGCATCGCGCATGAGGTCGGCGATGCCCTCCATGTCGGTTCCGCGCGCCGCAAACGGGAGAAACAGGCCCATTTCCCCGCCGGAGCGCACGGGAATGTTCGGGTCGGCCTCCATGACGGGCTGGAGGCGGTCGCGCAACCAGTTGATGTAGTTGTCGGCCTTGAAGCGGAGGACGTCGCGGGTGCGCCGGTATTCGCGGAATCCGCCGTTGACAACGTCGCGCAGTTCACCGGCGAGGTGGTCCCAACTCTGCCAGCCGGTCTCGTCGCCGCCCATTTCGGGCAGATTGAGCGGACCCGGAACCATGCAGTGATGGACGTTCCATGCTTCGTTGAGGGCCTCGATGGTCTTGTACTGGCGTTTCAGCCAGTCGAGGAACATGGCCGCCTGCTCTTCGGAGAGGTTGCGGTCGAAGTCGGGCTGGACGGACGGCACCCAGTCGGCGGAGCGCTTGCGGTCGGCGTCGGACGCGCCCTTTTTGGCGAGTGCCGCGCCGGCGTCGCCGCGTGCCTCACGGTCGATGCGCTCGTGCATGACGGCGTCCTGCCGCTTGAGCCAGACCTCGTTGTGGCGCAGCTCTTCGACGGGCATGTCTTCGGGCAGTCCCAGTTCGCGGAGTTTCTCCGGCGTGGGATCTTCCCATCCGCCTTCGCCGTACCACCACGGGATGATGCCTTCGTCGAGGGCCATGTGCATGACAATGGCTTGGTCGGTGCCGCGGCACACCTGGCACTGCTTGAGCGCGGTGAAGCCCAGTTGCTTCATGAGCCGGAAGTGGGCGCGGATGTCGTCCATGGACATCTCCGGGTGCTGGATAAAGACGCAGCCCACCGGCCATGGCCGGATACGGCGGAATTTCGCCTGCTTCGGGGAATCGTGCAGAGAAAGGTATTTCTCCTGGAGAAAGGGATCGTTGGATGGCATATTCTTCTGTTGTTGTGGTTCTACGGGGAAGGGGAAAGGCGAACCGCGTGCGGACTGAGGGACAAGCCCTTTCCGCCGCACACAAGAAAAGACTCGCCCCCGCCCCGCCTTGTTACAACCGTTTTCTCCTGTCTTACGCCATGGATAGCCGGATTTGTGTAGTCTGTTTTTCGCCCTTGCGGAGGATGCTTCCCTGCGTCGCCGTGCGGAACGGCGGTTCCGGCAGCGGCTATGGGCGGTCCCCTCTTCTCCTCGCTGCGGCAGCTGTGCTTGCGCCATGGGCGGCGGCGCAGCCCCTGCATTGGCCGACGCCGGGTGACGGCTTCGAGGAGGGCGAGCCTTACGAGAACTGGGTGCAGGCAACGGCCTCAGGCAATCCGGAGAGCGCGCTCTTCGGCTGCGTGCGCAACAACGGCAACCGTTTTCACGAGGGGCTCGACATCGCGCCCGTATTGCCGCGCCGACGGGGCGAGGCGACCGATCCGGTTTTCGCTGTCATGGACGGCAGGGTGGCCTACATCAACCGGGCGGCGGGCAACAGCGGCTATGGGCGCTACATCGTGGTCGTGCACGACGGCGTGCGGCCAGCCGTCCACACGCTTTACGCCCATCTCGCTTCCATCGCCGAGGGAATTGAAGAGGGTGCGCGTGTGGAAGGCGGTCAGACACTCGGCATCATGGGGCGCAGCGCCGGGGGGTACACTATACCGCGGCACCGCGCCCACCTGCACCTCGAGGTCGGCCTGCGCCTGACAGACGGTTTTCAGGCGTGGTACGACCGGCAGGAGTTCGGTTCGGCCAACCACCACGGCGTCTGGAGCGGCTTCAACATGGTTGGCTTCGACCCGCTCGACTTTTTCACCCGCATGCGGACCGGGGAGGTCTCCAGCGTCGACGCCTATCTCGCCTCCATTCCCGTCGGTGCAGTCGTGCGGGTGACAACGGATCGCATTCCCGACTTTGTGCGCCGCTATCCGCGCCTGCTCTGGAGCCCGGTGCCGGAGGAGGGTGTCGGCGGATGGGAAGTCATGCTGTCTGGCTGGGGGCTGCCGTTGCGCTTCATTCCCTTGTCCATGGACGATCCCGGACTCGCGTCTACGGAGGGGGTCATTGAGATCATCGCTGTCGATCCCGGCCAGCTCGACCATTACCGCTGCCGCCACATCATATCCATGGGGGCGGGTGGCGCGGCTGCGCTCGGGCGCGGAGGCAGCCGCGTGCTCCAGCTGCTTTTCGGCTTTAACTGAAGGGCGCGTCGGCCAACCCGGAAACCCGTTTGGGCATGCGAAGCGGCGCGGCTATGCATGCTTTGCCGGGGAGTTTGGCTCCCGCCCGGTGCGTCAATCCTCCAGCACTTCGGGAACAAGATCCTCGGACGGGGCGTGGTGGATGCGGAAGGTGCGCCAGCCGTAGACGGCGATGACGACGAAGCAGATGAAGGGCAGTAAGAAGGATCCGCGCGTGCTGGAGAGCCCGAGGAAGGAATCCATGTCCATGATGGCACCCTGAAGGGGAGGCATGATGCTGCCGCCGCCGATGGCCATGATGAGACCGGCGGAGCCGAGTTTGGCGTCGTCGCCGAGGTTGTCGAGGGCGATGCCGTAGATTGTCGGGAACATGAGCGACATGCACGCGGAGACCCCGATGAGACAATACATGCCCGCCATTCCCGGAATGAAGATTGTGCCGAGCACGAGGAGTCCGCCGCCGATGGCCAGCGCCATGAGGAGGCGCCCCGGACTGACGAAGCGCAGGAGGAACGTGCAGATGAAGCGGCTCGTGGCGAAGAGGATCATGGCGATGATATTGTAGCCCTGCGCCTCGGCGCGGCCCATGCCCAGCTCGTTGACGCCGTAGTGTATGACAAACGTCCAGCACATGATCTGCGCGCCGACATAAAATGCCTGTGCGACGACGCCCTCGACGTATCGCTTGTTCTTGAAGAGGCGCTTCAGCGTCGGGACAAGGTTGATCCTGCGGTCGTCCTCGCCGGCGGTCCGCGGCAGCCGGTAAAGAATGAAGGCGGCGAGGACGACGACCACGACCACGCCCAGCACCGCGTAGGTGCTTGTGATGATGCTCAAGTCGTTGCGCTGGATCTCCGCGTAAGTCTCCGGTTCGGCCGCTTGCAGCACGGCGCGTTCGTCGGCGTCGGCCGGATCGAGGTTGGCGAGGATCACCTGCATGGCGACGAACATCCCCGTGAGCGCGCCGAGCGGGTTGAAGGCCTGGGCAAGGTTGAGGCGGCGTGTGGCCGTCAGCTCGTCGCCCATGGAAAGAACGTAGGGGTTGGCGCTCGTTTCGAGAAACGAGAGCCCGCAGGTCATGATGAAGTAGGCCGTGAGAAACGCCCAGAACGCGGACATCTGCCCGGCGGGGATGAATAGCAGGCAGCCGACGGCGTAGAGCGTAAGGCCCATGAGGATGCCCTGCTTGTAGCTGAAGCGCTTGATGAAGAGCGCCGCCGGGATGGCCATCACGCAATAGCCTCCGTAGAAGGCGAACTGCACGAGCGAACTCTGGAAATGGCTTATGAGCAGGATGTCGCGGAAAGCGGCGACCATCGGATTCGTCACGTCGTTGGCGAAACCCCAGAGGGCGAAGAGCGAGGTGACGAGAATGAAGGGGACGATCATCCCCGCCGGAAGGAGGGGCGTGCGTTTGATTTCAGCGGGTGTGGGCATGGAGGATCGGTGCGGGGTGTGCGGTTGCGGCGGATTCGGGGCCGCCGTGTTCGGATGTGAAAAGATATTCTGTATGTGAATGCAACGCCGGGAGGTGTCTTTGACAATGCTTTAGTTGGGGCGGTTGCGCGCGGGGGATTGTGATTCCGGAGAAGTGTCGCCGAAAAAGGCCTCGATCGTTTCTTCATCGAGGGTGACACGGTCGGCGGGGAGGCCTTCAATGATGGCGTCGACGAGCCCCTGTTTGCGGGCGTGCAGGGCGCGGATTTTCTCTTCCACAGTGCCTTCGGCGATCAGCCGGTGGACGAAGACGGGTTTGTCCTGCCCGATGCGGTGGACGCGGTCGGTGGCCTGGGCCTCGACGGCGGGGTTCCACCACGGGTCGTAGTGCACGACGGTGTCGGCGCCGGTGAGGTTGAGTCCGGTGCCGCCGGCTTTGAGGCTGAGGAGCATGACGGGGGCGTCGCCTTCGTTGAAGGCGTTGACGAGACCGGACCGCTCGGCGGGCGGGGTCTCGCCGGTGAGGCGGAGGAAGCTCCAGCCGCGGGCGGCGATCTCCGCTTCGATGAGGTCGAGCATTTTTGTAAACTGCGAAAAGACGAGGACGCGCCGCCCTTCGGCGACGAGTTCGGCGAGGAGTTCGAGGAGGCGTACGAGTTTGGCGGAGTCCGTGGCGGCGGCTTTTCCCTCGCCTTCGCCGCGCAGGCGGGGATCGCAGCAGAGCAGACGCAGGCGTAGGAGCGCGTCGAGGACGAAGACGGTCGACTGCGCCACGCCGCGGCGTTCGAGAAGGGTGCGGATGTCGCGGTTGAGTTGGGCGCGGAGGGCCTCGTAGGCGCGCGCCTGAAGGTCGGAGAGGGGGAGGATGTGTTCGACCTCGGTCTTCGGCGGCAGTTCGGAGGCGACGTCGTCTTTGCGGCGGCGTAGAACAAAGGGGGCGATGCGGTGCGCGAGCCATGCGGCGTTTTCGCGGGCGCGCCCGGCGGCTTCTTCGGAGGCGCCGCGGGGAAAGAATTCGCGGAACTGCTCTTCGGTGCCGAGAAAGCCGGGAATGGCGAAGTGCATCAGCGCCCAAAGCTCGCCGGGGTGATTCTCCACGGGGGTGCCGGAGAGGGCGAGGCGGTGTTCCGCGCGCAGAGTTGTGGCGGCGGCGAAGGCCTGCGAGGCCGTGTTTTTGATTGCCTGCGCTTCGTCGAGGATGACGGCCGACCATTCCACTTCGGCGAGGACGGCGGTGTCCTGCCGCAAGTGGCCGTAGCTTGTCACGAAGAGGTCGGCTGCCTCCGGGTCGATGGTGCCGCGGCCGGCGCCGTGGTGGAGGCGGGTGCGCAGGGCGGGCGTGCGGATACCCGCCTCGCGTATCCAGTTGTCCATGACGCTCACGGGCGCGACCACGAGGGCAGGCTTGCCGAGGCGGCCCCCGTGCTGGAGTCGGCGCAGGTGGGCGAGGACCTGGAAGGTTTTGCCGAGGCCCATGTCGTCAGCGAGGATGCCGCCTGTGCCGGTATCGCGGAGAAACTCCATCCACCCGAGGGCGCGCCGCTGGTAGGCGCGGAGCGCGGAGAGATCGTCGGGAAGGCCGGATGGCGGCTCGAGTATGTCATTGCGTCCAAACCATGCCCGCAGCCGTGCCGTCCGCGCGGCATCCCATTCGCCCGGCGCTTCATAGGCAATGCCGTCGAGGGCCAGCTCGGAGGCTCGCCACGCGCCCACCCGAATACCTCCGCCACGCAGGTCCATGCCGTGGCGCAATTCGAAGAGGCTTTCGAAGATATCGCGGATCTTCCCGCCGGGGACGAGGACGCATGCGCCGCCGCCCGCCTCCTGCAGGGCGAAGGTGGAGCGCGCGAAGCGCTCGCGCAGAACCTCGTCGGGCTCGTCGGCGTGGCGCACAAGGAAATCGCGGATGAGCGGTATGACGGGGATGCGCCGTCCCTCGTGCCGCAGGCCCGCCTCGAAGGTGAACCATTGGGCACCGGCGGGGTTGAAGCCGCTGTACCACCCGGATTCGCCGGTGCCCGTCTTGAGGGTGAGATCGGGCGGGTCTTCGACTTCCCAGCCCTCCTTCCGCAGATCGGGAAAGGCCTTGCGTAAGAGAGTTTCCCATCCGCCCGGTGTGTCGTCGGCGAGTATGAAGTCTCCCTTGTGGAAGTCGAAGAGACCGGCGGCGGGATCGGGCGGTTTGGGTTCGAAACCGAGGGCATTGAGGCGCGCGAGGGCCGCACCTTCAAACGCCGTGTCGCGCCGGACACGGCGGGCCTTCGCGCCTTCGCGGTAGGCGATCTCCGGGCGGGGGTCGTCCCACGGCACGGCGCGGGGCCCGTATTGGAACTCAAGGCGGGCGAGGAGGAGGTCGTGCAGGGTAATGAGGCGGTCCGCGCCGGCGGCGGGCAGCGTGTCTTTTCGGAGGATGCGCAGCCGGGGCACAGGGCGGACCGTTTCTTCCTCCATCTCCATGCCGGGCGGTGCGGGAACCGGACTGCCGGGATGGCGGTTGACAAGCTTGGTGATAAAGCGGGCCGCCTCGTCGCCGTCCATCGGTTCGGCGCGCAGCCACTCTCCGGCGAGGGGCTCCGGCCAGTCGGGCACGCGGAGTTCGGCCACGACGTCGGTCTTTTCCCCGGGACCGAAGCGCACGGGCGGGACCGTCGCCCACACGCCGTCCGCACCGTCGCCGCAGTCGAGGCCGGGTTTCCAGCGCCCGCCATCGACCTCAGCCCATGCGGGCTGCGCGGCGGCGGGCTCGCTCCAGCGCAGCCGTCCGCCGCGCCCCGCGGCAAGAAAGGCACGGCCCGTGTCCACCATCGCTCCGAGCAGCTCGCGGCCCTCCGCGCCGGCGAGGGCGACGCCATTGTGCGACTCGTTTTGCGCGAGACGGGTGAGTAGGCGCCGGTCCTCGGGGACGAGGTATTCGCTGAACTGGTCGCGCATCAGCTCCATGAGCCGTTTCACCGGCGCGGGACGGAAAGACTTGCGGTTGAGCAGCCGAGTGAGCTGCACTTCGACGCACAGGCGGTTGCGCGCGTCGGTGTCGAGCAGGTAGACGAGACGGTGTCCGGAGGGTGCGCTCATGGAAAATAAGGAGAGCCAAAGCAACGGCGCGCGGGGCGGGGCGCAATGCGGAAAATTTGCGGAAAATCCATTGACAGCGGAAGCGGGGCGCGGTTTGGTGACCGTTTTTCCACAAAGGATTTCACCATGAAAGTCGCCTCTTCCATCAAGTCGTTGAAGACCCGTCACCCCGACTGCCAAGTCGTGCGCCGCCGGGGCCGCGTGTATGTTATCTGCAAGACGAACCCGCGCTTCAAGGCGCGTCAGGGTTGAGACCGGAAAGGATCGTAACCATGAAGAGCGACATTCATCCCAAGCTCAATCCCGTCTGTTTCCGCGACGTCTCCACGGGGCGCAATTTCCTCACCGTTTCGACTATGAAGTCGGACAAGAAGGAGACCATTGACGGGCAGGAATACTTTGTCATCGTCCGTGACGTCACGAGCGACAGCCATCCCGCCTACACGGGGGAGAAGCGCTTCGTCGACGCGGCGGGCCGCGTCGAGAAGTTCCAGAACAAGTTCCGCCGCCGCCGCTGAGCGGGCGCGGCTTGACCGGTGGCTTCGGCTTCGGACCGGAACGTCATTCCCCGCCGCGCGCGGGGATTTTTCTTGTACGACCTTTCCATTGGGAGGCTTTACGGTTGCATTCTGCGGTGAATTCCTCACGGTAAGAGCTGACTGTAGCGTCGGAAGATTTTTCATTAATGGGCGAAAAGGCGACCAGAGCGGCCATGCCGCGTATGCCGCGTGAACGGTTCCTCCGCTTGGGGGCGCTGGGGCTTGCCGGTCTCTTTCTTCCCCGTTTTGCCGTTCGTGCCGCGGACGAGGGAGAGTATGTCGTGCGCGCCGGGGACACGCTTTCGGTCATCGCGCGCCGCCATGGTGTGAGCGTGGCCGAGTTGCGCGAGGCCAACGGGCTGCGCGGCGACCGCATCCTGGTGGGGCAGCGTCTGACCATTCCGTCTTCCGGTGCGACCCATATCGTCCACACCGTGCAGCGCGGCGAATCGCTCAGCGTCATCGCGCGCCGCTACGGCGTGACTGTCGCCGAGGTGCGGGCGGCCAACGGCATTGCCTCCGATCTCATCCGGCCCGGTCAGGAACTGCGCATTCCGCAGAAATCCGTCAGTCCCGCCGAGCGGCAGTTCGCCCGCGGCGTCGTCGAGGCGACACGCCGCATTTCCGTGGACAAGAGCCGGTGGCAGACCATCGTGGGTCACCACAGCGGAATCGACCGCGGCAACGCGGCGAGCTACGACCGTTTCCACCGCCGCGAGCGGCGCATGGAAAACGGGCTTGCTTACCACTTTGTCATCGGCAACGGGCGCGACTCCGGTGACGGCGAGATCGAGATCGGTGACCGCTGGCTGCGCCAAATCCAAGGTGGCCACGTGCGCACGCACGCCGTCAATATGACGAGTATCGGCATCTGCGTGGTGGGCAATTTCGAGACGCGCCGACCCTCTGTGCGCCAGATGGCCGCCTTCCGCGAATTGGTCGATTTCCTGCGCAATGAAGTCCTCGCCGGGCAGCCGGTAAATTTCGCCGTGCACCGCGAGATTGATGGCAACCATACTGTCTGTCCGGGCCGATTTTTCCCCACTGCCGCCATGCACCGGCGCTACGGGTGAGGGCGGGGTGGTCGAGCCGCCCAATATATTCCGTCCGCAGCTCCCGTTGGATTGCCCGAGGGGGCGGTCGGGGAGACTTGGGAAAACGACGGGCATGCCGCACCCTTGCGGACGCACGCGCTCAGTAAGCTCCCTGCTGGTCGCTCGGTAGTGCGGAGAGATCGTCCTCCATGCGACCGTCCGGCAGGTAATGCACCGGTGCGATGAAGCAGTCGCGGATGCGGTCGACGCGGCGGTCGCGGTCGCGGCACCAGACATGGTCCCAATTGTCCTTCCACAAGAAAAAGTCGCCGTGCGCGTAAGGGCTCTCCAGTTGCCAGCCCGTGCCGACCAATCCCCGGTATTCGTAGGGTCCGTATGGGTTGCGTGCGGTTGCGTAGTGGCCCGAACAACTCAAATAGTAGAGGTCCCCCCACTTATGGAGGGAGTTTTTGTCCATGCTGGGAAAGGCGCCCTTACGGGAAAAGGAAATCGCCTGCGGCTTCTCCGAGTCCATAAACTTACTGACTGAATGGGGAATCCGCCGGGCTTTGCATAGGCCGTGCGGTGGATAGAGTTAGGCATAAGAGCGCCGTTCCGGCCGTGGAACAATACCCTTTTTCCACGAGGGCGAGACCGCGGATTCTGCTCAATGAGTGAAACGGCTCGCGCCCGCGGGGCAACCGGTCGCCTTGTTGGGGTGTGAAGTGTCCGGGGCATTGTGGTTAAAGCGGCGAGGATCGGCTTGCCTCATCGGTCCGGGGTGCGAGCATGGCGGGATGGATTTGTCGGTTACACGGGAGTATTTCGAGCACGGAAGTGTGGTGGACCACTATGCCCACGCCGCGGCGGAGATCGGGCTTTGGCGTTCGGAGGAGGTGGTCTTCCGAAAGGTATTCGACCGCGGGGACTGCCTCCTGGAGCTGGGCACGGGCACGGGGCGGATCGCGCTCGGGCTCTGCGAGTTGGGCTACACGCGGGTGATCGGGGTGGACATCTCGCGTGCCATGATCAAGCGGGCGCAGCGGCTGCGCAAGATCCTTGAATACGAGGCGGCGTTTCAAGTGATGGACGCCTGTAATCTTTCGTTCGACGACGGCACCTTCGACGGCGCGATTTTTGGGTTCAACGGGCTGATGCAGATTCCCGGGCGGGAGAACCGGCGCAAGGCCTTGCGGGAGGTCTGCCGCGTTGTGCGGCCCGGTGGGGTTTTTGTATTCACGACACACGACCAGCATACCCCGGCCTACAAGCGGGTGTGGAAGGAGGAGGCGAAGCGCTGGGCGGCGGGCAAGCAGGACCGCAGTCTGATCGAATTCGGCGACCGCTACGAGGACACGGAGTTCGGGCGCTTGTTTGTCCATGTGCCGACGGGCAACGAGGTGCGCGAAGACCTGAAGGCGACCGGGTGGAAGTGCGATTCGGACGCGCTTCGCTCGCAGATCGCGAAGGAGCCGGGCGATGTGACGGAGTTTTCCGACGACTGCCGGTTTTGGATCGCGCGCAAACCGGAGGAGGCGGGGGCGGAGTTGTGAGCGCGGAAGACATGGAGCTGAACCGCGCGTTGTGGGACGCATGGGCGGAGGACCACTTCGGGTCCGGATTTTACGGCGTGGAGCGGTTCCGCGCGGGGGAATCGACGCTGCCCGATTTCGACATCGAGGGGGCGGGTCCGGTCGCAGGCAGGCGATTGCTGCACCTGCAATGTCATTTCGGATTGGACACACTTTCGTGGACGCGTCTTGGCGCGGAGGCAACGGGGCTGGATTTCTCGCCCAAAGCAATCGGCCTCGCACGCCGTTTGGTGGAAGATTGCGGATTGCGGACCCGCTTCGTCTGCGCCAATGTCTACGACGCCGCGTCGGCATTGGATGGCGAACGGTTCCCGGTAGTCGTTTCCACCGCAGGCGTGCTGCCATGGTTGCCGGACATCCCGCGCTGGGCCGCGGTGGCGGCTTCGGTCCTCGAACCGGGCGGATTGTTTTACCTGCGGGAGTTTCATCCGGTTTCGCAGGTTTTTTGCCCTACGTCGGACAGCCCGGCGGCGCCGCGGCTGCGGTACCCGTATTTTCCCACGGGTGCGCCGGTGAGGGAACCTGCGGAGGCGAGCTATGGGGGCGCCGCCGCGGTCGCGGGCGGGACAAGCTGCGAATGGCCGCACTCGCTCGGTGAGGTCATTCAATCGTTGCTCGACTCCGGGTTGCGGCTCGACGCGATACGGGAATTTCCTTTCACGACCTACCGCGCCTACCCATGGCTGGAGGAGGGCACGGACGGCCGCTGGCGGTGGCCCGGCGACCAGTCGCCCCTGCCGCTGATGTATTCCCTGCGCTGCCGTGCGCCGGGTTGAGGAGGAGATCCGCTTGTATGGAATCCTGGAATACCGCCATGGAGCCGCCGCGCCTGCACATCATCCTCTTCAATCCCGAGATCCCCCAGAACACCGGCAATGTGGGCCGCCTCTGCGCCTTTACGGATAGCCGCCTGCACCTCATTGAGCCTCTCGGCTTCACCATCACCGACCGGCACCTGCGCCGCAGCGGCATGGACTATTGGAAGTCGCTCGACCTCCACATCCACCGCGACTGGGCGGCCTTCCGCGCAAGCCCGGGCGCGCCCCGCCGCCTTTGGTTGTTCACGACGCATGGCGGGCACGGATTGTGGGAGGCGGACTTCGCACCGGGCGACGGCCTTGTCTTCGGGAACGAGGGGCATGGTGCGCCGGACTGGCTGCATGCTGAGTTGGGTGATGAGCGTCGCCTGCGCATTCCGTCCTTCAGCGCGAATCCGCTCCGCTCCCTCAACCTCTCCACCGCGGCCGGTATCGCCGCCTACGAAGCGTTGCGGCAGTTGGATTGCCCGCGTTGAGCGCCGCGGGCGGTTGCGCGCCGCCCGAATACGTCTCGCGGTGGCAGGCTTTTTCATTGCTCCGCTCCCGGCTGCGGCGGAGAGTTTTCCGCGTCCGGGTCGGCCGCGCAGAGCGGGGCCGTCTCCCGTGTGAAGACAAATCCATCCCATGCCCCAAACGATCCAACCCGCTTTTTCCGCCGACCGCGATTCCGCCCGCGTCCGCTTGGAGGCGCTGTCCCGCGCCGAAGAGCTTTCGCCGGACGAGGTCGACTTTGTCGTCTTTCATTTCACGGCGTCTGATCCGGGCCTATATCAGCCTGCGGCGCTTACTGCGGGTAGGCACCTGACGCGGAGTTTGCGTTTGCGTGAGGCGCTCGGGGCGTACGCGAAGAGCCGCGGACATGCGCTGGACGAGCCGGTGACGCTTAACGGCAGACGCGCGTTGCGGCGTATCCTGCTCACCCTTGCGGCGGCTGGGGCTGCGGCGGATAAGGCCGGTGCCGCCACGGACAAGGCTGACGCGGCGGGCATGGATGCGGTCCCGGTTCCACCCTTTGTTTTGAAGCGGGGGCCGGGCGGGCAGGCGCTTCTTCCGACCGCGCCGGTGGATCTGTCGGTGTGGCTCTATGCGCTCGATATCCTGTCGCGGAGTCCGGCGGCGGGGGCTGTCGGGCCGGCGGTGCGGCTTGCGTTGGCGGAGGCGCCGGCGCATCCCGCGTTTCCTGTGTACCGGCGGGCTTCGTGGCGCTGGGGCGAATTGCTCCCGCGGGTCCCGGCGGAGGAGCGCCCGGCTCTATGGCAGCGCGGGTTTTCCGTGGCCGTGGAGCGGTTGCGGGCAATCGCCGCAGGCGGCGGATTCGCACGGGGGCTGCAAACTCTGTTTCTCGCCGACGGAGTCATCCGTGCCGGAGTGGTCTTCGGCAATGCCGGTGCGGTGGCGGTTGCGGTGCGGGACGCGGGTGTGTCGCCTGGTTTTCTGAAGGCACGGTTGCGCGCCCACACCCGGCGCACCGTAGGCGATTCGGCCGAAAACTTCACTGTGCCTGAATCGTCCGATCCGTTGTTTGCGCGCGCTTTGCGGATTTGGGGTCGACCGGAGTCGCTCGACGCGGAGCGGCCCGGTGTTGATCCGGTCCATGCCGAGGCGGTAGCCTTGGTTGGCGCCGTGCTCGACCTGCTCGCGGATGAATCGTTATGGACGGGCCTCGAACCGGGGGCGCGTGCCTTCGCCCTCTTTCTTGCCATGGACCTCCTCGAAACATGGCCGGTGGAGAAAGGGCAGGCGTGGGCCATGCTCCGCCGCGCGGGGCTCGCGCCGAAGTCCGTATCCGACGACACAGGTATGTCGGCGAACGGCGCGGCGGTCTTGATGCAGCGGATCGTCGTGCGTTGTCTGTCGCTTGAGCCGACTGTGCCCGAAGGCGTCTTTGAAGAGGGTCTCCTCCATGGCGTGGACGATTCCGCGCTTCTGCTCTCGCTCGTCCCGGGCAACCGGATGACGCCTTTGGCGGGTGGTTTGGCCGATGCGTTCGAGCATCGCTTGCGCGTCGGGCTGCTAACCGAATCCGGCACCGATCCCGAGGCGGTGCTCGGGCGCTTGCTTGTGCGCGCCGCCCATGCGGATGTATTCGCCGCCTTGGCGGAGGTCAGCCGGGACCGCCGCTACCCGAAGCCTTCGGGCGGTGAGTTTCCGTTGTATGAGCTTTCCCGCTACTTGCAGGACGAGGGGCGGCGCGGCGCTGCCTGCTCCGCCGCGGAGGGGGTGCTTCAGCGCATGTGGGCGCTGCGGGAACGGTTGGCGCCGTATACGGGTCCGGCGGAGGGCGCGGCGGGGGAGCCCGCGATGTGGGCCGCCCGGCTGCGCGACTGGTACGGGTTTTCCGGCGACGGCGGGGCGGCGCGCGAGGATTCGGTGTTTGGAATCGTCCGCGCATTGAACTACCGCGACGCGCCGATGTTACGGGGAGGAACGCCCGTGTGGAATCCGCACACGGCGGGGGAGTGGATTGCGGCGATGGAGCACCGGTTGGAGCGTTTGGATACACTCGCCGCGCGTATGGACCCCGGATGTTGGCAGAGGATCGAGACAGCCCGGCAGGCGGCGGGGGACTTTTCTGAGGTCCTCGCCGAGCTGGAATCGTCTACCGGGGCGGTCCTTCCGGCTCCTCTTCGTGAGCCCTTCGAAGCGGTCCTTGCGCATGCGCGTTCCGGGGCCACAGCATGGATGAAGGTGGCCGCGGGCCTCGCCGAGCTGTGGGAGGCAGGCGGCAAAGCCGGGGCATGGTCGCGCGAACTCGCTGAACGGGCGATGGCCCATGTGGCGGACGGCTTTGCCGGTGAGGTGAGGACGGAGGTCTTCCTGACGGTATTGACGGCCCTCCGCGCGCGTGCGGGGGAGGGCGGTGGAGCCGGTCAAGAGGACGCCTTTTTCGCATGGGCCGCGGCGGCACCGGACGGAACGGATTGGCCGGACAGCGGGAGAGAGGCATGGCTGGACCGCGCTTCCGCGCTCTGGTGCGGATGCTTGCAGGCGTCTTTGGATACGCGGAACGCGGAGCGGATGACTGCCCTTTTGCGCGATCCGCGGTTTGCATCCCTGCGGGGGCGTCCTGCCGCGGCGGGTGTTTTGGCCGACTGCGGGAAATGGGCGATGGACGCGCTGCGTCCCGGCACCGCGCGCACGGCGAGGAATCATGCGGAGGCGGCCCAGGGCCGTCGGTCCACCGGAAGACTGGCTTTTGCCGGTGCCTTTCTCCTGCACTTTTCACCGGTGTGGATCGGCCTGCTCATCGGTGCCGTGTTGATGTTCGATTTCGGTGACGCGTGGAAGGCCATGGCCGAGGAGGAACAACTCGGGGGCATTCTCGCGACATTTGTTCTCGGGATCGCGGGTACGTTTCTTTACCTCGCCAACCAACAGCGCCTCACCGTCCGGCGTCCCGAGGCGGTCGCTCCCGCGCGTTTCTGGGCCGTGGAGATGGGGCGTTGCCTCGCCTTCCTAGGCGGGTGCCTCGTCTTCACATTTCTCGCCACGACGTTCCTCTGGTTTCTCCTCTCCGGCACCGACGAGGTGGTGAAGGGTGCATGGGCTGTCGGACACATCGTCGTGTGGTCGGGCTTTTCGTTGGTCTTCGGCGTGTTCCTCGGCCTCGTTGCCAAGGGCGGCGTGTGACCGGCCCTCAGCCCTGCCCCAGTTCCCCGGTGATTGCTTTTTGCAGAGGACCGCGCAGCCGGTCGGCGAGGCGCGGGTTGGCGTAGGCGACCCATGCCACCGGCGATGTCGTGTCGAGGGGAGCGTCGAGGGGAGAACTGTCGGGCTTTTCGATAACGCACCCCGCTTCTTCGAGGAGCAGGGCGGCGCCGACGTCGTAGGGATGGCAAACGAGAATCTGATCCCAGCCCTCGGCGGCGAAGATGAGGGGGCGGATGTCCCCCAGCCAGCGGTCGCGACCGGCGAGGATCTCGTAGAACTGGCCGCCGGTGGAGAGGTATTGATCGTCAAAAACCATGGCCCCGATTGCTTCGGGACCGTAGGCGTGCACGAGGGTCTGTTGCTCAATGCGCGCGACACGGTCTTTCGCGCCGAGGAAGAACTTCACGAGGGAGGAGAAGCCATGGGCGACTTCGGTTCCTGAGTAGGGTTCGATTTTCAGGGGGCGGCGGGTTTTGTCGGCGAGGTTGACGCGGTGGGCGCGCACGCCTTGCCCGCGCACGGCGGAGAGCGTGTCGACGAGAGTTTGTTTTGTCGTGGGCAGTTCCACGAGCACGGCGGCGGCGATATCGCGGAGTGTCGTCTCCGCACCCCGCTGCGGGGCAAGCGCCCCGATCATCCATGCGGACCGCTTGTCGTGCATGATCATGCGCGTGCCGTCGATCGGATCGATCATGAGTTTCCAGCGGGTGTCGGCTAGGGCAGTCCCAGAGGGAAACGCCACCGGGCCGTGCTCCTCAAGGCCTTCCATGACAAGCTCCACCGCCTCCGAGGAAGGCCAGTTTTCCGCAAGCCACTTGAGGATGGCGGGTTCGACGAGCGCATCGATACCGTAGATCGTGTCGGAGGCGGTGACGGTTGCGACCTCGGCAAGGCGGGGGCTCACGAAGCCTCCCCGCTGCTCAATAAGGGTGGAGCGGACGTGTTCGCCGAGGGAGACGAGGAGATTGCGGAGGTGTTCGAGCGTAGCGTTGCTGTTCATGAGTTTGCTGATCCGCCGACGGAGTGGCCGTCGATGCTGTAGGCGTTGGTCAGGTAAGGCCGACGGTGCCGCGGCACGAGACGGATTTGCCTTCTTGAAGCAAAGACTGAGCCATCAAAAGCGCCGTCTGCCGGTTCTCGACACCGAGTTTACTGTAGATGTGTTCGCAGTGTTTGTGGACGGTACGCGGGCTGATGCCGAGCAACTCCGCGATTTCGGGGTTTGTTTTTCCTTCGGCAATCCAGTGCAGGACCTGCCCTTCACGGGTGGAAAGACCGCGTCGGCGGAAACACTCCACCGTCCGTACTTCGGAAGCTGCGGGGGAGGGCGTTTCGCTCAGGAGCAGGAGCGGTAGGAGAGTGTCCGAGCCCGGTCGCAGCTCCGCTTCAAGTGTGCCGTTTGCGCCTTCGACGCGGAGCGAACGCCGGACCAGCGGCGGACCGTCCGGCGGAGGTGACGGTTGTTGTTTCATCCATTCGCCGATGACATTGGGAAGGCCGTAGGACCACTGCCCGGTGCGCGGGAAATAGGCCCGGAGCAGCGCAGCTGCATCATTGGAAAGATTGAGGGGGCGCATGCCGCGGTCGAGCACGACCGGTGCGACACCGGTTGCATACGGAGTTTTCTCCAGCCGTTCGGCGATTGCCCTCCAGAGAGCAATCTTCCGTGCGCTGCGGAAGGCCGCCCGCATGTGCTCGCCGAGGAGTGCCGCCAATACACGGTCTGCTGTCGCGAACCGGCTGCCCGAGACATGGTTGATGGCCATGACAGCGCAGTCCGACTCGCTTCGCGCCACCTGGAAGCACAATTGCTGCTGGGTGTCGGATCGGCGGTAATACTCGTTGTATAGGCGGGTGCGGTGATATTCACGCCGCGTGTAGAAGTCTCCGAACTCCATGACACCCGGCGCATTATCACAGAGAATTCTCATGATCATGCGGTGTTCGCCCAGATTCTGAAGGAGCGGGGTGTCTTCCTCCACTGGAACTTCGATACCGCGCGAACGGGCGACGCTGATTTCAGAAAGCCGAAGGTTTATGAGGTTGAACGATGCGTTCGCGCATGGCACAACTCGGGCGCAGGCGTTGGCGAAAGCGAGTGGAATTGCCGCAGAATGCTCGACACCATGGAGTAGGGCGACGGCTTGTGAGAGTCCGTTCAGCTGTGCTTGTCGGATGTACGGCATGGAGCGAGCGGGGTGCTATTGACCCCTGGCCGGAAGACCGTCTGGGCAGATCCTCTCCCGGGCTTCCTGGAGAAGGTTATAAATTTGGGTGATTGCTTTAATGACTTTCGTTTATGAGCATCCGGGGGTGACGGGTAAAGTGTTTTTCTCAGTGCGTCCGGTTCATGTGACCATCGAGCGGGTACAAAAAAGCGCGCCTTGCGGCGCGCTTGGGTGAAATCAACTGGATGATCGAATCCGTTGCCGAACTTACTTTGTGCGGCGGCGGTAGACCACAAAGGCCAGCGCCAGCGCGCCGAAGATGGCGGCGTAGGTCGACGGCTCGGGGATGGCCACGTTGTCGATGTAGGTGACGGTTTTCTGGCTGCGTAGCTCCATGATGCTGCCTGCGCTCATGTCGATATTGAAGCCGGATGCGTTGCCAACAAGCGATCCGTCCACGTAAACATCGGCAGAGGTCGCGAACCCGCCGACCACATTGTAGTCGATCGTAAGGTTAAACACCGTTTCAACCGGGAGATTGAGGTCCGTCAAACTGGTTCCGGGGAACTCAATGAGGTCTAGGTCCAATTTGACTGCAAAGTAGCTCGACCATCCGTTGAACCTTACGAAAAGCTCTGACGGGTGCGCGTCGATCCCGGGTTGCTTCCACAAGTCCATTGAAAGGTAAGACGGTGTCCCGCCGAACGGAATCGTCGCGAAATCGTCCATATGCTCCCCGCTTGTCGGCGATCCCCCGAGCGACAGCACCTGACCGCTGAAGCTGGTTGTTCCGCCTGTCGGATCCATCGCAACTGTCGCCTGCGCGGGCGCGGTCCATTGCGGGGTGCCGAATGCGGGTTGGCCGTCGAGGGCACCCACGGAGTATCCCGAATCGAAGTCGAAGATGACATTCTGCCCGCTCGCGAAGACCGCGAAGGAGCCCATAAGGCAACCGAATACTAATTTTTTCATAGCACTTTCTGATTTAGGGTTCGAATAAGCAGTAGGGAACTATTTCCATTCTGCAGGGGTAGCAAAGTTGAGTGGTCTTCTATTCGCAAGAAAAAAGAAAGTAAATCATGAGCGAGAGAGCAAATTCTTTCTCATCGCGATCCTGCCGACTATTCCGGAGGAAAGTGACCGGTCAAAACGGGGCTTCGTCGTCGGGATCCCCGGCAGGGTCGCGGCCGCTGCCGCCCATCTCTTCGTCGAGTTCGCGCTGGCACTCCGGGCAGGAGTCGTGCGTGCCGAAGTGCTGCACCCAGCCCGAGCCGAACATCCCGGGCAGGACGTTTTCACCGTCGATCACATCCTCGAGCAGAACCTGGTAGGCCTGCCGGGCTGTGGCGTGTTCACACATATCGAAGGCGATCCCGAAGAGGGCGAACCGTGCGAGAAGCTTTTTGAGGAGCGCCGCCGCCTCGTCCTCGCTGATTTCATCGGCTGCGGGCAGGACTGTGCCTCCATCAAGGAGGTCTCGCATCGGCATGGTGTCGCCCGATTCCATCTGGGCGTCCATTCGCTCGAGGTTGTCGATAATGTCCGCCCCTTCGTCGCTTCCGGAGAAAAACCCGTCCTCCGTATCCGCGGAGGCTGCGATCTGTGCTTCAAGGTCTTCGTCAAAAAGGTGGTAGGGGTCTTCATCGGTGTCGTCGTCCGGCTCGCCGCCGCCATCCCACGCCGCTTCGTCACCGAGCGCGCTTTCCGCCTCTGCAGGCCCGCTCTCCGGAGGTGCCGGATCGTCGTCAACGGGAGGCACGTCGATGTCGAGGAGGCGGATATGCGCACCGGGCAGTTCGGCGACGACGCGCCCGTTCTGCCCGAACCACTCCATGTAGAGGCAAAATTGCCAAATCCCGGCGGAGGTCGCGGCGCTTCCTTCCACATCTTTTGCCGCCACGGTCCGGACCTTACGCGCCGCCGTGATCTCCCCGACCACGCCGATCTGGCGCGATTCCATCGCGCGCGCGATTTCATAGTCCTCGTCAGAGGTCTCGTCCGGGGACTCCGGCATGACAAATTCAAACGACCGACCGTCCAAGTCTTCTTCCGGATTTCCCGTTAACTCCAAAGTAATGGGCTCCCGCACGTCGCGAAGAAAAATCTGCCCAGTCACAGAGTTCTTTCGCCGGTGATAGAGCACGCCGCCCTCAACAAGATCATTCAGTCGGATCGCCATTTACTCCCACGGCATACCGTACCGGCCTCAGTGCTGACAAGCCGAGTCTGAGTCCAACGGCAACCCGGATCACCGGAGGGGCCGCAGCTGATTTCTTTGAGAACAGCCTGCTCAACACAGTCGCTGCGGAGCAGAGGGAAGATGGAAGTACAGCGGGTGTTGCATTTTCTTGGAGACCTGAGGGCTCGTCTATCCGGGAACCTCCGCGCACCCCACCACCCGCGCACTCGCCGCCGCCAGCGGCAGCCCGGAAACCATCTCCACGCGCGC
>JAFIGH010000147.1 GCA_020831525.1 Opitutales bacterium
TTCGAGGTCCTTGGCGTCCATGCCGAGGCACTGCGCGCGCTCCTCCCCGTAGAGGACGCGGAAGCGCTCGAGCATCTCCTCGTCGGCGCACTCGCGTGCCTTGGGATCGACACGCACGAGGAGGTGGAAGTGGTTGGACAACACACAGTAAGCGAGCAGCTCCACACCCGAGAACGCCGCTGCCCGGCGCATCGCCGCCGCCAGCGCGTCGCGCTCCGGCTCGCCCAGCAGCCCCAGTTGCCGCGTGACGCGGCAGACACAGTGGAACGCCGCGCGGTGCGCACTCTTGATCCTCATATGATAAGCCATAACACCCCGCAGCTTGTCCCGCCGATCCGCCAACGCAAGCCTAAAGATTATTTTATGAGCTATTAGTAGCATATAAAAATCCCACATTTAAATAAAATCATTTTATAAACTCATTGTTAAATTAATTTGCGGGGAAGCCGGGCAACGCCATCTGGGGGCTCACGTCTTGACGCAAGCGCGGCGGCAACGAATCGTGTGGGAATTGATCGAGGTGCGGCTGTCCGCGCCGCGGAAACTCAGAAACGGTCTGCCAACTCAATGTCCTCTCTCACCCACCTCAACGCCCGCGGCGAAGCCCGCATGGTCGATGTCGGGGCCAAGCCCGTGCAAGCGCGCCGGGCAGCCGCCGAGGCGCGCTTGGTCTGCGCGGCGGCGACAGCGAAGGCCATCCGGGAAGCCGATCTGCCCAAGGGCGACGTCCTCGCCGCCGCCCGGATCGCCGGCATTCAGGCGGCCAAACGCACCGCCGACCTCATTCCCCTCTGCCATCCCCTGCCCCTCAACCATGTGTTCGTGGACATTGAGGTGGGCGAGACCGCCGTGACCGTGCGCTGCGAAGTTGCGACAAGCGCGCGCACGGGCGTCGAGATGGAAGCTCTCACGGGTGCCTCCGTCGCCGCGCTCACGCTCTACGACATGGCGAAAGCCGTCGACAAAGCCATGCGCATCGACGGCATCCGCGTCCTTGAGAAGCACAAAGGATAGCCGTGTCCGCGCCCGACACCAACCACCCGCCCCTGCGCGTGGGCCGCCTCACCCTCAGCGACCGCGCCAGCGCAGGTGTATACGCGGACGCGAGCGGACCGGAAATCGAACGGATCTTCGCCGCGACCTGGGGCGGTCCCTGCGCCTTCACCGCCCGAATCCTTCCTGACGACGACGACGCCATCGAGAATGCCCTTCGTGAACTCGCCGATGTCGACGACTGCGCACTCGTCATCACCACTGGCGGCACCGGCCCGGGTCGCCGTGACGTCACCCCGGAGGCGACGCGCGCCGTCCTCGACAAGGAGCTTCCGGGCTTTGGCGAAGCCATGCGCATGGTGTCTTTCCAGAAAGTGCCAACCGCCATTCTCTCCCGCGCCACGGCCGGAACGCGCGGGCACACCCTCATTCTGAATCTGCCCGGCAACCCGAAAGCTGTCGGTGAATGCCTTCCCGTTCTCATTCCCGCGATACGCGAGTGCCTGCGTCACCTCGCTGAATAACAACAAATCTTGTCCCTCCGCTCCCATGAAAATCGAACACATCTACATCTCCCCCGGACACAACTTTTTCGGCCACTATGGCAAGCCCCCCGGCGAGCACAATGCGAAGGAGGTCGAATCGGTCGAATGCGTCGAGGGCAAGGGTCTCGTCGGCGACCGCTTTTTCGGCTTCAAGGAGGACTATAAGGGGCAGGCGACATTTTTTGCCATGGAGGTTTACGAGGATCTCTGCGACCGCCTCGGCGTCACGGATAAAGCGCCCTCCGTCTTCCGCCGCAACATTCTCACACGCGGGGCCGACCTCAGTGACCTTATCGACAGGGAGTTCGAGGTGCAGGGTGTCCGCTTCGCGGGCGTCTGCGAATGTTCGCCCTGTGCGTGGATGGATCAGGCCTTCGCCCCGGGCGCCGAAGAAGCCCTCCGTGGCCGGGGCGGTCTGCGCGCGCGCATCCTCACCGGCGGCGTGCTTCGTGTGGAGCCCTGAAGAGCCCGGGTGCAGCAGATTATGCTGGACAGGGGCTGAGAAACGCAGTTAAAACACGACCCTGTCTCTTTCGATCCCCAAGCATTAAATCGGGTTAGTGATGAAAACGTCACAGCGCAAACGCCCGTTGAGAGCCGCTGACACAGCCAGTGCAGACAGCATGGATCGCTTGATGAAACAACCGGTAGTTTTTCGGCCGGACGTGATCTGCAGCGTATCCTCCCCCCGGACTCAGTCGTTCCAAAGCGCCTGCGGATAGCGGTCTTGTTTGACGAGTGCACGCAGTCGCTCGACAACATCATCGCGGTCGGCGGGATGCGTCACGCCCATCCAGGTCTCGGATGTTCGGAGAACGCGCACTTTCGCTTGGTTGCGGTGGATCATCGTGCCCACGGCAGCGGGCAGGTAGAACTCGGCGCGGGGATCGGTGCCGGAGGCGTCGAGAAAGTCGCGGAACTGGCTTTCGAGAAAATCAAAGATCTCGGGGCGGAACCCGAAGCAATTCATCGATGTCGGGGCATCGGGCGGCATCGGGTAGGCGTGCCGCACAGCGTCGTAGTAGCACGGACCTGTCTCCGCGATTTCAACCTGTGTCCGCTCGGTGACAGACTGAAGGAAACCCTTGCGGTCGACCTCACAGATTCCGCGTGAGACCGCACCGTGCTCCGAGAGCGTCTTGGCGAGTTCGTAGGCGACGAGGCAGAAGACAGGCGGCCAACTATGCGCCGGGCGGGAAAGAAACTCATGCAAGTGCGCAAAGGCATCCGCGCCGTAGTAGTCGTCCGCGTTGATCACGGCGAAGGGCTCGGAAATGACGGGCCGGGCGATAAGAACCGCGTGGCCCGTGCCCCACGGACGCGCCCGTTCGGCGACCGGCTGGAACCCCGTCGGCAGCGCGGTGAGGTCCTGGAAGACGTAGTCCACGGGAATTCGCCCATGGAAGCGGCGTAGAATGCGCTCACGGAAGTCGTTGAGAAAGTCCCGGCGGATGACAAAGACCACTTTTCCGAACCCTGCCGCAACGGCATCGTGAACAGAGTATTCGAGCAGCGCCTCGCCAGAGGGTCCCATCGCTTCGATTTGCTTGAGACCGCCGTAGCGACTGCCGAGACCGGCGGCGAGGATGAGCAGAGTGGGTTTCATTCTTCCGCTGCACTATGAAGGGAGAGGACCGTCCCGCAACGGCATTCTCGCGCCACGAGGCAGTGCCCTCACGCAGGGTCCTTCCCATGTTTGAGATGGCGCTTCCGCTCCTTGAGTTCCGGCGAGTGGCGCAGATCCTCACCCCTGTAGAGGTAGACGACTTCCTCGGCGAGGTTCGACGCATGGTCACCGATCCTCTCCAGCGACTTGGATATGAAGACAAGGTCGAGAAAATCCGGCGCCTCTTCGGGATGTTCCGCGCAGGCACGCGAAAACCGTTCGTAGTGACCGCGGTGGATGCGGTCGATCTCACCGTCGCGCACGGGAATCTCCTTTGCCGGATCCGGCGACTCGTTGAGGAAGCAGTCCACCGCTTCGCGCAGCATGGCCACGACCTTCTCCCCCATCGTGATGATTGCCGAAAAGTCGCAAGGACGGCCGGTGCGGAGGATGGACCGCACCCGTTTGGCCACGGTGCAGGCTTCGTCTCCCACCCGCTCAAGGTCCTGCCCGAACCGCATGCCGACGGTGACCAACCGGAGATCGGAGGCGACCGGTGCCCGCAGCGAGATATAGCGGATTCCCTCGTTGTCGATGAGGACCTCCAGTCGGTCGAGGGCGTCGTCGAGGGCAAGGACTTCGTCGCAGAACGCGAAGTCCTTCTCTTCCATCGAGCGCACGGCGAGACGGACGATCTCGACGGCGCGCTCGCCCATGATGACGAGATTCGACCGGAATTCCTGTAGTTCTACGTGAAAAAAGCGTTTCATTAAGGGCTGAGAGAAAAGTGCGGTGACGGTTTACCGATAGTTCCACGCGATGCTGGCCGAGCAACGGCTCAGTTGACAAGTGAAAGCGCGGGCGCACAAGGAAAAAGCGGCAGGCCACGAAGCGCCGGGCGGATCACTCTTCCATCCCTCCGTTATATCCGATGAGCGCCTTGAGGCTGTCGAAGTGGGTGTCCAAATCATTCCAGCGGGTATCGCCGTTGCCGCGCACGAGGGCGTCGAAAACGCCGCGTTTGCTGTCCTTGAGCGCCTCGATCCGTTCCTCCACTGTGCCGCGGGTGACCATGCGGTAGACAATGACTGGCTGCTTCTGTCCGATGCGGTGCACACGGTCGACCGCCTGCGCTTCCACGGCCGGATTCCACCACGGATCCATGAGAAAGACGTAATCGGCGCTGTGCAGCGTTATCCCCACCCCGCCGGCGCGCAGACTGATGAGAAACACCGACGGCTCCTTCGACGTTTGAAAGCGCCGCACCGGCGTCTCGCGGTCGACGGTGCGGCCCGTCAATTCGTAGACGGGCAGACCGGGAAGACCGGTCTCGACCGCCTCGCGCGTCCGCTCAAGGAAGCCGACAAACTGGCTGAAAACAACCGCCTTGCTGCCCGCCGCAACAACTTCGGTGAGCTTGGGCAGAAGACTATGCAGCTTTCCGCTGTGACCGCGTTCCGCCCGCGCAGTGGGGACGAGCGAGGGATCGCAACACACTTGCCGTAGCCGCGTCAGCAGGCTCAGGACGCCCATGCGCTGCATGCGGAAATTCTCCGAAAGGCTGCCCGTGTAGCGTCGGCTGCCACGCCTGGTCAGTTCGCGATAGAGATTGCGCTGCACATCTGTCAGCGGACAGTATAGCGAAACCTCCGTCTTTTCCGGCAACTCCGGAGCGACCGCACGTTTCGTCCGGCGCAGAACGAAAGGCGCCACTTGATGCGCGAGCTGCGCTGTCTCCTCGGCGGGGCGGCTTGCAAGGGCGGTTTCGAGGCGGCGGCGCGATCCAAGCAGACCCGGCATGAGAAAGCGGAAAATCGTCCAGAGGTCGAGGTGCCGGTTCTCCACCGGCGTGCCTGTGAGGGCGATACGGTGCCTTGCCCGTAGGGCAAAACAAGCTTGGGTGACTTTTGCCTCCGGATTCTTGATAAACTGCGCCTCGTCGAGGACGACAAACCCCCACTGCACCCCTTCCGCGTCTTTCCGCCGCCGCCGAAGTTGCGAATAGCTGCAGACCCAGACCATGCCCGGCGGGGCCGCCTGTAGATCCGAGTCCCTCCGCAGGCACTCCGTGAGAAAGTTCGGAAAAAAACGGCGCACCTCCATCTCCCAAACCGGAATAACGCTCGCCGGACACACAACCAGCACCGGCTCCTCGCGCCTCCAAGCGGTGTCCAGAAGTGACAAGACCTGCAGTGTCTTCCCGAGGCCCATCTCGTCAGCGAGCAAAGCATGGCAACCCATCTCCAGCAACCTGCGCATCCACAGAACACTCGTGCGCTGGTAGGGGCGCAGAAACTCCGGCAGGCCTTTCATACCGTCTCCGGTGCCGTCCTCCACGCACCGGCGCCACTGCTCCACATCGTCCGAAAGTTCGACCCGCTCACCGCCGCACCCGAGAAAAGAGAAGATCATATACGGGGGGAGCTCTTCCTCCAGCCGCCCGCCGGTCGCATCGAGCCATGTGCCCAGATCCCCGGCCCGCTCCGGATGCACCCGCACCAAACCGTACCCCGACAGCAGCACGGTCTCCCCGCGCGCAGAGGCTAGCCGATCGGCCCCTCCGGCGGGCAGGAGACCGCCGTCCAGTTCGAAGCCGATGCGGATGCGCACCGATTCACCGGTTCCACGTATGCCTACACGCGGCACGGCCTCGCGCACTCCCTCCCCCAAACCCTCCAGTCCGGTCGTTTCCACCATGCCGAATAAAGCGCGCCAACGAGGCAACTCGCGGTTCACGAAGGCCGGAATCTTTCCAATGTCGTCCAGCAGGTAATCCCGCATGGGTTCGCGGAAACGGAAATGCGACCGCCGCGCGGCCCCGGTTAGACGGATCAGCCGCTCACGCTCAACGCGGCCCACCGGTGCATGCGCAAACGCGCTCGCCAACTGCCCGGTGTCGGTGCCGTTGCGCCAGAACGCCTGCATACGAATTCCCTGGGCAACCGACTCAAGGCGGATCCGCAGACCACGGCCCGCGCTGCCGTCACTTCCGCCGTTCATCGACGAGCGGAGGGCCGGCGATTCCCCGTCTTCCGACCGCGGGTCTGGTGACTCCACCGCATCGCCGTTCGCAGTCGGTGCCGCTTTTGAAATCAACTCCGCCGGAACCGCCGGAATCTCGTCCGCCACCAGTTCTTCAATCTCGTAGAGTCCGGCCACCGCCAGCGCTGCCCCGGCCGCACGGTCCTCCGCGGATGATCGGTGGGACGGTCCGCCATCCCACTCGACCATCGAATAGACCTCTATCTTGCCCCGCTTCACCGAAACAATGGCAAGGTCTTCCGAAAGCTCCATCGAACGGATTTCCCCCGAACGATACAACGACCGTCCGGCTTCGAGCACGTCCGCTGAAAAGGCTTCTTCCCACGGCTCCAGCACGCGCTGCATCCACGCCTCGAGGGCGCGGTCGCTGTAGACGCGTTGGGCCGATTTCGTCATATCCAAAAACCGGTAAGCCTACGGGATGCCACATTCGCTCCGCAAGCACCAACAGCACCAAACCCCGGCACGTTTCGACGCCCGCGCTCTCCGCTGAACTTGTTCCCGTGCAGGGAATCAAATCCACGCTGCGACGGGCGCTTTGCCAGCTACGCGGCTATCGTCAGGCCCCACCCGCATGCAAGGCCGGTTCAAATGTTACCTAACGAAAGCACCAACGCCTGCCGCATCTTCCCGTCACTCCAGCATGGTACAGGCTTTCGCTCTACTCTTGGCTCAGCTTGAATGACAGTAGTCTCTAGCGGCTATTTTCTCACCAGCAGCCACTGCCGCGCGCAGGCCAGCGTCTCTTCCCCCGCGGGCGACGGCACCGCCTTCGGTGCGCGTTTGCGGCGGAAGCGCAGGCCTTCGTCCCCGCGCAGTGCCGCTTCCACAAAGGCCTTCGTGCCCAGCACCAGCCCCTCGCTGAACTGACGCGTCTTGC
>JAFIGH010000038.1 GCA_020831525.1 Opitutales bacterium
CGGCGGGCACGCTGTGGGCCGAGCGCTTCGGCAGCGTGATCGTGCAGGACACGCCATGGCTTGTCGGCCTAATCGCGGCCTACATCGACTTGAACGCGGTGCGCGCGGGTCTGGCCGAACTGCCCGAAAACTACCAATGGTGCGGCTATACGGAGGCCCTCGCGGGGAACGAGGCCCTTTGCCGCGCTCTCGCTGCCTGCTTCCCGGCGGCGAAGGAGAGGAAGGAAGCACTCGCGCGCTACCGTCTGCTGATGCTCGGAAAGGGCGCGGGTGCAAAGGGCGACGGCACCGGCGCGCGCATCGACCCTGCGGCGCTGCTCGAGGCGGTGAAGAACGGCGGCGAGTTGCAGCCTCACGAATTACTGCGGCTGCGTGTGCGGTATTTTACGGAGGGACGGGTAATCGGTTCGCGCGAGTGGCTGGAACACGGCGGGGGTGCGCGCGTCCTCGCGCGGCTTGACCGCCCGCCGCCGAGCAGGCCTGTCAACGTGATCGACAACGTCGACCTTGCGGTCGCCCGCTCGCGTGCGCGCTACCGGACGGTCGAAGACCCTCGCGCGTGATTCGGTTTCCTCCTTAGTAATCAATGACTTAGGAATAAACTCACAGCTTGCGCGTCCAGAAGACCATGGGTTTCGGGGACGGTTCCGGTTCGTCGAGGTCCTGCCACGTGAACGCGGTGCGGAGGGTGGGTTGGCGGGTGTAGCCGCGCTTGGTCCAGAAGGCGTCGTGGGGGCGGTAGCCGCGCGGTCGCCGGGGATGGTCGGCGGGGCGCTCGACGGCGCAGAAGGCGCAGTGGGTGAAGCGGCCGAGGCGGCGGGCGCGGGCCTCGCGTTCGTCGAAGAAGCGGTGCCCGATGCCCCTCCCGCGCAGGCGCGGGAGGAGGATGGACTCGCCGAAGTAGTAGATGGCGGCGGTGTCGTGCCCGGCGTTCTCGAAGGGCGCGCGGAACTCCGCTTCCTCGGCGTCGAGCGGCATTCCGGTGGAGGCACCGACAACTTCGCCGCCTTCGCGCGCGAGAACGACGACGCTGTCCGGGCACTCGAAGTAGCGCTGCAGGTAGCCGCGCTCGTAGTCCGGCGAGCCGTCGTAGAGGTAGGGAAACTCGCGGAAGACGGTGATGCGCAGGGCCGCGACCGCGTCGGCGAAGGGTTCGGCGTCGCGTCCGTGCAGGGCGTTGACCGTGACTTCGGTGAATTTCGTCATTGGAGGGCCGCTCAGCGGTGGGCCGGATCGATGCCGAATCCGCTGCGGTCCGGCGGCTCGGGCCGGTCGGGCGGGATGTAGGGGTTGCGCTGAAGTTCGCCGAGGATGTGCTCGATGGCGGCTTCGAGCTGCGGGTCGCCGCCATCGACCATGAGGGCGGGGTCGTCGATGACTTCGATATCGGGATCGACGCCGTGGCCTTCGATGATCCAGCGGCCCTCGGGATTGTAGATGCCGAAGGTGGGGACGGCGGTGTATCCGCCGTCGACGAGACCCGGCACGTTGGAGATCCCGACAAGCCCGCCCCATGTGCGCATACCGATGAGCTTGCCGAGGCCGTTCTTGCGGAAGAAGTGCGGAAAGGCGTCGCCCCCGGAGCCGGCGATTTCATTGATGAGCATGGCCATGGGTCCGGAGAATCCGTCGCCCGGCGTGGCCCAGTCCTTGCCGTCGCGGCGCGCCCAGTAGCTTTGGTAGGGCCGGTTGAGGAGTTCGACGAAGCGGTGCGGAAGCTGCCCGCCGCCGTTCCAGCGTTCGTCGATGATGAGCGCCTCGCTGCCCCGCTTTCCGTAGTATTGACGGAACAATTCGTTCTGCCCCGCCACGGCGGTGTTGGGCACGTGGATGTAGCCGACACGTCCGTCCGTGCGCTCTTCGACGTAGCGGCGCTTCTCCTCGACCCACGCGCGGTAGCGCAGAGAGCGGTCGCTGCGGAGGGTGCGGGTGACGATGTCGCGCACGTCTTCGGCGTCCGCGTCGGGCGAGGCGGCGACGCGCAGCGTCACGACGCGGTCGCCCAGCCCGGCGAGGGCGGCCCACGGATCGAAAGCGGCGTCGAGCGGCATGCCGTTGACGCTGAGGAGGTAGTCGCCTTCGGAGACGTCGATCCCCGGCTGGGAAAGCGGACCGCGGGCATCGTAGTCCCACGGCGCGCCGGTGTGGATGCGCTCAATACGGTAGCCCTCTGCGCCGTCGGCTTCGGTCCACATAAAATCAGCACCAAGCGAACCGACGGAGACCGCGGGTTCATCGCCGAAATCCCCGCCCCAGATGTAGGCGTGCCCGACATTGAGTTCACTGATCATCTCGCCGATGACAAACTGCAGGTCGCCGCGGCTGCTGAGGTAGGGCAGAAGGGCGGAGTAGTCCTCCCACACTTGGTCCCAGTCGACCCCGTGGAGGGTTTTCGACATAGAAGAAGTCGCGGTGGCGCCGCCATGCGTCGCGGAGGATCTGCGCCCACTCCTCGCGGGGAACGACGCGCTGGCGCATTGCGGAGGTGTCCACGGGGTGCTCCCAGCGTTGGCCGGGGGCGGCGTCGATGACGGCCATGGCGGCGCCTTCGCGCCGGACGAGCACCTTCTTCCGGTCGGCGGAAAGGGCGAAGCCGCGGATGTTGTCGAGGACCGTCTCTTCTTCCGGATCGTCTTTGAAGGGATCGAAGATGTGCAGGATGGACTCGCCGTCCCAGCGCCGGTTTCCGGTCATGCGCTGGTAGAGAAGGTGACGGCTGTCGTTGAAGGCGAGGGCACCGAAGTTGCCCCGATCCACGGGAAGGAGGATGGCGCGTTGCTCAAAGCCGTCCCAGTGAAACTCCATCGGCTCTTCCTTCTCTTCCTCTTCCTCTCCATCCTTGCCTTCCCCGTCCTCCCCGTCTTCCGCCTCCTCATCGTCGCCATTCTCTCCGTTGTCCTTGTCCTTTTCATCCCCGGCGTCCTCTTCGTCGCTTTTGGGCAGGAGGGGCGAGGCAACGTCGTCGCGCAAGGGGACGAGCAGAATGCGGTTTGTGCGGTGGTAGACGAAGGTCGTGCCGACGTCCTCGTACTGAGGCTCGGAGAACTCGCTTGCCGCCGTGAAGGCAAGGAACTCGCCCTTTGGATCGAAGGCGGGGTTGCTCGCGGAGAACATGCCTCTTGTTAGGCGGTGCGCCTCGCCGGTCTCCACTTCAACGGCCCAGAGCGCGCTTGTGGAGAGAGTGAAGCGCCCGTCGTCCTCGGTGCGTGAATACACGATCCAGCGCGAATCCGGCGACCAGTCGAGGCGGATCCAGCGGTGCGCCGGATTGTAGCCGATCTCACGGAGGGCGACGGGGTCCTCACCTTCCTCCGGGACTTCGCCGTACCAAATGCGCTGGGTCTGATCGACGACGACAAACCGCTTCGAGTCGGGCGCCCAGCGGGGGTCTTGGTAGAAACGCCGGTTGTCTTCGGTAAGTTGGCGCGGCTCACCACTGCCGTCGGCGGGCATCAGGTAAAGCTCGTATTCGCCCGTGGCGTCGCTGCTGTAGAGGATCCACTTTCCGTCCGGGCTCCACGCCGGTTCGCGCTCGGCCACGCCGCTTGTGCGGGTGAGGTTGCGCGCGCTGCCCCGCCGTGCCGGGAGCGACCAGATATCCCCCCGCGCTTCGACGAGCACGCGCGCTCCTTTCGGGGAGATGGCGCGGTTTTCGATGTGCTTGGAGGCGTCGACGGCGCGCGGGCGGATCTCGGGCAGGGCCCCTGGAATCTCTACCTCGACGACCCGCACCTCGCGCGTGGCGAGGTCGATGGCATGCAGCTCCTGACCCAGTTGGAAGACAATTTCGCCCCCTCCGTCGGGCCCGGGCCCGAGTGAGGGGAAGCGCACGTCGTGGTGTGTAAAGTCGGTCATCTGCTCGCGCGCGCCGGTGGCGCGGTCGTGCCGCCAGAGGTTGAAGCGCCACGGCTCCCGTTTGTCGGAGAGGAAATAGACGGCGTCGCCGTGCCACATAGGAAAGGTGTCGGTGCCCTCCCAGTCGGTGATTTTCTCCGAGGTGTGGTCTTCGAGGTCGAATATCCAGATGTTGGAGGCGCGCCCGCCGGCGTAGCGCTTCCATGTGCGGAAATCGCGCGAGTGCAGCATATAGGCCATTTGCTTGCCGTCCGGGCTGAGAGTGGCGTTTACTCCGTAGGGCACGGGTAGTTTTTCGGGAGTCCCGCCGCGCCGCGGCACCTTGTAGAGTTCCTCAAACCGGGGATTCCCGCTGAAGAAGTTCGTCGAGTAGATGATATGTTCGCCGTCCGGGGTCCAGCCGTGGATGTGTTTGTTGCCGGGGTGGGTGGTGATACGGCGGGGAATGCCCCCTTCGACGGGAATGACATGAATGTCGCGCTGGCCGTCGTAGTTCGCGACGAATGCGATCCGCGCGCCGTCGGGGCTGAAGGCCGGAAACAAAACCGAGCCCGCCGGGGAGGCGACCGGCCGCGCGAGCCCGCCTTCGCGGGGCACGATCCACAGTTGCGTGGCATAGCCGAACGTGATGTAGTCGGCGCTGATGGCCGGATAGCGCAGCATTCCCGCGGGGGGACGCTGTGTGTCGTCGTCCGCGCGGGCAAAATGCGGCGCCAGCGCGGAGAGGGTGGCGAGAGCGGGCAACATCGCGCGAAGGAAGGCGCGCCGGGCACCGGCTGTGGCAGTGGGGAGGTTCATGGTTCGGAGGAAAAGCAGCTCGTCCCTAAAGGCAAGTGGTCTTGCGAATAGCTGGCGCGGAGGTGAATGTCGGCGCGGAAGGGAGGTTTCAGCGTCGCGGAAGCAGGCTGATTTACGTTTGGAACCTACGCCGTGGTGCGGGAAGCGGTGTCTTTCGGGATTTTTAGCTAGCCTCCGCCGGGTGGGCGCGGAAAGACTGAAGACCGATGGGAACACGTAAACCGATCAAACTTTTTGCGTCCGACCTCGACTACACGCTTGTCGGGCACCCAAGCGGCGCGCGGGCCTTCGCCACGACATGGAGGACACTGCCGGACGGCGACCGGCCGTACCTTGTCTACAACACGGGCCGTCTCGTCGAGGACACCCGCCGTCTGATCAAGGAGACCGGGCTGCCGAAACCGGATTTCCTCATCTGCGGGGTGGGGACGTCGATTGTCGACATGCGGCGCGACTGTGTGCTCAAGGCCTTTTCCGAGGTGCTGGAAGAGGGCTGGAATCTCAAGAAGGTCGAGGAGGTCGTGAGCACGGTCATGCCGGACGCGAAAAAACAGCCAAGTTACTTCCAGACGCCTTTTAAGTCGAGCTGGTATGCGGAGCGGTTGGGCACGACAGCGCTGCGGGAGTTCGAAAAAGCGCTCGAAAAGTCCCGACTGGATGTGTCGGTGGTCTACTCCAGCAGCCGCGATCTAGACATTCTGCCGAAGTTCGCCGACAAGGGCAACGCGTTGCGCTGGCTGCTCAAGCACCTCCGCCTGCGCGCGGAGAACGTCCTCGTGGCCGGCGACTCCGGCAACGACAGCGCGATGTTCAAGGTGGACGGTGTGCGCGGTATCATTGTCGACAACGCGCAGCCGGAGTTGATCGAAGCCACTGTCGGCCTCCCGGTCCACCACGCCTCCAAGGTGTGCGCGGAGGGCGTCCTCGAAGGCCTCGTGCACTACGGTGTCATTGCCGAGGTGGTCGAACCTTCGGAGCAGATGGAATCCTACGAACCGGAGATCCAGCACCTTTTCGACGAACAGGAGACGCCCCAGGGGCTCTCGCCGAACCAGCGTGATTTCCTGAAGATCGCCTACGAAAAAGCCGTTGACGGTCTGCGCCGCAATATTACTCCGGTTGGATTTTCCGCCTGCTCCATCCCCGACAACGAGACCCGAGGCACCGACGCCAACTACCACAGCGTATGGGCGCGCGACGGTTCTATAGCCCTCATTGGTTCGCTTTGTCTTGACGACGAGGATTTCCGCGCCTGCCAGCTTGCTACCTTGCGCACGCTCCTTGACCACACCTCGCTCACCGGGCAGATTCCTGCCAACGTGCGCATCGAAAGCATGGAGCCGGACTACTCCGGCGTGGGCGGCATCTGCTCGATAGACAGCGGCATCTGGGTGATTATAGCAGCTTACGAATACGTGCGCAAGACGAGCGATTTCAGCTTTTTGCGTGAGTATTTCTCCACCCTCCAGCGCGCCATGGACTGGCTCAGCGCGCACGACAGCAACAACGACGCGCTCCTCGAGATCCCCGAGGCGGGCGACTGGACGGACCTCTTCGGACGCTCCTACAACGTTCTCTACGACGAAGTCCTCTGGTACCGCGCCAATGTCTGCTTCGGCCGGTTGCTTGAGTTCCGCGGGGAAGCCAAGCGGGCGGGCGACTACCTTAGATGGTCGCGCTCGATCAAGAACGCCATCCTACGCAAGTTCTGGCCGACCACGACGCAGAACGGCGACGACGCCCCCTTTACCTTCGCCGACCAGCAGACGCGCCTCGGCGACACCAACTACCTCCTCGCGCAGATCACGCCCTTCAACTTCGACTGGCGCCTCGACGCCTACGGCAACATCCTCGCCTACCTCTTCAATGTGCTCGACACCGAGCGCGCCAAGATCGCCTTCCGGTTCATGTGGGGCGTGGGCATCAACGAGCCGCATCCCGTTGCTAATTTGTACCCGCCCGTGCAGGCGGGTGATCCCGAATGGCGGACCTACTACACTGTCAATCTTCTGAATTTGCCGAATCACTACCACAACGGGGGTATTTGGCCGTTTGTCGGGGCTCAGTGGGTGCGCTTTATCAACCACCTCGGCTTCCGCGACATCGCCGCGCAGGAACTCGTCCGCGTGGCCGAACTCAACCAAAAGGGCATCGCCGTTGAGTGGGAATTCAACGAATGGGCGCATGGCAAAACGGGCCGTCCCATGGGCAAAGCCTTTCAGGCATGGTCATGCTCCGAATTTATCCACGCCTGCCACGAACTGCGCGTCAACCCGTAACCCCGGAAAAAGAATCCATGAGCGAAAAGAATATCATCTGTTTCGGCGAAGTCCTCTGGGACTGCCTGCCGCGCGGGCTCTTCCTCGGCGGCGCTCCCTTCAACGTAGCCTACCACCTGCACCGCCTCGGTCGACTCCCGCTCATGGTCTCGTCGGTCGGCAACGACTTTCTCGGCGAGGAAACACTTGAACGGATGGACCGCGCCGGCCTCGACACCGGCTACGTAAAGGTCCGCGACGACCTGCGCACGGGCGCGGTGAAGGTGCGCATCAACGAAGCGGGCAACGCTTCATACGACATTCTGCACCCGGCGGCGTGGGACCGTGTCGAACTCGACGACGACGACCTGCGCGAACTACGCTACGCCGGCGGGATTGTCTACGGATCACTCGCCATGCGCGACACGCCCAACCGCAGGACGCTCGAACGCCTCCTTGACGGATTCGGCGGATTGAAGGTGTGCGACGTCAACCTGCGTCCGAGCTTCGACGACCGCGACTACGGTCTCGAACTCATGCGCCGGGCCGACGTCGTGAAACTCAACGACGAGGAACTTGCCGAACTGACAGGCGAAGAAGTGTCCATGGATGCCCCGGAGAGTGCACTCGACGCCCTACGCGGTCTCACTGGTAACGAACGTGTCTGCGTCACCTTCGGCGCGGAGGGCGCGCTTCTCGCCGAAGACGGGCGCATCGTGCGCGCGGTCGCTCCCGACGTCGATGTCCGCGACACCGTTGGCGCGGGCGACGCCTTTACCGCCGCGCTTGTCGACCGCCTCCTCGCGGGTTTCGCCGCGGCGGAGGATCCCGACCTTCTTGAGTGGCCGTGCGCTCTTGGCGCCTTTGTCGCAAGCCGCGACGGTGCCCAGCCCGACTACGACCCGGGTGAAGTGGCGGCGGCGCTGAGGTGAGGTAAGCCGACGCGGAGAGGATACGGGCGGTATTGCTATTGCCGGGGACGGTCTGGAGCCCGCAGTTTCCGGCATCTTCCGCTTTCTCCGGTTTTTTCCTTGGGTTTCGTGCGCGGTTTTTTTCGGATAGCGGTAATGAACCATTCCATTGAGGCGTTCGGCGCGGTATCGGGGGAGAGCCGGGTCAATACTTCGGTGATCCAGGCGGCGGTTGACGCGCTTGGCGGGGACGGCGGGCGTGTCACTGTGCCGCCCGGAATATGGCTTACGGGCACGGTGCACCTCCGCAGCGGCTGTGAGTTGCACTTGTGCCGTGGCGCGGTCCTCATGGGGACGGATAATCCGGATGACTACCCGCCGGACTGTCCCGTGGAGGCCGGGTTGGTGCGCAGCCGCCGGGCTTTTGACCGGCGAATGATCTATGCCTGCGGTGCCGAGGATGTGTCCGTTACCGGGCCTGGCGTGATCGACGGGGCGGGCGGCTGCGGCGCCCACTCCTTTGCGCGCGGAAACGAAGGCCGCCCCGCGAATATTCAGTTTGTTGCCTGCCGCCGGGCGACCGTGCGCGACGTCGTTTTGCGGCGGTCCGGCTCATGGATGCAGCAATACCTCGCGTGCGAGGAGCTGTTTTTGCACAACCTGCGGGTCTGGAACCACGGCAATAAGACGAACGACGGGCTCGATATTGACGGCTGTACGGACGTACTCGTGAGCGACTGCGATATCGACAGCCATGACGATGCGCTCGTCTTCAAGAGCACCGGTCCGGCGCCGTGCCGAAACATTGCCGTGAACAATTGCCGCCTGCGGTCAAATTGCCACGGTATCAAGTTTGGCACCGAGAGTGTGGGCGGCTTCGAAAACATCCGTGTCGCCAACTGCATCCTCTCGCCCTCGCGGGAAGCTGCGCCGATGGAGGGTTTTCCCGGTGGCCGACCCCTTATCACCGGCTGCGCTTTTGAGTGTACCGACGGCGGCGTTATGCGGGGTATCACCGTTTCGGGTCTGACGGTGGAGCGCGTCTTTGCTCCGCTTTTCATCAAACTCGGCAACCGGCACGACCGGCGGCTGGGCGGCGAAGATTTTCGCGGCGCAGGCGTGCTGGAAGATATCCGCGTTACCGATGTCCTTGCGCGTAACTGCGGGCCGCACGTTTGCTCTGTGACCGGCTATCCGGGGCATCCGGTGCGCCGCATCCACCTCGGCGGGATTCGCGGCGACCACTGCGGCGGTGTGTCGGCGGAAGCGGTTATGGACGCCGTTCCGGAAAACAGCGATGGGTACCCGGAAATCAATATGTTTCAAAAGACGGATACCGGGAGCACCCGGAAGCATCTGCCCGCATGGGGATTCTACATTCGCCACGCCGCCGATGTGTCGCTCTCCGACATTGGGTTCGGTCTGCTTGCGCCCGACGCGCGCTCTCCCATTGTGGCGGATGATGTCTCCGGACTCCGCCTGAGCAATGTGCGTATGGGAGACCGGTGCGACGCGGCATGTGTCCATTGTGTTCCCTAGCGGCGTGAGCGCGGCTCTTCGCGGCACAATATTGCCGGGAAGCGTGGCTGCGGCGTGTGTGCATGTCGGTTGGTCCCTTTGCGCCGGTGTTTGGGGCTGACCGGGAATGTCCGGTTTTTACGATAAATCCGGCGCGGATCTGGCGGGTGCGGGGGCATGCGGCAATCTATGGGGCCATGCAAATGACTCCGGTTTCGGTGCGGCGGAAGCGCCGGTGGGTATGGGCATGGACCGTTGTCTTGGCGGTGGCCGGAGGCTTTTGGCTTGTCCCGGATTCCGGGGAACGGGCGGAGCCGGAGCCCCCTGCGGTTCGTCCGGCGGAATCGGTTGAGCAAGGGCCTGCCGACAGGGATGCCGGTCTGGAAAAGGGACGGGGCTCGGGCGGGTTCTCGGGGGCGAAGAGTTCCCTTGCCGCGGAAGGCGCCGCGCTCCCTGAGATCAACCGGCGCGACTTGCCGCTGGTGCGTGACGGTAAGCGGTTGTCCGGCGCCGCCCTTGCCCGCTGGCCCGGTGCCCGCGTTCTTACGGTGCGCGAAACGGCGATGCTTGCTGACGGGCGGTTCCGCCGCGTCGGTATCCTGCAACCGGCGGATTTGCCCTACCGGATCCGCGTGGAGGAGTTCGCGCGGCGTGGAAACGACGGCGGGGACACGGTGGAGCACCGGGTCGAGATGGTAGCTGACCGAATCCTTGTGCGGCCCTCCGGCGACGGGCCGGCGGAGGCCTTCCTTGATGCGGCTTTGGCCGACCTTCCGGCGCAGCCCGGGGATGCCCTGACCCGCTCCGGTTGGCGGCGCGTCGTGGTGGACTCCGACGATCCCGACGCGGTGCCGATGCTGGTGGCGGCGCTGGGGGCAGGCGCGGTCTACGCGGAGCCCGATTACATTGTGCGCTCCTTTGCCGAGCCGAACGATCTGCGCTTTCTCGACGGCTCGCTTTGGGGCCTGCGCAACACCGGGCAGAACAACGGCGTGCCGGGCGCGGATATTTCCGCCGAGGCGGGATGGGCTACGCGTCACGACGCCGGGGAGGTGATCGTCGGCGTGATCGATTCGGGCCTGCGGCTGACGCATGAGGACATCGTGGCGAACCTCTGGACAAACCCCGGCGAGACGGCGGACGGCACGGACACCAGCGGCAGCGGATACATCGACGACATCCACGGCATTAACGCCATTGATCTGTCGGGGAATCCGGTCGACGAGTCGGGGCACGGCACGCACGTCGCGGGGACCATCGGCGCGGTCGGAAACAACGGCGTGGGCATGACGGGTGTGGCATGGAATGTCCGTATCATGGCCCTTCGTTTTCTCGGCGCGGGCGGGTCGGGCGCAGTGTCCGACGCCATTCTCTGCATCGAATACGGTGTGGAGAACAGGGCGCACATTCTCAACAACAGTTGGGGAGGCCCGGTCTACAGCGCGGCCCTCTACGACGCCGTGAAGGCGGCGCGCGACGCAGGCGTGATCTTTGTCGCGGCCGTCGGCAACTCCGCTTCGAACACCGATCTGGCCCCGGTTTTTCCCGCCTCGCTGCCCTTTGAGAATGTGGTGGGGGTGGCGTCCACCGACCGGCGTGACGAACGCTCCCGTTTTTCGAGCTACGGCGAGGGCAGCGTCGATCTTGCCGCGCCCGGCACCGACATCCTTTCGCTGGGCAACGATTCGGACAGCCACTACCGGTCAACCAGCGGCACGTCCATGGCGGCGCCGCACGTATCCGGTGCCCTCGCGCTCTTGCGCGCGGAGTTTCCCGGCGATTCATGGGCGCAGCTCATCAACCGCCTCTACGGCGGTGTCGACCGGATTGCGGCGCTCGATGGCGGGGTTGTCGGCACGGGCGGGCGACTCAACCTCGCGGGCGCGTTCGCGGCGGATCACCGCCCGGCCAACGACAGTTTCGCGGGCGCGCGGCAGATCCAGGGCGACGTAGTCCTCCTGCGCGCCTCCAACCGCGGCGCCACCTCCCGGCCCGGCGAACCGGTCTTCGGCGGGGAGGCGCAGCCCAAAACCGTGTGGTTCCGTTATTCACCGGCGGCAAGCGGGCAGGCGAGTGTGCGGCTGCCTTCCTCGCGCTCGATATTTCTTCCGATGCAGGCGGAGCGTGTAACCATTCCCTATGACAATGTGCTTGCGGTGACGGCTGTCTTCACTGGGGACGGGCCGGATGCGCTGGAGCAAGTCGGCTCGTCGACAGGCGGCGAAACGCTCAACTTTGTCGTGTCTTCGGGAACGGATTACCACATTGCGGTGGCGGGAATCGACGGTGCGGAAGGCCTCCTAATGCTCGAGGTCACGGGACCTCCGCGCAACGGCGAACTGGCGAGCGCCCTGCCGCTTACACTCGGACGGAGCGTGGCCGGAACAAACCGCAACGCCCTTGCCGAGGAAGGCGAAACGGACCACGCGGGCCGGCCGGCGACCGCTTCCGTCTGGTACAAATGGACGGCAAGCGTCGGCGGGCGCGTTGCCTTCTCCACGCGGGGCAGCGATTTCAACACCGTCGCGGCGGTCTACAGCGGACCCGCCGAGGAGGCGACCTTCGCCGATCTCGTGCCGGTCGCGGCCAACATCAACGAGCCCGGCTCGACGTTCAGCCGTGTCGGCTTCCAGGCCGTGTCGGGGACGACCTACTACTTTGCCGTGGACGGCTTTGGCGGCGCGGAGGGCGCGGTCGGCGCGAAGGTGGGCATTCCGCCGCCGAACGACGATTTCGAGAACAGCATCGTCATCGAGGGCACGGACATCGAACGGCGTGTGACGACTCTCTTCGCTTCGCGGGAGGAGGGCGAGCCCCGCCACCTGCCGGGCCGCGGTATCGGAGAGACCGTTTGGTACACGTGGACCGCGCCGGAGAACGGGCGGGCGCATTTGACCGCTTCGGCGACGTTTGCGCCCGCCGTCATCGCTGTTTACACCGGCAGCCGGGTCGACGCGCTCTCTCTCGTCACAAGCGACGGTGCGAGCGACAGGCAGACCATGGCGATTTTCGATGCCGTGCAGGGGACGACCTACCGCATCGCGGTGGACGCATGGAACTGGTCGCTCATCGATTCGCCCTTTAGTCTGCGCATGATTCCGGTACCTCCCAACGAGAACTTTGCCGACGCAATCGCCCTTCAGGGCACGCGCGCCACCGTCACGGGCACCAATGCAGGCGCGGGGCGCGAGCCCGGCGAGCCCTCTGCCAACTACAACGGCAGCGGCAGCGTTTGGTACCACTGGACGGCCCCGGTCTCGGGTGAGGTCGGCATCTACGGCGAGCGCCTCGACAAACCGCGCCTCCGCAACATCGTGCTCAACATCTTTGAGGGCGACAACGTCGACACCCTCACCCACGTGCGCGAGGATTTCGGCAACGGGATCGGGCGCGACGCCTATGCGCGCTGGCTTGCCTTCGCCGGGCGCACGTACCGCATTCAGGTGACGAGCCTCAACGAGAGCTTCCTCTTCGGCGGCGAGGGTCCGTTCCGGCTCGACCTGCGGCCCAGCGCGGAGCACACCGCTGCAAACAACCGCTTTGCCAATGCTATCGAACTGGATGGCAGCCGCGTCTACAACTACCGCACGCACAATTACGGGCTCTCCGCCGAACCGGGTGAGCCGGTGCACGGCGGAGTCGATCCAGCGGAGAGCCTGTGGTGGCGGTTCACCGTTCCGCCCGGCGGCGGCGGTCGTTATTCCGTGGGTACGGGTCAGTCGGAAAGCCGCATCCTCACCGCCGTCTACCGCACGACCAATCCCGCCGCGCCCGCTTTCGACAATCTCGTGCCTGTGGCCGACAACTTCGACTCCGCCGTCATGGCCTTTCCCGATGTCGCGTGGGACGCCGAAGAAGGGAAAACCTACTACATCGCCCTTGAGCGCGCAACCGGTGTGCGGGGGCGGCTCATCTTCAATTTCCACCGCGTGCCGGACAACTATGTCTTCGCCGGGGCCGAAGTGATCCGGGGAATCTCCGCGGCGCGCGACGGCTACAACTGGGGCAGTGTGCGCGAGCCCGGTGAGCCCGGTCTCGGTGCGCCCGCCGCCGAACGCGGGTCTCGCTCGCTCTGGTGGCGGTGGACCGCGCCCGTCTCCGGCCGCTTTCAGGTCGATACCATCGGAAGCGAGACACCCGCCCCGGAAGACAACCGTCCGCATCCCGAGCGCACCATGCTCGGCATGGCGACGCGTCTGGGGATCTTCACGGGGGCGACTGTCGGCGGCCTGTCGCAGGTCGCGGTTGGTAACAACCGCACCGTCACGAGCTACGGCAACTCATGGATGTCGGAGCACCGCAACAGCCGCGTGGAGTTTGACGCCAACGCCGGCACAACCTATTACTTCCTTGTCAACGGCGAGAACCTCGACCCCAACGGCACCGTCAACGAGGCGCAGACGAACACCGGACGTATCCGCCTGAACCTCGCGCCACTGCCGCCGCCGCCCAATGCATTCTTCGCCGGGGCGACGGTCATCACCGGCACGGAGTACCGGAACGTCCAGCCGACCTTCGGCGCGCGCAAGGAACCCGGCGAGCCGAACCACGGCGGTGTTTCCGGCGGTCGCTCGCTCTGGTGGCGCTGGACCGCCCCGGAGTCGGGGCCGTTTGTCGTCTCCACGGCGGGCAACCTCTATGATGACTTCCACGCCCGCCGTACCGGCATCGGCGTCTACACGGGGTCGACCGTCGGCGGTCTCACGACCGTTGCCTCCGACCAGAACGGCGCGGGTTTCAACACCGGCGCCAACACATGGAGTTCGGTGACTTTCAACGCCGTCGCGGGCACAACCTATCACTTCGGGGTGGATGCCGTTCATCCGGGCAACCTCTCCTTCATCCTCACGCGCCCGCCCGCCAACGACGGCTTCACCGACGCCATCGAGATGCGCGGCAGCCGCTGGACAGCGACCGGCCACAACCTTGGCGCTTCCCGCGAGCCCGGTGAACCTCGCGTCGACGGCGGCTATTTCGAGGAACCCGACAACAATTTCCGCTCCGTCTGGTGGAAGTGGACCGCCCCGGTCACCGGCGAGGTGGCGGTCGACACCATGGGGAGCGAGTCGGTCAACGTCATCGGCGTCTTCACGGGCAACGCGGTCAATGCCCTGAGCCCCGTCACCGAAGTACCCAAAAACTCAGGCAACCCCTTCAACGGCGATGCTTCCGTGCGCGCCCGCAGCGGCAACAACAACGGCGGGCCGACGACTTTTGTCGCGCAGGCGGGCACGACCTACCACATCACTGTGCAGGGGGCGGGCTTCATCGTGCCCTCCTCCGGGCCGATCCGCCTCACTCTTACCGGACCGCCCGCCGTTCCCTTCGCCCCGGAGGATGTCGCCGCCGCGCGCGTCGACGACCGCCGCGTCGACCTCCTCTGGACGGACGCTGCCGTGGACGAGGAAGCCTACATCGTTGAGCGCCGCGTCGACGGGGGGGGGTGGACCGTCATCCACGAGGCCCCGCCCGGTACGACCCGGTACAGCGACTTCGACGCCCCCGCCGGGCCGGACTACGCCTACCGGGTGCGCGCTCGCAACAGCGTGGGCGAGAGCGACGCAATCACGGCGGAGTGGCAGACGCTCCTCGACAACTGGCGGCAGCGTCACTTCGGCACGACCGCGAACAGCGGTGCCGCCGCCGACACCGCCGTCCCCTTCGGCGACGGCGTCGCCAATCTTCTCAAATACGCCTTCAATATGCACGGCGGTGGGTTCGATGACAGCTTCCTCGCGCCCGGTGCCGGAACATCGGGACTGCCGACGGTTCATCCCGCGGCGACCGCAGAGGCAGACGCGCTCGTCATCGAGTACCTCCGCCGCCGCCCGAATACGAATCCAGGAATTGAATACATCGTGGAGTTCAGCGCCGACCCGGCCTTTGCGCATACGGCTTCCGGCGTGGTCGAGCGCGTCTTTGTTCTCGACGGTTCATGGGAGCGCGTGCGCGTGCGCGACACGGAAGCACCCGACCGCCGCTTCGGGCGGGTGCGCGTAAGGCGCGCGGACTGAGTTCCCGGCGCCCCTTCAGGGCGCGTTGGCGGGATGTTCACGGAACCCATGGTTGCACCATGAGCTGTCGCCGTACGCGCCGTTGGCGCGGGGGAGATTCGGGTTGTCCCCGGCGGGGCACCGATTGAGAACGGCATACTGTTACACCGTGCGCCGCCGACCCGCTCCGACGGAGACCGGCGTATGGTTGCACGAATGCCCGTCGGCGCGCCCCTTCAGGTCGCGTTTTTGGGGGTGTTCACGGAACCCATGGTTGCACCATGGGCTGTCACCGTACGCGCCGTTGGCGCGGGGGATCCCACGTTGTTCCCGGCGGTGCCTTGATTGAGAACGGCGTACTGTTACACCGTGCGCCGCCGACTGCGCCCCGAAGGGGCGCCGGGGAGGGAGGCGTGAGGCGTTTTCGCCAACGCTCAATCCCATACGTAGCGTTCGTCGTATTCAATGCCATAGGTATCGAGCAACCGTCGGTATTCCTCTTGAAACGAAACGGTGCGGTGGTGCCCGGCTTGGTTGGCAATGTATTGGCGAACCGCGTCCTTATGGCCCGGGCTGATGGAGAACGCGCCGTAGCCTGACTGCCAATGGAATCCGGATAGGGCGGAATCCCTGTTTTGGATCCATTTTGTCGATCCCGTTTTGATCTCTTTGAAGAGATCCGCCACGCACACCGTGCGCGGCAGGGGAAAGAGAAGATGGATGTGATCGGCGACCGAATTCCCAGCCAGAAGGTGGCTCTGGGAGCGCCGCAGGATCCCGCCGACATAGCCGTGGAGTTCGTCCCTCCATGAATCGTCCAAGGCAGGAGCGCGGTTTTTCGTGCTGAAGACGAGGTGAACGAGAATATTGGAGTGTGATTGTGGCATGGCCTCTGATGAGAACACGTTCCGGATGGAACGGCAATTCCCATTTGTACGGTTTTCAATCGATGTGTGGCACAATAGGCGCGGCGCCCCCGTGCGCCCTTTCAGGGCGCGTTGGCGGGATGTTCACGGAAACCCATTGTTGCACCATGGGCTGTCGCCGTAAGCGCCGTTGGCGCTGGGGGATCCCACGTTGTTCCCGGCGGTGCCCTGATTGAGAACGGCGTAATGTTACACCGTGCGCCGCCGGCTGTTCCCCGAAGGGGCGGCGGGTGAAAGCCCATGGTGCAACCATGGGTACCCGGCCCCGCCCCCAATGCGCCCTGAAGGGTCGCCGGGGGATCCGCGGTTGGGGTTTTGCCGATTCGCTCCGTCGGTCGCCGTCACGGGGTTTATAGACACCCGGCGCATTGTTGCCACCGCAAATTGTCGGCTCCGGCCGAGCGCCGCCGCCCAAGGGTTACGTAGCATAAGGGGGCGCTGGCGGCCGGGAAGGCGGGGGAGTTCGATGGAATTGTGAGAGTCATTCAACCATTGAGTTTGAGAGCTGTTGCCGATGGATCGCACTGGTCCGAAAACAGAGCTTTCCGGTACACATCGCCTGCAATTCTCTCCGGCGGAGCCTGAAAACTTTTTCCTCATTAACACTAACCCTGAAATAATACGAAAGCATATGAAAAAACTGCAATATATCCTTGGTGCCTTCGGTGCGCTTGCTGTCGCTGCCGCTTCAGTGAGCGCCCTTGAAGTCACCGTCAGCGAATTCGTAAACGGCGAACCCATACCACCGGGCTACGTCGAGGTCGTCCCGGAAGTTCCGGACGGCTCGGCGCTGATGGTTTCGGAGCCGCCGTTTGTCGACTACCTTATCCCGGCCAATTCGGGGAGTCCTGCCGTGATCGCCATGAAAGAAGGCGGTCAGTACCTCAGCAACCCGTCCGATCCCGATATCTTCTCCAACGCAGGCAGCGGCGGAAGCGGAGCCAACAGTTTCGCCGGCGGCGACAATCCCGACCTTTGGCATGTCGTCTTCACGTGGGACGATGGCACTCCGGTGCCGTTTGAAGAAGACTTCTATGGCGTCTCGTGGGCCAACTGGAATGTGGATACGGTGGCCGAGATGACCACGCGCGTCGACCTGCCGGACGACAATCCGGTGAAAGTCTGGCACTTCTTCAACGACGGATGGGACTACGCCGGCAGCGGACACAATGCCGTCGACGGCCACATCCTCACAGTGGCCCACTACAACGCCTCGGGCGTCGTGGTCGCGGAGGAGTCTGTCACCCTCTCGGGCGGCAATGCCACCGACTTCTACGGAGACAACCGCGGCTTCTACACGGCGGAAATCGTCGTGCAGCGGCAGGCTGAGGGCGACTACGTGCTTATCGGAAACACCGGTGGCAACATCGGCTACAAAGGCACCGTCGTGGAATTGCTCGAAGCCGACGAAACCGACCCGGAATGGGCGGGCATTCCGCTCATCGACGGTTGGGCCGACACCGGCGATTTCATGGGCCTTGTCTATCCTGTGGGCGATTTCGTCTACGTGTGGGACCTGCAGGGCTGGCTATATCTGCCTGAGGACCACGTCGGCGAAGACGGCGCATGGGCATTCTTCATCCGCTGAGACGGTAACACTCTCTATACTCGAGGCGGTCCGGGAGTTACCTTCCGGGCCGCCTCTTTGTGTACAGTGAGCGAACTCAGGTGGCGGTGTTTTCGACCGCGCGATGAAGGAAGCGGATCTCACTCTCGTCGAGCGCGCGCCGGTAGACGGCCAGTCCGCTCATGAGACCGTGGAACCAGTTGCTCATCTTACCGGCCGTATCGACCGCCCCCACCGTAAAGTCGGCCCCCTCGCTGCCGCCATCGTGCAGGCCGTCCGGGAAAGAGAAGGGGTTCAGCAAACCCCAGCGCTTGTCCCGGCGTTCGTTGGTGTCGAGGCCCCCGTCGACATAGGCGCGCGCGTGCTGCCCGTCGTAGCTCATCGCCACTGTGTGCCACCGGTCGAGCGCGAGTGGGCTCGCCCCGGTTGCGTAGGTCACGCAGCAGGCGTCGCCGTCGGTCGGTCCGCCGCTCGCGGAGACATGCGCGTGAACGTTGTCCGCGCTTCCGTAGCGACCGCTCAAATTCACGAAGAGGCCGTATTGGCGTGCGCGGTTTGTCTCGTCCCACATGCCGGCGATAAACTGGCAGCGCGGCTTTTTGCGCCACAGGATCCACGCAACCACGGTGACCTGCGCATCCTTTCCGGAGATGTTCAGCTCGGGACACTGCATGCGCGGGCACTCCAGCCATGTGCCTCGCTTGAACTCAACCGCACGTGGCCCGAAGAGTCCGCCTGTCTGCACCATTGCGGGGAGACGCGGGCGCGACCGGAGCTTGTAGCGGTTTTCCCCGGCCGCCCGGAAACCTCCGCGAACGGGGTTCTGGAAATCCCAGAAAGCGACCAGATCCGGCACCACGAGCGGTGAAATACTGGATGTGCCTTCTTCCGCCATGACTCAGGTATGCTCCAGTGCACTGACGGCGCCGACGCAGGGGCCGGTCTTATTGAAACGCTCACGCGTCCAAAAGCGTGTGATGGCAGCCATGAGGTCGCGCCCGGACTGAAGATGGTCCGCCACCGGCCATGCATCACCGCCGCCCTCCACAAGCGCCGAAGTCATGCCGAAGCGCCTGTAGGCCCCGCCGTTCCATGAGGTCTCCATCCCCGGTTCGGCACGGATGCCCACAGGTTCGATACGCCCGCTTGTGTCGGCGTCCGCGAGTAGATCGCGGAATGTGCCGAAGTCCGCCCCGTCCGGGCCGAACTCCGGACCGAGACCGTCCATGAGCGGTTCCACCCTGCCGGGCCATGTGTGCAGACACCAGAGGGTGTGGTAGGGGTCATCCGCCGCCTGCGCGGCCTCCATGTGCTTCTGAAAGAGGTAGGCTTCGTGGGTCTGCTCTCCGGGCCTGGCACCCTCCATGCGGAAGCAACGGTTCATGTCCACGCCTTCGGCGTTCACCCGCCGCCAGCCGTTGGCCGGGCCGTCTGGACTCAGGAGCGGAAAAAATTCGACAACACCGTCCCGCCGCGCACCCGCCGCGTGCTCACCGAGCAGCCATTCCACCATCCCTGCGAGCCGCCAGCGGGCGTTGCCTTCGCCCGGATGAAAATTCGCCACGCAGTGCCGCCAGCGCGGCGACGCTCCCGGATGCCCGCCGACGGTTACCCGCCATATCGGGCGCCCGAAGAGCGAATACCCGAGGGTGTCGACCCGGACATCCGGGTGCCGCGCCCAGCGTGCCACGAATGTCGACAGGACCTCATTGGGCATAGGGAGCTGCATACCCACGGCGAACGAATCCCAACCCGTGGCAGGAATGTGCAACCGGTTGGAGTGGCCGTTAGGTGCCGCCTCCCAAGCCAAGAGACGGAACGTTTCGAAATCCGGCGTCGCGGCGTGGTGGTACTCATCGAACAGGCCCTTTGGCTGCGGGTGAGCAAACGATACCTCCACCTCTACCGCAGCTGCCGCCGCCCCGAAAAGCTGAAACTGGAGCATGTTTGGACAGGCCGGAAGCCCGCGGCTGCTTGCCAACTCCACTGCAAACGAGGAGTGCCCCTTGCGCACCACGCGGGCGTCCTCGCTGCCGAGAATTCCCCCGGCAACCGACAACTCAACACGGCCCGCCATCCGCTCGCCTCCTTTCCGGCTGGCGGCGCGAAACCTGAGGGCTGCCCGGATCCAGTGGTTCGTTCCAGAGGGAGGGAGTTGGTCTGCTGCGTGAGGGAGTCATCAATCGAAACAGTTCGCGGCTCAACCGCGCGCTAACGCGCGAAGTAGTACCATGGTCCACTCTCGTAGGCCCAGACACCGTGCTCGGCAAAGAACACCCAGCCGTCGGAAACTTCGACGATCAGGTGGCTTTCTGTGTCCACGAGCCAAGTCCACTCTCCCAGCGCGTACCCATGGGCGTCCATCGTCTCAAAGTAGACCCATGGATAGCCCTCCACAAATACGCGGCCGAGCCACGCGCCGGTGTCGGCCCAGCCTGCGGAAACCGGAAACTCCTCGTAGATCCCGATGTCGGGTCCGGGATCGACGCCGCCGGAATCTCCCGGCAGGATTGCCGAACCCCGCCAGCCGACGTTTGTTCCGCGGTGGGATATGAGCAGGTAATCGCCCGCCTCCTGGCCCGATACGTCGATGACGGTGGTGAACTGCGCCGGTGCGGTGGAGTTGTACTCGCGTATGACGCGGCTATCCAACTCGTTGCCTGCCGCGTCGTGGAGCGACGCTGTGGCGAGCTGGTAGTTGCCGAGTCCGTGATTCCACCAGTGCCACACTTGCAGGGAATCGGCATCCACATTCACACGGAAAATCCATTCGGCGTTTCCGCCTGATTCGTCCCCGATCCAGCTCGTCGCCCAATAGCCGAACTCGGGATCCGGGGTCGATCCGATCAACTCGGCGTTGTCAAAGAGGAATGGAACAATCCAGGCGTCCCATTGATGGTGCGCACCGGAGCTGGAGAATCCAGTCGGTTCAAGTGCCTCGATGAAGACACGCTCCGACGCCATCCGGTCGAGCACCCCGGGTCCGAGTGTCCCGGAGTTGTTCGGAATGAGCCAGTCAACCGCGCCCATGATGCCGAAGTCGACAAAGTCGGTCGGGTTGTCCAAGTGCGGTTCGCGCAATGTCCAGCCGAAGGCACTTCCGGGAAAATCCGGGTCATAGGTGTCCGTACTGACGGCGATTGAACGGGCGTCCGCGGAGGTCGCCGCGAGGCCCAGAGAAAGGCAGGCCGCGAGGGCGTGCCGGACGTAGTGTATGTTCGTTTTCATTGATCGGGGATTTCGGGTTAGTCAGTTATCAGGTATCCATCGAGTTTAGTCCGTGACCCAGTCCGCGGCGTCGAACGACCATGCGGCGGGGTAGAACTTTCGGTGCGTCCACATCCAGCCTTCGGCCGGTTTCCAAAAGAGGAGGTTGGTGGACGCGGAGTCGTAGAGGTAGACCCATCCGTGGGTCTCACTGTAGAGCCACGGGCTGTGGGTGTCATTGAGCGTGCCGAACCACGGGGATTCCACGCGGTTACCCGTGCGCGCTCCGTCGAGGATCAGATCGCCGACCGACACCGAGACGGGCAGAATATAGCGGGGAACCGTTTCGCCCTCTTTGCGGAATTCGATAAGGGTTTCGTAGACACCCTCGGCCACTTGATCCGGAAAGAACCCGAGGTCAATCGACGACTGTGCGTTGCCCGCAAGGTCGAGGGTCTCTCCGGCGAGGTTCATCCACACCGCCGGTGTCTCGATACGTATGGCACGTCCGGGCCTTATATATCCGTCGTTGTAGGAAAGCGAGAATCCATACTCGGGAGAAGGTCCCATCACCCCCGCACTGTGAAATGCGGACGTGTAGGAGTTCTGGTTGTAGATCAGGTCGATGGCCCCGCTTTCGTGCAGGATGATTTGAAAACTCACACGCTGGGTCGTGAAGGCCGGCCAGCGGTTCAGCTCTTTGTATTGGATGATGAAGTATCCGTCACCCGCCTGCGTCCGCACGCTCGATTCCGCGACAAGGGTGAGGTTGCTCCAGAACCCGGCGATCATGTTGGCGGTCGCCTGCGACGCCTCGGTCGGAAGGGCGACGTGATTGGCATATCCGAATGCGGAATCCTCCAACGGTGTGAAGGTCACAAACCCGTTGCTGTGCACATACACCTCGCTGAAGCGCTGACCGTAGAAGGGAAAGTCAAATCCAAGCGGAATCGCGTTGGAGAGTCCGTCGCGGTTGGTCGTGATCCAATCAAAGGACACGTTGTTTCCGGACGACCCGATTTCGTTCCACGCAAAGGACGGTCCGTCGATGTGCCGGTTGTCGCGCCAGCTATAGTCTTTGCCGAGATCGTCCCACACGAGTTCGAGCGTCTCCGCGGAGGGATTCTGGAACTGCACGGAGACTGATCCGCCTGCCGAGGAGGCACCGAAGGCGGTGTGCACCGAAGGCGGATCAATTGAATCGGCGTCCACGATATACAGCGTGGCACTGCGCGGGTTCGCGAGCCGGTAGCCGCCGTCGAGGTCGGGATCGATGGTGACCGTAACCGTCTCGACAAACTCCGGCACACCGTCTGCCACAGGAATGATCGGCAGGTCCACGTAGTCCTCGTCCGCCTCGATCTGTACCGTCGTGCCGGGATCTTCGTAGTCGACGCCCGCCTCGGCGTCACCACCGCGGACAAACGTAATGATGAGCGGAATCGATGTGTCACCCTCCGCACGGCGAAAGCGGAAGACACCGGGAACCGCACCTTCCTCGAAGGCGAGCGGATGGATTGCCTCGACCGTGACAACAGGGGCGGTCGACACGGCACCGGTGAACCACGTGAGCGGAATCCCCACAAGGTCCAGAGCCTCGTCCCGGAAGGTTTCCGCCGAAGTTTGGGTCACAAACTCGTTCGGTTCGGTGACGTTGAAGACGGTAAGCCACTCCGGATAGTCGATTCCGGTGCCCAAAAGATCGGGAAATCCGCGGTGGGACTCGCCGGAGGGATGCGCGTATGCGTTGTTCAGACTGACAAATGTATCTGGAAAGTCCTTGTAGCGCGGCTCGCCGTTTTCGTCCGTCATGGTCCCGCCGCGCACCGATAGGCTGTAGAAATACTGCTGTCCGCGCGCCTCCGTGACACCGATAAAATTGTTCTCAAGGTGCCAGTCGTAGGGAATGTGGCGGCGCGCCTGGCGTCCCCGGCGCCAACCTTCCTCGATCTGGTCGAGTTCGGCCTGGGAAAGGGATGTCGAACCCGCCATGCGTACTTGGCCTGTGGAGTTGTCGAAGATGTAGCTGTTTTCGACACGCACGCCGCTGTTATCGAATCCGTTGATACCAACGGTGTTGCCGTACATTATCGAGTCGCGCACGACGATCGGGCCCCAGTTTGCCTCGAGGCTCAGACCGGCGCGGAAGTTGTTTACCGAGTAAAACCGCTCAAAGAGGATGTGCTCGTTGCCGTCGTCCATCCATCCGCCGGTGGCGTGGTTTTGTGTCGCCACGTAGTCGCGCATGATCATGCCGTTGTAATAGGCGAATTTGAATCCGCAGGGAGCCCATCCCGTTGCTCCCCAAAGAGCACCCCGCCAATTGTTGTAACTGACTTCGCCGTTCTCCAGCAGAATGTTGTGCACCCCGCCGCCGTCCATGCCGAGCGCGCCGTTGAAATTCGTCACCGTGTTGCGCACGATGACGTTCTCCGCCGGTGTGTCGCCTTGGTTGGAGATGGAGAGGCCGGTGCCGTTGTTATAGATGACTTCCAAATCCTCGATGATGATATTGCTGGAACCGCGGATCGCGATGGCGGAGTCGTTCGCCAGCGAGGCCGCCGCCGCGTGCTCAACGCGCAACCCGCTCAACCGCACGTTGTTCACGCGGAAGACACGTATCAGCTTCGAGAACTCTCCGTAGAGTTCCTGCGGACGGACGGAGACCTCGGTGAGCGCTTCGTTGGGATCGACACCGATGGATGCGTAGAGGAGGATCCGCTCATTCGCTTCGTCGACGATATAGGTACGCTCGGCGAGTTCGTCCTCACGGATGACTTGGACGAGAGGCTCCTTGTTCATGAAAAGTAGTTCGCGCCGCGTCCCTTCCGGATAGCGGAGGGCGAGGTCGCCCGGCCACGGATTCGACTCCCACCCGAATTTGTAGGGCCAGTGGTGCGAGTAGACATTGTCCTCGCCGGAAACCGGTTCCCATTGGTCGAAGATGTCCGAACCCGAGATCGTGACCGTGCCGGGTTCAACCGCCTCGATAATGAGGAGATGGTTGCCGGGACGATTGGTTATATCGAGCTTTTCGCGGTAGACGCCGGGGTGGATGCGGATGTGCGATCCCTTTCCGGTGCGGGTGTCGAGGCCTGCACGCTCGACGGCGCGCTGGATGGTCAGCAAGGGTGCCTCCTCCGTGCCGGAGTTGGCGTCCGAGGCGTCGGGGTGCTGGTTGTCGACGTGGTAAACCACCATCTCCGCCGGTTCGTCGAACTCCCAGTCGTAAACGAATTCGGCTTTGGCGGCGTCGGTGGAAAAGTGGATATGGTCGATACCCATGGCCACGCCGCCGTAGGTTTCGTCGTGGTGATCTGTCCAGCGCAGCCAAAGGACTTCGCCCGGCGCCCATGAGAGCCCCTCTACGGTGGCGGACAACCCCTCCACCGTGCCCGCGATGGGCACATCCTGGCCCGTGCCGCCCTCGGTTTCGTAGGTCAGTTCCGGAACCGGCGTGTAATCGCCGTCCTCGAAACCGCCGCCGACTTTGTAGCTGAAGGTCAGCTTGTCCGGCATATCTTCGTCGACGTTGAAGTTGCCGACAAAGGCATCAAACCGGATTGAAAACGACTCGATCACCTCGTCCGTCTCATTCACATACGCCTTGGCGAAGTGAATGGGGCCGGTAGTATCGGTGGTCTTCACGCCGAGCGATCCCGCCACGGGTTCGGAGTTGCCGCTGGAGTCGTAGCGGAAGCCGTAGAGCCGGCCGGCGGAGACTGCGCCCGACCAGCCGTAGGTGATTTCGGAGGCGTTGCTGTACCAGCCTGCGACGGTTTCACCGTCGACCCACGGCACCGTGATGTTGTTACCCATGGAGTTGAAGGCCGGGTTGTTGAAACTTTCGATTTTCAGGCCGCCGTGGTAGGGCGACGGTCCCGCGCCCAATGCGGCGGTCAGGCCGAGCGCGGTTGCGGATACGAGTGTACGGGTAAGGGATTTCATGTTACTTTAGTTCGGTTTAGGAGTTAGACGAGGGGTGGAGGTGCGGCATGCGCCGTTAGAACTCCACCTTCATGTTGACGATCAGGGATCTCGGCCGACCGTAACCCTGCAACCGGTTGGGGATGTAGGTACGGTCGAAGACGTTTTCGAGTTTTGCGTTAAAAGTGATGTCGCGGCCCCAGACCTGCGTGCGGTAGCCCGCGATGAGGTCCCACTTCACGTAGCCGCTGATGACGAAGTCCACGTTCTCCTGACCGGGCGTGTCGACGCCGCGGGTGTCGCTTTGGTAGACAAAGCCGACGCCGGCGTGGAAGCCTTCGAGCGCGCCTTCGCGGAAGAGGTATTTACCGAGAATCGAAAACCGGTGGTCGGGCACATACGCGAGGCGTGTGCCGTCGTTGCGCGGATCGGTGTCTTCGGTGTATTTCGCATCCAGATACGTGTAGCCGCCGAAGAACTGCCAGTTCTCCGTGGGGGCGAGCACGAAGTCGATCTCGAAGCCGCGCGAGCGGTGGATCCCGCCCAGTTCCTGGAAGGTCTGCCCGGTGTCGGGATCGGAGACTGGACGCGGGAGGTTGGCCCGCTCAATCTGGAAGACAGCCACGGTGCCGTTGATGCGGCGGTCCCAGAGCTGGTATTTGAGACCGAGGTCGAATCCTTCCGAGGTTTGCGGCTTCAGCTCCACGCCCTCGCGCAGGTTGAGGTTGTTATTCGGAAAGACCCCCTCGCTGTAGAGGGCGTAGAGGTTGAGGTCGTCGTTGATCTTGTAGGAAGCCCCGAGTTGCGGCGAGGTGTTGCGCGTCCGGAAGAACTCAAATTCTGTGGTGAACTGCGGGTCCTCGTAGTCGTAGCCGATACGGTCTTCGGGATTCACGGGCACGTTGCGCGAGGACTGGCGGTTGCGGTTGTCGAACTGGTCGTGGCGCAGGCCGAGCATAGCCGTCACGCGCCCGTTGAACATTTCGATCTGCGAAGACAGGTAGTAGGCTTTGACGACGTTGATTTCTTCGCTGAATTCCAAGCGGTTGTATTCACGAACAGTGTAAAGATTTCCGGCAAAGGCTTCCGGTGTGAGCGGATATTCCGGGTAAAGCTCCTGAAATTGGGCGGCGTTGGCTCCGTCGACGAGCTGAGAAGGGAAGCTCGCTCCGTCGAGCGTCGGGGCAAAGATCGGCACCCGGGAAAGTGTCAAAATGTCGGTCGCGCGGTCGCCCGCCGATCCGCCAAGGCGCCGCCAGCGGTCCGTGCGCTCATCGCGGAAATACTCTTGGCCGATGAGCACTTGAATGCTTGTCCGGTCGAACTCCTTGCCGAGGGAAAACTCATTCTGCACTGTATACACCTCGTTGCGCGCATGGCGGATGACCGGCGACCAGATAGCCGTGTCCGTGAAGACCAGCTCGGATCCAAGAAAAAGTCGTGAAGCCGGAAGGAGACCCGGCGCGATCCGGTGCATGCGGTCGATCGCGCCCACCAACGCCGCGTGCTGGTCGCGTTCCACGTCATGAAAGTAGAGGACGTTGCGGTAGGAGAAGCGGTCGAGCGGCCCGAGCCCGTCCGACGGAGTCCAGCGGAAGTCGGAGGTGATCGTCTTCATGTCGAAGTCGCGGAAGGAGTCGGGCGGATTGAGGTTGTAGCTGCGGTCTACGGGAATCAAACCGTCGAGACCCCGCGCACGGTTGTAGGAACTGGCTTGGTTGACGCGCTCCGGATGGTTGTAGCGCGGCAGGGCCGAGACGGGGGCCGTTTGGTTCTGGATATACAGCTCGCCGTCGAGGCGCAGCGAAATCTCCGAAGTCGGCCGCCATTCCAGCGCTGGTGCAAAGAAGTAAATGTCGTTTTTAAAGTCCTGGATGAACGACTCGCTGCTCTGCACCGCGCCGGTGAAGCGGCTGAGCCACTTGTTGTCGTCGGTGAGCGGGACGTTGAGGTCGGCTTCGAGCCGGAAGTGGTTGTAGGAACCGACGGTGGCCTTGATACTGCCGAAGGTGTCGCCGCTCGTCGGGGTTTTCGTGATATAGTTTACGACGCCGCCCAAACCGCTCTGCCCGTAAAGTATAGCTGCCGGCCCCTTGACCACCTCGAGGCGCGATATGTTGGCCGCGTCCACCACGGCGCCGACCCGCTTGATCCCGTTGCGCAGGGGCCAGTCCGTGGCAAAGCCGCGCACGATCACCTGGCTGGGGGTGTCGCGGTCCGAGCCCTGCACGACCCCGCCCGCGTACTCGAGCGCGCTGTAGAGGTCTGTTGCGGCGACGTCCTCGAGAAGTTCCTCCGTGATGACAAGGAGCGACTGCGGCAGCTCCTGGATGAGCATATTGATCCGTGTGCCGGATACCGCGTTGGAGGCGTAGTAGCCGCGGTCCCCCGCTGTATCCACGACAAACGGGTCGAGAATGTAGACATCGTCGTCGTCAGCCTGGGCGTGCAGGGCCGGAAAAGACACCGCCAGAAGAGCCGCGAAAGCGGTGATTCGCGGATATGGGACCGCCGCGTCCTTGAAAATGAGCTTCATACCGTTATCCAGCGGTTTGGGCCGCCACCAATCAACCACCCCGAAAAGTTACGTAACCTCCGCCCGCGGCGCTCCTCTTGCCGACTGGGCGGGGTGTTCCACGAACCGACAGCGCGGCGGGCACGGAAACGTTTGTCTGCACTCCGCGGGTGTTGTCACCCGAGGTGGAGAATGGCGGAAGCCAGCGGGGGAAGTTCGATTTCCGTTGTTGTCGCGGTGGTCTTGATGCGGGCCTCTCCTAGAAGAACCTTTTTTACAGTGATTGGCAGGGTTAACGCTGCGGTCTTCGTCTCATTGAGGGGGTTCACGGCAATCAGCGTCCGGCTTCCGTGGCCTTCCCGTTGATAGACGACGGGATAGGGCGCGGCGGGCGCGTTGAGTTGTCTCAAGGGTGCTTCGCTGCCCAGTTCGGTGTATCTTTTGCGCAGAGCGATGAGCCGCTTGGTGTGGTGGAGGAGGGAGTCGCCGCGGGCAAGTTGGCGGGCAACGGAAGGCCTTTCGGGTGAAGGGTCCACCGGCAGGTAGAAGTCCTTTTCAGGAGCGGTGGAGAATCCGCAGCCATCGGTCCCGTCCCACTGCATGGGGGTGCGTGCCCCTGTGCGCCGGTAGGCCCCTTCCTTGCTCGGCAAATCTTCGAGTGAGCGCATCCCGATTTCGTCGCCATAGTAGAGTGTCGGTACCGAGGGGAGGGTGAAGAGAAAGGTGAGAATGTTCTTCAATTCCGCTTCCGAACGGTCGCGCGAGTAGCGGGGAAGGTCGTGGTTGCCCGTGGGTATGGAGATCAAACCCCGGTTGCCGATGTAGGCACGGTGTCCCTGCAGTTCGCGGAAGAAAGTCTGCAGTTCACCGTTTCCCCGGGGATTGAAGTAGCTCACATCGCCGCGGTCGAAAATGGTGTATTTGTTCTCGCCCCGGAACACCTTCATGTAGGAGGCCTCCTCAAAGTGGATCATGAAATCGATGTGAAAACCGGCCTCGATTGCCCGGGAAGGATTGGACCACTCGGCGATCAATGCTGCCTCGGGGTAGTCGCGGTCCCACCATTGGCGGACTTCCTGCCAGAAACCGGTCATTGCTTCGCGGGCCATGGAGGGATCGTTGCTTTTGATCAGGGAAGCCGCCATATCCACGCGGAAGCCGTCCACCCCTTTATCGAGCCAAAAGCGCAGGATCCGGAACATTTCCTGCCTGAGTGATTGCACGGAGGGATGGTCGGTGGGCAATTGCCACGGCAGGCCGGGATCGGGGTCGGCGTAGCCGTAATTGAGGGCGGGCTGGAAATAGAAGAAGTTTGCAAGGTAGTTGCCGTCGCGCTCGCCGTGTCCATTGATGAACTGGCCGGGGCCGGTCCCTTTGTCGCCGGTGTAAAATGTGGTGTCGGTCCATACGTAGCGGTCGGAATAAGCGCTCCGCTCATGCCGGCTGGATGCGGTGAACCATGGATGCTGGATAGACGTGTGGCCGGGTACGAAGTCAAGGAGCAGCCGCATCCCGCGCTCATGGAGCCCCGCAAGCAATGCCTCCAAGTCGCTCATTTTGCCGTAGCGGGGCGCGATCTTGCAGTAGTCGGAGACATCGTAGCCAGCGTCGCGGAACGGAGACTCGAAAATAGGCGACAGCCAGACTGTTTCAAATCCAAGTTCCCGGATGTAGTCGAGCCGGGACAGAATGCCTCTGAGGTCGCCGATTCCGTCTCCGTTGCTGTCTTGAAAGCTGGCGGGAAATATCTGGTAAATGGCTGTCTTGCGAAGCCATTCCGGAAAACATGCAGGTGTATCCATGCGGGCCAGTAAGTGAACTCCATCGCAGAGTTCCGGGCTTAATTTGTTGTAAGGTCAAATTACGCGGATGCAGCAACGCGGAAGATTTACGATAAAACCCGCGGAAGTGGAGGGAAGGACACGCATTTCCTCGCCGTGCCGGATGAATAGGGCTTTAAACGGCGGGAAACTCTGGAGCGCCTTTGCCATGATTTCGAACTTCTTTTCGTTGGTGACTCGATTCTTTCTGTCCGGGCTTCGTCGGTCGGTTTTGTTTCTGTCGGGGGTCGCGGTATTGCCCGCCGCCGGGACCTTGGTGCATGATCCTTTCAGCGACGGCGGGGTGACCGAGGGCGACGATCCTTATGATGTCCACTGGTTCACCTCGGACAGCACCCATGTTGACTTCACCGTTGTGGAGGACACTGTCCTCGACCCCGAGCCGCCTCATCGTGTGGCCAACTTCCTCATCAACAACCCGGCGGAGGTGGAGAAAGACGACTACATTTTCTTCGCCCTTCCCGAAACCGTGGAACTGGAAGTCGGGGAAGCCATCGAAGTAACTTACCGCCTGCGTTTCGAGGGCGGTGCCCCCCGCGCCGATGCCAGCCGGACAGGCCTCTCCCTTGCTTACCGCGCTCCCGGCGCGAGCCAGAGCCCGTGGGCCCATCCCGGAAACCGGGAGTATTTCTTTTTCACTTCGTTTGGAGCGGATGGATTCGGCGGGAGCATCCGCAAGAGTGCCGGTGTCCAAATCCTGAACACGGGAACAGTGCTTGGTGCAAACACGCCGACCGTGGACCTTGCAAATGGGGTGGGCACCGTCATTTTCGAAGTGGCGCGCATGGACGAGACGACCGTGCGCATCCGCTATGGCCTCAACGGCATGCCCCCGCGGGAGGCGTTTGACAGCAGCGATATCACAACTGCGTTCAGCCACGTCTTTCTTCGTTACCGGCGGGCGACGTTGCAACCATTGGAGGCTATGCGCATTGATGATATGCGGGTCGTTCTCACAGCCGTCGACCTGACGCCGCCGGAGCCCCGGACGTGGTATGTTCGGCAGGATGGAAATGACGTGCACGCGGGCGATGATCCAGAGGCCCCATTTCGTACGATCAGCCATGCCCTCGCATGGGCGCGGGCGGGAGACACCATCGAAATCGGCGGAGGCGTCTATGCGGAGGCGCTCTTCATTCCGTACGCGGGAGAACCGGACGCTCCCATAACCTTGCGTGCCGCGGCTGCGCCGGAGGGAGGTTTTGAAGAGGTCGTCGTGAACGGGTTCGAACCGGTTCTTCCCGGCGTGAACGGCGTCGGTGAGTGGACGCTTCACGAGGGGGCGGTTTGGAGGGTTCCGTTGCCGCCGGAGCGCGTGCTTTCGCTCGGCCGAAACCTTGTCGAGGTCGATGGCGAGGTTCTCTTGCCGGCCCGCTGGCCGACCGCGGGTGCGCCCGTGGACTTTGACCGCCGGTCGATGGCGGAGGCATCCGACGGCAGCGTCGACGCCAGCACGGCGCATGCCCAGCCGCCTTACCCCGGAACGAACTTCTATGACGCCACTTACACCGATGACGCCTTGAGTGCATTTTCCGCGGATGCATGGGCCGGTGCGCGTGTCGACTTGTGTGCGGGGCACAACTGGTGGCCGAAGACCGGCGTAGTGACAGGCAACATGGATGACCAGTTGCATTTTCGCTTTCGCTTCGAGACCAACTGGAATCACGTCATTGACACGCCCAAAGAGGGGGACCGCTACGCTCTCTGGGGCCACCTCACGGCTCTCGACACGCCGGGGGAGTTTTTTGTCGATGTCCACGGCACCAACGGCCCGCCGGGCATGCTCTATGTCTGGTTTCCCGATAGCGGCGCTCCTCACGGGCGGGAGGTGTCCATGCTTGCCCGCCAAGGCGCTGTTGTCCTCGGTGATCGGTCGCACATCGTCATGGAGGGCATCCGCGTTCGCGGCGGCACACTCTCGATGAATGCGGCCTCGCAGTACAATTGCTTCGATCAAGTCGAGGTCGATTACGGAGCTGTCAACCGCAACCGCCTCGAACCCGGAGACGGGGCTTCGGTCCTTCTTGCCGGGGACAACCATGTCTTCACCAACGGTCGCGTGGGGCACAGCTATGGACGCTCGATCGAGGTGGCCGGAGCTGGCACGGAGGTCAGCAATACGGTTTCGCATGATGCCGGAAGCCACCTCATCACCTTGCATGGTGCCGTTGGTGCCCACGTGGCCGGCAATACGGTTTACCGCAGCGGAGACACCGCCATCGACATCGGTGCGAAGGGCAGCGTGATTGAATTCAACCACGCCTACCATGCCGGGATGCGCATCACGGACATCGCCGTGATGAACACATGGAACAGCGGCGACATGGAGGGCACGGAGATTCGCTACAACTGGGTGCACAGTAACCTCGCTCCGCTGGATTTGACCCGCTCGTGGTGGGGAGGGCAGGGCATCCGGCTGGATTCCGGCGGGGCACCCCTCGGTTGCTCGAATGCCCGCATCCACCACAATGTCGTGTGGAACACCACGTCGCGGAGTTCGCTTGCTTTTTGGGGTCTCGGGGAGGGGATGGAGAACTTCGGGAACTCACAGATCAAGGTCTACCACAACACGCTTGATGACAGGCTGGTCTTTGGCGGCAGCGGCTCGGTCGCGGGCGGCGATGTGCGCAACAACGTCGCCCGCGCGTTCAACAATCCGACGGGTTCTCTCGATGGCATCACGTTCACTGACAATCTCTTCCGCGATGATGCCGTGGCCGGAAATCTTCAGGCCGATCCGGGCTTTGTCTCCGCGCCCAACCGCAATTTTCAACTCCGGCCCGGGGCCGCCGCCATCGGGACCGGCGCACCCGTTGAAAGTGTCACCGAGTCCGCCCCGCAAAACTATCTCGGGGCCTACAACCACGCCGCCGCTCCGTGGACTCCGGGTGCGCGCCTCCGCTCCGGCGACCTTCGCCATCTGGTCACCTCCGTGGAAACCGGCCCGCTCGGGCAGACGCGCGTCCTTGTCACCGGTTTGCCGCCGGGCCGCACGTTTCCCGATGGTTTCGCCATGCGCCTCGACGGGCGCGAGGCGATTTCCCGGGAGGCGCGCTATTTTCCTTCCGAACATGCCGTGACAGGCGTCTTCACATTTGATTTTAGCGGTATCGGCGCCGCCGCTACTGTCGAGTTCAGTCTCGACGGGAGCGAATGGGTTGTTCCCGATTCCGCCGTGGTGGCGCTTCCCGAACCCTCAATTACATCCGCGGGTCCGTTTTTCGGCACCTCCGCCGGTGGGAGCGAGCACGTGATTTTCGGGAATTATTTATCGGGTGGGGCTGTCCCGCTGCATGCCCTTCGTGTCAGGGGGCTCGCCGGAGCGGATTTCATCGCCGAGGCCATTCCGTGGATTGCCGATACCACTCCGTGGACCGCTGACGGAATGGGACCGTCGGGGCAGGATCTCCGTTTCTTCTCCTGGGACGGTGAGACCCCCGTGCGGCACCATGTGGAATACGGTATCGGCGGGGACAACACGCTTATCTGGCTCAAGTCCGGCGAAGGCCCGGAAGGGGACGTCGTCAGCTTCGAGGACCGCAGCCGTATCTTTCTCGCCTACGGTGATGAAAGTCTGCCGGGCGGCGACGATCCGGCGGTGCTGTCCGACAGCTTTCCCGCGCTTGTCTCGGCGGACCGGCTTCTTCATCTGCGCGCGCATGACCTCGCCGCCGCGGCCGCGGAGGACGATCCGGTGAGCCATTGGCCCGACAATTCTCCCTTTGCTCTGCCTGTCTTGCAGGAGGATCCGGTTAGTCAGCCGAAGCTGCGCCTCAACTCCTTCGGCGGCCTGCCGGCGGTGGCTTTTGACGGAGTGAACGACCACCTCGACGTCAATGGCGCCGCCGGAATCGGAACAGGCTCCGGACGGATCTTTACTGTCTACCGGAATCCGGATCCGGGGTCTGTGAGGTGGCAGCGTCTCTACAGTTCGCGCGCCGGTACGGAAGTTTTCGACTATGAAACCGGGTTCTACGCCATCATTCCGACCACGAGTGAGGGCGATCCGCTTCCCCGCCCGGCGCCGACGATCCGCGAGATGAACCGGCAGGGCGGATTTTCCGGCGAGAATTTCCGCATCGGGCGGCGATCCCTTTCCACCGCCGAGCCTTTCCGCGGCGAGATCGCGGAGATGATCGCCTTTTCGGGTGACTTCACGGGCGCTCCCCGTGAGCAGATCCTGCGGTATTTGCAGCGCAAGTATGGAATCGTGGAGCGGCCGGTGGTGGACCTTTCCGCCAATGAAACGGTGGAACCCCTGCGGGTATTTGTGGGCGGGGAGGAAGCGCTTTGGGTCAGAAGAGAAAACGATGGCTCACTGCGGTTTGCCGCTCCTCCCTACACCGGGGGAGAGCCGCTTCCAGTTTCCGCCGATGTGACGGTGCGGCGTGCCGATGGCGCCGAGGCCGTCTTCGCCGGCGGTTACATCTATTCGCTCAGCTACGGCGAATGGGCCGGATCGCTGCCCGAAGATGAGCGTGCGCCCGGTCATGCGCCGCATGGTCATGGAATTCCCAACCTGCTTCGCTTTGCCTTTGGCGGAGATGCGGATGCGCCGACGGTTCCGGCGGGAATGCCCCATTGGACGGATACCCCGGAGGGCACTGTCGTCGAGTTCATCCGCCGTGGCGGCGGCCTGATGGAGCACCATGCCTACCGCATGGGGGAACTCCGGTACATTGTGGAAGTCTCCCCCGACCTACAGGAGTGGACGCCTCTGTCGTGGAATCCGTTTTTCATCGAGGACATTGGAAATGGAACCGAGCGCGTTTGGGTGGAACTGCCCGCGGACCCGCCCCGTTGGTTTCACCGCATCCGCGTTGTCATGGGTGAATGAGCCTGCCGTGCACCGCTTGCAAGCGCCTACCCGCCCGCGCAAAATGGTGGACGCGGTCGAGCATTTCATTCGCACGTATGTGGAGCCCAGGGAGGGTGCCTTGCTTTCCCGAGCGCTCAAAGAGTTTGCAAGTGATGAGAGCCTCCTGGTCCACATGCGGGAGAAGTCGCGCGAGGCGATCCGTATTCAGGTGCGCCTCTTCGCAAGGTTTCTTGGAGCCGATGCGCGCATGTCGCAGGTCCTTCCCCGGCATTTCGGAAAACCTCCATGCGTGGCTGGTCGACCACGCAGTCCGGCGACCACCCATCATCCCGCCCAATTTCCGCAAACTCTTCGAGCGGGTCCGCCGGTCGACCGGCATCGAATCATGGACCCGCGACGAGGGACGCCATACGGCCCTCACCTACCACTATGCCGTGAGCGGTCTGAAAGCGACAACTGCCGCCTGGGCAGGCAATTCGCCCCAGATTCTCGACAGCAAGTATCGCGGCCTCGCAACGGAGGAGGACGCCCGGAGATATTGGTCCATTACACCTGATTCCATCGCGTCTACTCCGGTCGTCGACTTCCCGGCCGCCTCCGCATCGTGACCCCATCCCCGTCGCCAACCTCGCTGCTGTATGACACCTTCCATCCTGTTGATGGAAGGGGGCAGGTAAACGGGGCAGGGGGGCCGCTTTTTATCGATGCTTGATGAGGTTGAGGAGGGGCCCGGCTGAGGAGATAAAGACGCTCTTTCGGGTGCGCGTGGCAGACAGACTCTGCCAACCCCGTTTCTCACTAACCTCGTTTCGGTGAGATGAGGACGAGTTTGGACAGGCATGGCTGTTTTAACACTTGTATTAAGATATTTTGATGCCTACCTAAATCAAAATGAATATCCTGCTCACCTTTACCGGAACCCACGACCCCGGTCAACCCGGGTCGACGGAGGAGGCCTATCGTCCCGGTCCGGTGCTTTCGGTCGTCGCGGAAAGGGAGTGGGACGCCGTTTACCTTTTCTCCACTCCCCGGATGGTGGACCACACGCGACAGACCGAAGAGCGCATCCGCCGAATGCGCCCGGAGTGCCGCGTTGAAATCGTCGATGCGCCGTTGTCGGATCCCACCAACTATGCGGGCATCTTCAACCAACTGCGCAAAGGATTCGGGAAAATTTCCAAACAGCACCCCGACGGTCATTACTTTATCTCCGTATCCTCCGGCACCCCGCACATGCATGCCGCGTGGCTTCTGCTCGCAGCCAGCGGAGAGATTCCCGCCACGCTTCTGCAGGTCGATCCGCCGGAGTTCGTGCGCGAAGGAAAATCCCGCCTGCGCGAGATCGATTTCAGCCGTCGCGAGTTTCCGCGCATTTCCCGCGAGGAAATGGGGCACCTTGCGGCAACGGACAAAGATGACCTCGACAGTACTCTCCTTGCCGCCTGCCGGGAGATCGGATTGGTGGGCGGCGACGCGCGCTTTTACGACGCCCTTCGCCGGGCCGCCGTCCTCGCCGGTTATCCGGATAGCCATGTCCTTCTCCTCGGCGAAACGGGAGCGGGAAAGGAATACTTCAGCAAGATCATCCACCGCCTGAGCCCCCGCCGCCGCAGGGAAATGGTCGTCGTCAATTGCAGCAGCATCCCGGAGAATCTCTTTGAGAGTCAGCTCTTTGGTCACAGGAAGGGGGCCTTTACCGGAGCCATTACCGACCACAAAGGGAAGTTCCAAACCGCCGACGGCGGCATTCTTTTTCTTGATGAGATCGGTGAGTTGCCGGTGGGCGTTCAGGCCAAGCTTCTGCGCGCTTTGGAACAGGGCGAGATTGAGCCGCTGGGCCAAACCAAGCCCATCAAGGTGAACGTCCAGGTGGTCGCGGCCACCAATCGCAACCTGCGCAAGATGGTCGCCGAGGGCACCTTTCGTGAGGATCTCTATCAGCGCTTCACCGCCACGGTGCAAATTCCGCCCCTGCGCGAGCGGAGAACCGACATTCCGACTCTCGCCACCTTCATGCTCGATGCATGGAACCGCAAGAACGGAGGCTCCCGCCGCCTCTCCACGTCTGCTTTACGCGCCCTCGCTGAGCACCCCTGGCCGGGCAACGTGCGCGAACTGCGAAAGGTCATAGAGCAGTCCGCCATGTTCGCGCGAAGCGACCGCATCACGCCGAAAGACCTGAACTTCGATGCCTCCGGCACCCTCAATGCGTCCGATCTCCCCCTGCCTGAGCCCGGACCGGGTTTTGACCTCAACACTTACCTCGATGACCTCAAGCACCGCATTGTCGAAAAGGCCCTCGCCCAAGCCGATGGCGTCCAGGCCCGCGCCGCCCGTGCCCTTGGCTTGTCTCCTCAGGTCATGAACCAATACCTCAAGACAAAAAGGATCAACGGATGACGAATATTCCATCAATTTTTGTTGATAAACAAGATCCCTTCGAGTGTCGAATTGAATCTCAAGATACTGTAAGTCAGGTGATTAAGGAAAATGAACGAGTTGGCACGGGCCTTGCCCTATGCAAGCCATTCCATGGAGTCCTGGTTTTTCAACTGCTTCCGTCATCGCCACGATCCTTCCGCATCGTCGGCAACAGCGGAGCCCCATCCGGCCACCATCATGGAATCGCGTAACTTCGAGTTTCTCCGGGAAGAATTTCGCGAACTGGCCGACTTGGCGGCTTTCGCCGAGTCCTACGCGTACTCCGACCCGGTGAGCGCCTTGGTCAAGCTGCGGACCTTCGCCGAGTTTCTCGTCAAAGCTGTATTCGCCCACCACCGTCTTGAGTTCGGCTATCAGAACACGCTGAACGATCTGCTCAACGATGCCTCGTTCAAGGCAATGACGCCGGCTGTCATCCAGGACAAGCTGCACCTCCTCCGGATAAAGGGAAACCACGCCGCCCACGGAACGCTCTATAAGGAAAGCGAAGCCAAGATTCCCGATTTCCTCAAGGAAGCGCACGACCTTGGTCGGTGGTTGGTGCTTTCGGTCTCCGGTTGTCCTGCCGGGAGTTTGCCGACGTGGCATCCGATCCCCCGACCCGAGATCGATTCGACCGAATCACTGCACCGCAAGACAAAGACGGCCCTCGAAAAAATCGCCCAGCAGGAGGCGCTCATGGCCAAACTGCTCGCCGACTTGGAAGCCGCCCGTGCTCAGGCCGCCAGCGCAAAGAAGTCGGAAGCCGAACTGGCCGACATCCTGAAACAGGCTCAGCAATCCGCTTCTGTTCTCGAATTCAGCGAGGAAGAGACACGCCTCAAACTCATTGACGAGCACCTCCTCGGGGCGGGTTGGAAGGTTGGCGTGCGCGGCGTCAGCACACCGGAAGTCGGGCAGGAAGTCGAGGTACGCGATCAACCCACCGCGTCGGGGAAAGGCTACATCGACTACGTGCTCTATGATCCCGCCAGCGGAAAGCCCCTGGCCATCATAGAGGCGAAGAAGACAGCTGAAGATGCGGACAAGGGGAAGATGCAGGCCCGGTATTACGCCGACGGCCTTGAGAAGAGCGCAGGCATCCGCCCGGTGATCTTCTACACAAACGGCTACGAGATTTTCATGTGGGACGACGCAAAGGGCGAGCCGCCACGTTTGCTCCACGGGTTTTACTCCCTCGACAGCCTGCAATACCTCCACTTTCAGCGCAAAGAACGCGAACCGGTGCTCGGCGCGCTGAATCCGGTCGAACGCATCGTCGACCGCCTTTACCAGATTGAGGCGATCAAGCGCGTGACCGAGACTTTTGACAAGCGGCGGCGCAAGGCCCTAATCATCCAGGCCACGGGCACCGGCAAGACGCGCGTTGCCATCGCCTTGGCGGAACTCATGGTACGGGCAAAGTGGGCCAAACGCATCCTTTTCCTTTGCGACCGACGCGAACTCCGCAAGCAGGCCCGCGACGCCTTCGAGGAGTTTCTCCCCGGCGAGCCCCGCATCTATGTGAGCGCCCGCACGTCGGCGGACCGCAACCAGCGCATCTACCTTGCCACCTACCCGGCGATGATGAAGTGCTTCCAGAATTTCGATGTCGGCTTCTTTGATCTGATCATTGCCGATGAGTCCCACCGCAGCATCTACAACCGCTACCGCGATCTCTTCCGCTGGTTCGACGCCTTCCAGGTCGGTCTCACCGCCACCCCCGTGAAGTTTATCTTCCGCAACACCTACCGGCTCTTCGAGTGCGAAAACGAGGATCCCACCTTCAACTATCCCTACGAGGAAGCCATCGCGCACGAGCCCCCCTATCTCTGCCCCTTCAGAGTTATCAAGCACACCACGAAGTTTCTCCGCGAAGGAATCAAATACACGGAACTTTCGCAGGCCCAGCGGGAACAGCTGGAAGACCAGGTCGATGACTCGGAGGCGGTCGACTACGAGCGCGAGCATGTCAGCCGCAAGGTCTTCAACGAAGACACCGACCGGAAAATCCTGCAGAACCTCATGCAGAACGGCCTCCGCAATGCCGACGGCACCCGCCTCGGCAAAACCATCGTCTTTGCCCGCAACCACACCCATGCGAAGCAGCTCGTAAAGCTCTTCGACAAGATGTATCCGCAGTTCGGAGGCGACTTCTGTTTGCGCATCGACAACTATGAGCCCCGCGCCGAACAGCTCATCGACGACTTCAAAACCAACGACGAGAGCAAGAACCTCACCATCGCGATCTCCGTCGACATGCTCGACACCGGCATCGACATCCCGGAGATCGTCAACCTTGTCTTCGCCAAGCCCGTCAACTCCTACGCCAAATTCTGGCAAATGATTGGCCGCGGAACCCGTCTCTGCCGGGATCTGTTCGGCCCCGGCAAAGACAAGAGCGTCTTCTACATCTTCGACCACTGGGGCAATTTCGAATATTTCGACGAACTTGAGGAGGAAGCCGCCCCTTCGCCGTCAAAGAGCCTTACGCAGCTGCTCTTCGAGGCCCGCATCGCGCTCGGGGAAACCGCCCTCAAGGCGCAATCGCCCGAAGCGCTCAAGCTTGCCACCAGCCTGTTGGCTGCCGATGTGGCGGCGCTTCCGGAAGACTGCCTTTCCGTTAAGGAAAAATGGCGCGAGATCCATGGCCTTCGCAAGGATGGCGTGATCGAAGGTTTCCAGCCCGCCACCGTTGCCGTGCTCAAGCGGGAGATCGCTCCGCTCATGCAATGGCGCGACGTGCGCGGAGCGGAGGCCGCCCTCGGCTTCGACCTGCTCACCACCCGCCTGCAATCCGCGCGTCTTCTCTCCTCCCCGCAGGCCGATGATTTGCGCGACCGGCTCATCGGGCAAGTCTCCCAGTTGCCGGTCAATCTCCGTCAGGTGGCGGACAAACTGCCGCAGATCAATCAGGCGAAGAGCGCCGCCTTCCACGAAACCGCCACCACCGCCGATCTCGAGGAGATCCGCAACGGGCTGCGCGGGATCATGAAATACCGCACCCGCCTAGCCACCGTTGGATCGCAGCCCCTCTTTCTCAATGTTGCCGAAGACCCGGCGGAATACCGCACCGAAGTGCACAAGGTGAAGATGCACGGGCTCGACCTCGCCGCCTACCGCAACCGGGTCGAATCCGTCCTCCGCGAACTCCTCGATCAAAGCGACGCCCTCTGCAAAATACGCGCGGGGTTGCCGGTCGCCCCGGAGGACCTCGACCAACTCGCTTCCGAGGTGCTCCTCATGGACCCCGACCTTCACCTCGGGGAGTTGCTTGTGCACTACCCGAACAAAGCGCACTCCTCAAGGGCCACATTGCCCGCTACGGTGCCATTGAGCTGGAGAAACTTTGGGAAACGCCCTTCACCACTCTCCACGCCGAAGGCATCGACGGCGTCTTCACCGACTCCGGGCAGGTCGACGACCTCCTTTCCCTGCTCACCCACCTCAACGAGAAAGCCGGCTGATTTTATCCTTTTAAAAAGGAGAATTTTACTTCACTTTATCCCCCATGGAAGGCGAAATACAGCACTTGCTTGAGGAAAAGCTCGCCACCGCCCTCGCGGTTGAGCCGCCTGTGCTGACGCGGCGCGAGATCCGCTTGCCGAAGATTCCCGGCAAGGCACTCGCCGTTGTGGGCATGCGCCGCAGCGGCAAAACGAGCTTCCTTTGGCAGTGCTTGAGCGACCTCCTCACGGCCGGTGCAAAGCGGGAAACGCTTTTGCTTCTGAATTTCGAAGATGACCGCCTCGCCGGAATCGACGCGGAGGCCCTCAGTTTTATGCTGGAAGCGTATTACCGTCTGCACCCGGAACTCCGTGATCGCGAGACCGTGACTCTCTTCCTCGACGAAATTCAGCTGGTCAAAGGGTGGGAAACCTTCGCCCGGCGCATTTTGGATACGGAGAAAGTGCGGCTCTTTCTCTCCGGTTCCTCGGCCTCCATGCTCAGCCGGGAAGTGGCTACGAGCATGCGCGGGCGCGCTCTCGAAGTCACGGTGTTCCCCTTCAGTTTCCGCGAAGCCCTCGCCCATCGCGGAGAGCTGCCCGGGAAGCCATGGGCGCTCCTGCCGAAACAGCGGCGGTCCGCGCTTGCGCGCGCTTTTCACGATTACCTCACCGAAGGCGGTTTTCCCGAAGCGCAGGGGGTTCCCGCGCGCGACCGCCGCCTCCTCCTGCAGAGTTATGTCGATGTGGCCGTCCTGCGCGACGTGATTGAGCGTCACGGGGTTTCCAATCCAGTCGCCCTGCGCTGGCTCCAACGCCACTTGCTCGGGGCCCCCGCCGCCCCCTTTAGCATTCAGAAATTCTACGATACGCTCAAATCACAGGGCATCCCGGTGGCCAAGGACACCCTCCATGCCTTTCTCAGCCATCTCGAAGACGCCTTCCTGATCCGCACGACTTCGATTTTTTCCGCTTCCGAGCGCCAGCGAATGGTCAATCCGCGGATGGCCTATCCCATTGATTCCGGATTGATCCCGGTCTACGAACGCACCCGGCGCGCCAACCTCGGCCATGCCCTCGAAACCGCTGTTTTGGTGGAGCTGCTCCGGCGCGGCTGCGAAGTTCACTATCTGCGCACGCCCGATGGTTACGAGGTGGATTTCCATGCCGTCGATCCCGAGGGGCACAGCCAGCTCATCCAAGTCTGTGCCGATGCCTCCGATGAGGCCACCTGGCAGCGCGAAGTCCGCGCTCTCGTGAATGCCCAAACCCACCATTCCCAGGCCCAGGCCATCCTTCTGCTCCTCCACCCGCCTCCAACCGCGCCCCGCGAACCCTCCTCCATTCAGCTCCAATACGCCCTTCCATGGTTCCTCGAAACCCCGGAGTCCTAACCGTCGCCCTTCCCATGACCCGTTCCGAAATCAAATCGAAAATCGACGCCCTATGGCTGGACTTCCACTCCGGCGGGATCACCAACCCGATCACCGTCATCGAGCAGATTTCCCAGCCGGACAAAAACGACCTGCCGGATCTGATCAAAAGTTGGACCTCGGAACGCGAAACGAGGAAGGGGAAAGAAACGCCGAAGGCGGAAGCCGGAGCACGGAGCGGCAAATGCTTCCGCGTTCCGGGTTCCGAGATCCGGGATAACAAATACGACCTCTCCCTCAACCGCTACAAAGAGACCCAACACGAAGAAGCCATCTACGACCCGCCCAAAGTCATCCTCCAGCGCATGCGCACCTTGGAGCATGAGATTCTGGCGGATATCGACGAACTGGAGGGGATGCTCAAATGAACGCGGTCGTCTATCATCACGGCAAATTTCCGCCGACTGGAATCGACTGGGAGCGCTTGGTCCCCCTGATTGGCCCAGCCACGCTGGCGCTTGGAGATTTCCGGGGACTCCTCGACGCCGTGCCTGACGCTTGGGTGTTGCTCTCTCCCTTGACAACTCAGGAAGCGGTACTTTCCAGCCGAATCGAAGGCACACAGGCCACTTTGGGCGAGGTGCTCGAGTTTGAAGCCGGCGGAAAGCCTCCCCAGCAAACACCCGAAAAGATTAATGATATTGAGGAGGTCATCAATTATCGGGTGGCGATTCACGAGGCGGCCAGGCGGCTCGCCGAGCTGCCGTTGTGCGGCCGTCTACTAAAGGAGACACACGCCATTCTGATGCGGGGTGTCCGTGGTCGGGACAAGGCCGCCGGCCAATTCAAGACGACCCCCAACGCCATCGGAGCACCGGGCTGCACTGCCGAAACCGCAAAATTTCTTCCGATTGAGCCAGCGTATCTGGACGATGGAATCTCCCTATGGGAAAACTACCTGCACAGTGATCAACCGGATTTGCTCATCCAGTTGGCGGTGGTCCATGCCGAATTTGAGGCGCTGCACCCCTTTCTCGATGGAAATGGTCGCCTTGGACGGATGCTCGTTCCGCTCTTTCTATACGAGCGGAAGGTGCTTAGCCACCCGGCTTTCTACATCAGCGAATACCTCGAGCGACATCGCGAGGAATACTATGAGCGCCTCTTGGCCGTCTCCAGAGACAACGATTGGACCGGCTGGATCGCCTTCTTCCTGCGCGCCATGGCGGAGCAGGCCCGTGTCAACACCAAGCGTGCCAGGGCAATTTTGCAACTCTATGAGGACCGCAAACGCTGGATCGTCGAGCGGACCCATTCCCAGTATGCCGTTGCCGCTCTCGATTTTATGTTTCGGCAACCCATCTTTTCCGGCTCCGACTTCAGCAAAGCGCAAGGAATCCCCAAACCAACCGCCCGACGGATTTTGGCAACAATTCGTGAAGCGTTGCTGCGCGAGTTGCGACCCGCAGCCGGGCAACGACCCGCCATCTATGCCTATCGTGAGCTTTTGAACGCCGCAGAAGGAAAGGAGGCCTTCTAGTGGCTCATTCTTTCGCACAACTGAACCACAAGACACTTTGCTGCTCGTGGATGCACCACAATCCGTTTTGTGAATCATATTTTCCATTTCGTGAACCACAAAGCGCCTTGTCGCTCACCGGTGAGCCACAAGCGGATCGCTCGGAAGACGCGGAATCCAGCAGTCGAAAACCGGAAGTCTATCGCCTTGAACAGGAAAACAACGCCGCATCGGCTAATGCAATCCACCGACGTAGGCATTCCCGTGGGACAAAAACCGACCCGTTTTTGTCTCAGGAAGCGGAATCCAAAACTATGCAAGAGTTTGGTAAATGGTCACTTTGGCAACCCTGACGCACAGGCCGGGCTCGGACCCTGGCGAAGGTACCACGAAGATCAAGCCATCCTCTGGGAGCACCCCTTCGGGGACGGCCTTCGCGAAGCGACGGAACCGGCTCCCGACCGAGCCACCCGCACCCCTATCAACTTGACTCTCCTGGGAGGTCGGGACGTAGTCCCTCCCTGTCGGGATCACAACTAACAACCGAAGCAATCCTGTCCAAGC